>CASENE010000073.1 GCA_949289265.1 uncultured Bacteroides sp.
CTCAGCTGGTTCAGAGCGTCTGCCTTACAAGCAGAGGGTCGGCGGTTCGAATCCGTCAACGTCCACCACTCCGAAAAAGATTCTGCTCTTTCCGTTGGCGAAAGAAGGACGTTTAGCTCAGCTGGTTCAGAGCGTCTGCCTTACAAGCAGAGGGTCGGCGGTTCGAATCCGTCAACGTCCACCACTCGGAGAATAGTTTGATACGATATAGGCCTCGCGATGATTGCGAGGCCTATATTTTTTTTGCCCGTTTTCTGCCTTTCCTCATCCGAAGAGGCTGCGGAAGGCTTCTTCCACCTTGCGCACGGGCACCAGTTCTATCTTGATTTTCGCCGTGTTCAGTCCTTGCAGGTTTTGCCGGGGCAGGATGAAACGGCGGAATCCCAACTTCTCCGCCTCGCCGATGCGCTGCTCGATGCGGTTCACGGGGCGGATTTCGCCCGACAGTCCCACTTCGCCTGCCATGCATACCTCCGCTTCGATAGCCGCGTCCATGTTGCTGCTCAGGATGGCGCTGATGACTGCCAGGTCGATGGCCGGGTCGTTCACCTTCAGTCCGCCGGCTATGTTGAGGAATACGTCTTTCTGTGCCAGCTTGAATCCTACGCGCTTCTCCAGCACGGCCAGCAGCATGTTCAT
The DNA here is from genome assembly GCA_949289265.1 of uncultured Bacteroides sp. Classification (GTDB taxonomy): domain Bacteria; phylum Bacteroidota; class Bacteroidia; order Bacteroidales; family Bacteroidaceae; genus Bacteroides. The sequence continues at coordinate 640 of CASENE010000073.1, forward strand.
GCGTCGGGTGTCGAAGCCGGTGGCCGAGCGTTGCGGATTGCCATACACCGCGCTGCTCACCAGGGCCTGTGTCTCGATAAGAAAGGGGCGTATGCCCTCGATGGCCGATGCGATGGCCACGCCGCTCATGCCTTCGTGGTCTTGGCTGAGCAGCAGTTCGGAGGGGTTACTCACTTGTCGCAGGCCGTCTTGCCGCATCTCGTAGATGCCCAGTTCGGCGGTGCTGCCGAAGCGGTTTTTGATGCTGCGCAGGATGCGGTACATGTAGTGTTGGTCGCCCTCGAACTGGAGTACCGTGTCCACAATGTGTTCCAACACCTTTGGTCCGGCGATGCTTCCTTCCTTGTTGATGTGCCCGATGAGGATGACGGGCGTGTGGCTCTCCTTGGCGGAGCGCAGGATGGCGGCGGCGCATTCTCTCACTTGCGAGATGCTGCCCGGCGATGATTCCAATGCTTCGGTGGAGATGGTCTGGATGGAGTCGATGACTACCAGGTCTGGTTGCGTGTTTTTGATGTGGACAAAGATTTGCTCCAGCGAGGTCTCACAGGCGATGAGGCAGTCGCTGGGCGTTTTTGTCAGGCGGTCGGCGCGCAGTTTCAGTTGGCGGGCGCTCTCTTCGCCTGAAATGTAGAGGATGCGTTTTTCGGGCATGTGCAGCACGGTCTGCAGAACGAGGGTGGACTTGCCGATACCTGGTTCTCCGCCCAGCAGCACCAGCGAGCCCCGCACCAGCCCGCCGCCCAGCACGCGGTTCAGTTCGTCGTCGTGCAGGTCGATGCGCGGTTCGTCGTCGGCATTGATGTCGTGCAGTGTCACTGGCTTTGACTTGCTTCTGGCCAGTCCCGCCGCGGGCGATTTGGAAGCTGGCTCTTTGCGTACGATTTCTTCTACATAGGTGTTCCACTGTCCGCACGCGGGGCACTTGCCTATCCATTTGGGCGACTCGTTCCCGCAGTTGCTGCATACGTATACTGTCTTCTCTTTTGCCATTTCGTTGCTTATTTGCGTCCAAAGGTACGATTAATATCTGTCTATTTCTTCTTTTTCTGTATTTTTATCGCAAAAAAGTCGGGGAACGTGATAGATTGAATGCTTTTATTGTTACATTTGCAACGTCTTTATAACCACAAGCGATAGAAACGAGATTATGGTCAAGTATGATCCGCATACCGTCACATTCATGTGTACCATGACCCTTCGGGGTTAGGGATAGTATTTCGTGTTTCTACGTGTTACACACAGTTTTCAGTCACATCTTTTTTCCTCCCGTAGCGGAGGCGCCCGCCGGAAGCGGGTTCCCTTTATACATATTATTATATAGTAATCTGTAACTTCGTTAAAACAGCATACAATGAAAGTATTGAAATTCGGAGGAACGTCGGTCGGTTCCGTGCAGAGCATATTGAGTGTGAAACGAATCGTCGAGGCGGAAGCCGGGCGCGAACCGGTCATCGTGGTGGTGTCGGCCTTGGGCGGCATCACGGACAAACTGATACAGACGTCGCGCATGGCGGCTGCGGGCGATGCGGCCTACGAGGGTGAGTTTCGCGAAATCGTCACCCGGCACGTGGAGATGGTGAAACGGGTGATTCCGGAATTCGACGCGCAGATGAGCGTGCAGCGGCGGGTGGGAGAGTTGCTCAACGAGCTGAAGGACATCTTCCAGGGCATTTATCTCATCAAAGACCTGTCGCAGAAAACGTCGGATACCATCGTGAGCTACGGCGAACGCCTTTCGTCCATCATCGCGGCACAGCTGACGGGGGCCCGCTGGTATGACTCCCGGCAGTTCATCAAGACGGAAAAGAAGTTTGCCAAGCACGTGCTGGACACGGAGCTGACGAACCGCCTGGTGCGCGAAACCTTCCGCGAACTGCCTCCGCTGGCTTTGGTGCCCGGATTCATCGCGACGGACAAAGATACGGGCGAGGTGACCAACTTGGGGCGCGGCGGTTCGGACTATACGGCGGCCATTATCGCGGCGGCGCTGGATGCCGACAGCCTGGAAATCTGGACGGACGTAGACGGGTTCATGACGGCCGACCCGCGCGTCATCTCTACGGCCTATACCATCAACGAACTGAGCTACGTGGAGGCGACGGAACTGTGCAACTTCGGCGCCAAGGTGGTCTATCCGCCCACGATCTATCCCGTCTGCCACAAGAACATACCTATCCTTATCAAAAACACCTTTAACCCCGAGGGAACGGGCACCGTCATCAAGCAGGAGGTGAGCAGTCCGCAGAGCAAAGCCATCAAGGGCATCTCGTCCATCAACGACACGAGCCTCATCACCGTGCAGGGCCTGGGCATGGTGGGCGTCATTGGCGTGAACTACCGCATCTTCAAGGCGTTGGCCAAGAACGGCATCAGCGTCTTCCTGGTGTCGCAGGCCTCGTCCGAAAACTCCACGTCCATCGGGGTGCGCAATGCCGACGCCGACCTGGCCTGCCGCGTGCTGAGCGAGGAGTTCGCCAAGGAAATCGAGATGGGCGAAATATCGCCCGTGCAGGCCGAAAAAGACCTGGCCACCGTCGCCATCGTGGGCGAGAACATGAAGCACACGCCCGGCATCGCCGGCAAGCTGTTCGGCACGCTGGGGCGCAACGGCATCAACGTCATTGCCTGCGCGCAGGGCGCCAGCGAGACCAATATCTCCTTCGTCGTGGACAGCAAGTACCTGCGCAAGTCGCTCAACGTCATCCACGACTCCTTCTTTCTCTCCGAATACCAGGTGCTCAACCTCTTCATCTGCGGCATAGGCACCGTGGGCGGCAAGCTCATCGAGCAGATTCGCAGCCAACGGCAGCGGTTGATGCAGGAAAACGGGCTGCAGCTCAACGTCGTGGGCATCGCCGACGCGTCGCATTCGCTGTTCTGCCGAGAGGGCATCGACCTGGCCCGCTACCGCGACGAACTGAAAGAGCGAGGCCAAGCCAGCGACACGCAGCGGCTGCGCGAGGGCGTCGTAGGCATGAACATATTCAACAGCGTCTTCGTCGATTGCACGGCCAGCGCCGAAGTGGCGGCCATCTACCAGGACCTGCTGCAGCACAACGTCTCCGTCGTGGCGGCCAACAAGATAGCCGCCTCGTCGGCCTACGAGAACTACGCCCGCCTGAAGCAGACGGCCCGGCAGCGCGGCGTCAAGTACCTGTTCGAGACCAACGTGGGCGCGGGCCTGCCCATCATCAACACCATCAACGACCTCATCCACAGCGGGGACAAGATACTGAAGATAGAGGCCGTGTTGAGCGGCACGCTCAATTACATCTTCAACAAGCTCAGTGCCGACGTTCCCTTCAGTCAGACCATACGCATGGCGCAGCAAGAGCGGTATTCCGAGCCCGACCCGCGCATCGACCTCAGCGGCAAGGACGTCATCCGCAAGCTCGTCATCCTGGCGCGCGAGGCGGGCTACCGCATCGAGCAGAGCGACGTGGAGCGCAACCTCTTCGTGCCCGACGACTTCTTTGAAGGCTCGCTGGACGACTTCTGGCGGCGCGTGCCCACGCTGGACGCCGCCTTCGAGGAACGTCGCCGCCGGCTGGAGGCCGAACACAAGCACTGGCGCTTCGTGGCGCGGCTGGACGGCGGCCGGGCCTCCGTCGGGCTGATGGAAGTGGCCCCCGGACACCCGTTCTACGGACTGGAGGGCAGCAACAACATCATCCTCCTCACCACGGAACGCTACCGCGAATACCCGATGATGATACAAGGCTATGGCGCGGGAGCCGACGTCACCGCCGCGGGCGTCTTCGCCGACATTATGAGCATCGCCAACGTCTGACACCGCGCGCCCGGAGTCGCCCCATAGTGCCGCCGAAACTGCGCTATAGCGCGGTTGAAAACGCCCTATAGCGCAGTTAAAACTCCCCTATAGCGCAGTTATAAACGCCCTATAGCGCGTTTTTGACGGCCCTATGGCGCAGTTCCGACGGCCCTGCGGCAGCCCCTCGAACCCCTAAGTATAACTTTAAATACGCGAAACGACATGAAACATCTCATTATCTTGGGCGACGGCATGGCCGACTGGCCGGTGGACGAACTGGGCGGGCGCACCCTGCTGCAAGCCGCCCGTACCCCCTGGATGGACCTGCTGGCGCGCGAAGGCCGCTGCGGCCGCCTCGTCACCGTGGCCCCCGGATTCCACCCCGGCAGCGAGGTGGCCAACATGTCCGTCCTCGGCTACGACCTCCCCGCCGTCTACGAAGGCCGCGGCCCCCTCGAGGCGGCCAGCATCGGCGTCGACCTGCGCCCGGGCGACATGGCCATGCGCTGCAACCTGGTATGTGTCGAGGGCGACGTGCTGAAGAACCATTCCGCCGGGCACATCACGACGGAGGAGGCCGACACCCTCGTCCGCTTCCTGCAAGAACGCCTGGGCGACGCGCGCGTCAGCTTCCACACGGGCGTGCAATACCGCCACCTCCTCGTCGTCCGCGGGGGCAACAAGCACGTCTGCTGCACGCCGCCGCACGACGTTCCCCTCCAGCCCTTCCGCCCGCTCCTGCCCCGGCCTGAGGCCGACGCGCCCAATGACGTCCCCGCGCCCGGCCCCGGGGGAATGACCGCCGCCGAGACGGCCGACCTGCTTCGTCGCCTCATCCTCCGCTCGCAAGAGTTGCTGCGCGACCATCCCGTCAACCAGGCCCGCCGCGCCCGCGGACAAGACCCGGCCAACAGCATCTGGCCGTGGAGCCCCGGCTACCGCCCGGCGATGCAGACACTGTCCGCGCGCTTCCCCCAGGTGCGGAGCGGGGCCGTCATCACCGCCGTCGACCTCATCCGGGGCATCGGCCGCTATGCCGGACTGCGCCGCGTCGATGTGCCGGGGGCCACGGGCCTGTACGACACCAACTACGAGGGCAAGGCCCGTGCCGCCCTCGACGCGCTGCGCACGGACGACTTCGTCTACCTGCACGTCGAGGCCAGCGACGAGGCCGGACACGAGGGCGACGTCCCCCTGAAGTTGCGCACCATCGAGGACCTGGACAGCCGCGTGGTCGGCCCCATCTACGAGGAAGTGCGCGCGTGGCCCGAACCCGTGGCCCTGGCCGTCCTGCCCGACCATCCCACGCCCTGCGCCCTGCGCACGCACACGGCCGAGCCCGTGCCCTTCCTCGTCTGGCACCCGGGCATCCGGCCCGATGCCACGCAGGCCTTCGACGAGGCGTCCGCCGCCGGCGGCGACTGCGGTCTGTTGAAGGAAGACGAGTTTATCAACCTGTTCATGAACCTGTCCGTCGACTAAAACCATTCCGTTATGAAATATTACAGCACCAACCATTCCTCCCCCCTCGCCACCCTCCAGGAGGCCGTAGTGCGGGGACTGGCCCCCGACAAGGGCCTCTACATGCCCGAGCGCATCCAGCCCCTTCCCCGCGAGTTCTTCGACACGATAGACCGCCTCCCGCTGGCCGACATGGCCTGCCGCGTGGCCGATGCCTTCTTTGGCGAAGACGTGCCGCAGGAGACGCTGCACGACATCGTGCGCGACACGCTCTCGTTCGACATCCCCCTCGTCCGCGTGTCGCCCGGCATCTGGTCTCTCGAACTGTTCCACGGCCCCACGCTGGCCTTCAAGGACGTGGGCGCGCGCTTCATGGCCCGCCTGCTGGGCCATTTCATCCGCCGCCAGGGCGCCGGCCAGGTCAACGTGCTGGTGGCCACGTCGGGCGACACGGGCAGCGCCGTGGCCAACGGCTTTCTGGGCGTGGAGGGCATCCGCGTCTACGTGCTCTATCCCCGCGGCAAGGTGAGCGAGATACAGGAGAAGCAGTTCACCACGCTGGGGCGCAACATTACCGCCATCGAGGTGGACGGCACCTTCGACGACTGCCAGGCACTGGTGAAGGACGCTTTCATGGATGCCGACCTCCAGGCCCGCCTGCGCCTGACCAGCGCCAACAGCATCAACGTCGCCCGCTTCCTGCCGCAGGCCTTCTATTACTTCTACGCCTACGCGCAGTGGCGGCGGCAGACGTCGCAGCCTGCCGGTGCGGCGCCGGTCGTGTGCGTGCCCAGCGGCAACTTCGGCAACATCACCGCCGGGCTCTTTGCCGCCCGCATGGGCCTGCCCGTGCGCCGCTTTATCGCCGCCAACAACCGCAACGACGTCTTCTATCAATACCTCCGCACCGCCCTCTACCAGCCTCGCCCCAGCACGCCCACCATCGCCAACGCCATGGACGTGGGCGCGCCCAGCAACTTCGCCCGCATCCTCGACCTCTACGGGGACAGCCACGACGCCATCGCGGCCGACATCAGCGGCGCCACGTACACTGACCAGCAGATTGCCGACACCGTGCGCGCCGTCTGGCAGGAGCACCGCTACCTCCTCGACCCGCACGGGGCCTGCGGCTACCGCGCCCTGAGCGAGGGCCTGCGTCCCGGCGAGGAAGGCATCTTCCTGGAGACGGCGCACCCCGCCAAGTTCAAGGACACGGTGGAACGTATCGTCGGCCAGCCCGTAAGCATCCCTGCCAAACTGCAAGCCTTCATGCAGGGCGCCAAGCAGAGCGTGGAGATGTCCAGGGACTTCGCCTCGTTCAAGGCCTACCTGATGGGGCAGTGAGGCCGCCCGGGGCGGAGGCGCCAAGGCGTCGTCGCTCCGTCTCGTTGGAACCCTTTTTAGTTGTTAACTCTCATCAATGAATCGCATATGTATCTACTTGCTTCTTTCTGGCCGCTGCTGAGCGTGGACTTCAGCGCGGCCCTGTCTCGCCTCATCGAGGGCAGCGTGGACCTGGGAGGCCGCATCCTGGGGGCGTTGGTCATCTTCGTGGTGGGCCGCGTGATTATCTCGTTTCTGAATAAGATGCTGGCGCGCATCCTGGAGCGCCGCAAGGTGGACGCTGGCGTGCAGACCTTTGTGCGCAGCCTGGTCAACATCCTGCTCATGGTGCTGCTGATAGTGGCCATCATCAGCAAGCTGGGCATCGAGACCACGTCGTTTGCCGCCCTGCTGGCCTCGGCGGGCGTGGCGGTGGGCATGGCCCTGAGCGGCAACCTGCAGAACTTCGCCGGCGGGCTCATCATCCTGCTGTTCCGGCCTTATAAAGTGGGCGACTGGGTGGAATGCCAGGGCGAGAGCGGAACGGTGAGGGAGATTCAGATCTTCCACACCATCCTTACTACGGCCGACAACAAGACCGTCTACATCCCCAACGGCTCCGCCTCGAGCGGTGTCATCGTCAACTATAGCCACGAAGAAACGCGCCGCGTGGACTGGGTAATCGGCGTGGAATATGGCGAGTCGTTCGAGCGGGTGGAGGCGACGGTGCGCTCCATCCTGCGGGCCGAGCCTCGCATCCTGTCCCAGCCGGCCCCCACCGTGGCTATGGACGCGCTGGATGCCAGCAGCGTCAACGTGCTCATCCGTGTGTGGGTGAAGAATGGCGACTATTGGGGCGTATATTACGACGTGCGCCGTGCCATCTACGAGGAGTTCAACCGCGCGGGCATCGGCTTCCCCTATCCGCAGCTCACCATCCATCAGGTCAAGGACTGAGCATTCTTTTAGGCGCGGATTACACGGGTTTCACGGATGAAGCTGATTCAATCCGCGTTATTCCGCGTAATCCGCGCCTACTATGCAACCTGTTGGAAGCATTCATGGCTTTAGGGCACACCCCTCGGCACGGGCTTCTAAGGCCGACGACCGGGCGTTATAATCCCACCGACCTGGCATTGGAATCCCCGCGACCGGGCGTTAGAGTCCCAGCAACCGGGCGTTGGAACGCCAGGATGGAAGGCCTTAGAGTGTTGCATGTCAATCAGTTAGCCGCTGCCGCCAGCACTTCCAGCAGGATGGGTTTGACGCCGCTCACGAAGCATTCCACGGCAATCACCATCAGGATGAGGCCCATGAGGCGCATCATGACGTTGTTGCCCGTCTCGCCCAGAAGGTTGACCAGGCGGGTGGAGGCGCGCAGGATGAAGTAGGTCAGCAGGTAGATGAAGGCGATGGAGGCTATCAGCACGCCTTTCAGTTCCACGGTCTGCGCGTCCTGCATCAGCACGATGGCATTGGCAATGGCGCCGGGGCCGCACAGCATGGGGATGCCCAAGGGGGTGATGGAGATGTCGTCGGCATAGGCTTTGATTTCCTCGTCCTTCAGCTTCATGGGGGTATAGCGGGCCTGCAGCATGTCGTAGCCTATCTTGAAGATGATGAAGCCGCCGGCTATGCGGAAGCCGTTGGTGGAGATGCCGAAGAACTTGAAGAGGAACTGTCCGGCGAAGGTGAAGACCATGATGATGATGAAGGCGGTGAGGGTGGCGCGGGTGATGATGAAGCGTCGTTCCTTCTCTGTCATGCCCTGCGTCATGGTCAGGAAAACGGGCATCGTGCCCAACGGATTGGTCAGGGTGAAGAAGGAAGTGAGGCAGAGGAGGGCGAAGGAGAGGGTGTCCATGATGAACGGGTGAGTGATTAGTGGTTAGTGATTTCTGATTACAGCACTTCCATCAGCTCGCGCAGGTCGTGGATGCGATAGGTGGGACGAAAGGGGAGGGGCGTGTCGTCGGGAGCGGGGCGGTAGTAGGCTTGCGCCCATCCGGCGTTGCGTGCCCCGGCGATGTCGTTGTCCCAGTTGTCGCCAATCATGAGCGTGTCGCGGGCTTGGGATTGCGTGGCCGAGAGCGCGAAATGGAAGAGCTCGACGTGCGGTTTGAGGATGCCGATGTCATCGGACAGCACTATGCGGCGGAAGTAGTGGGCGATGCCGGCCGAGCACATCTTGCGGTATTGCAGTTCGCGGAAGCCGTTGGACAGGATGAAGAGCCGGTAGCGCGGGGCCAGATAGTCCAGCACTTCGCGAGCGTGGGGCATCAGTCGGCTGCAGGTGGGGATGACGGCAAAGAAATCTTGCGCAAAGGCCTGCGCCAGCGCGGCATCCTCTGCCCCCACTTGTTGCAGGGGGTAGAGGAAGCGTTGCCGGTTGAGTTCGTCCTTGGTGACGCGCCCCTGGGCGTATTCGTCCCACAGTTGCAGGTTGCGCCGGGTGTAGAGGTCGTAGAAGTGGTCAAAGGAGCGGAAGAAGCGCTCGTAGCCGTGCTTCCGGTAGGTGGCCTCCAGGGTGTCGCGCGCATTCAGGGAGAAAGCCCAGAGCGTGTCGTCGAGGTCGAAAAACAGGTTCTTGTAGGGGTTAGGCACGTCGGTGGCGGTTTACTTCACCTGAATCACCAGGTACTTGGACACACTCCAGAAGCTGTTGGGGTTGTTGATTTTGAGCGTCAGCAGCCCCTTGTCGTCCTTCTCCAGCGAATACGAGCCTTCGGGGTGCGTGGTCAGCACGTCGGCCGCTTTGGAGTAGAGCTTGATTTCCTTGGTGGTGCGGATGTCTATCTGCGTGAAGTAGTCCTTGTTGATTTGCTCGTCCTGCATCACTTCGCCCTTGCGGAAGAGGCCGGTGTTGCTCAGGATGTGCTGGTCTTTCAGTTCCTTGCGGGTGCCGAATACGAACCAGGCGGCGTTGAGCGCCTTGTCTTGCGCGGCTACGGTCTGTGCTTTGGCTTCGTTCTCGGCAGTGAGGGTTTCCTTCTCGGCGGTCAGCCCGCTGACGGCAGCGTCCAATTCCTGGATGCGGATGTTCTTCGAGGCCAGTTCGGCTTGCAGTTCTTCGATGCGTTGCGTTTTCTCCACCAGTTCCTGGGTGAGCGACTCAACGGCCCGCTTCAGTTGGGCGGAGTTGTTGCGGCTTGACTTGAGCATCTCTTGCAGCTTGGCTATCTGTTGCCGGTTCTCTTCCATCTGCTTGCGGATAAACTCGATGTCCGAGGCTATCTGTTCCTTGGCGCTCAGCGAGCCTTCGGCCACGGCACCCCGTTGCAGGTCTACCCGGTTTTCGGCAGCATTGATTTCGCGAAAGCCTTCGGAGATGTCGTTGAAGGTTCCCATCATTTCGTCCAGTTCTGCATCGCGTTGGTTCAAGACGGCTTGCAGGGAATCATTCTCAGCCTGCAGACGGCTCTTGCCGCCCGACAGACCGTCGCACGAAGCCAAAAGGGCTGCGCACGCCAGCAGGGGTAATACGAGTTTTTTCATACGTTTGGTTTTTTAATACATTAATACTATAGGTGGATTTTAAAAAGGTTCGTTCAGTCGTCAGTGCCCGCTACCACCAGGACAATCTCGCCCCGTGGCTCGTGGGCGGTGAAGTGGTCGGCCAATTCGGCCAGCGTGCCCCGCACGGTCTCTTCGTGTACTTTCGAGATTTCGCGCGAGACGGAGGCCTGTCGCCCGTCGCCCAAAACTTCGGCCAGTTGGTTCAAGGTCTTGACCAGGCGGTAGGGCGACTCGTAGAATATCATTGTGCGCTTCTCGTCGGTCAAGGCATTCAGACGGGTCATGCGGCCTTTCTTTTGCGGCAGGAAGCCTTCGAAGCAAAAGCGGTCGTTGGGCAGGCCCGAGTCTACCACGGCAGGCACAAAGGCGGTGGCGCCGGGCAGGCACTGTACTTCGATGCCCCGCCGCACGCATTCGCGCACCAAGAGAAAACCGGGATCGGAAATACCCGGCGTGCCGGCATCCGAGATGAGAGCCACCGTCTGTCCGGCCAGGATGCGGTCGGCCAGGCCGTCCACAGTCTGGTGTTCGTTGAACTTGTGGTGAGAGAGCAGGTTGTTCTTTATTTCGAAATGCTTCAGCAGAATGCCCGATGTGCGTGTGTCTTCGGCCAGAATCAGGTCGGCCTCGCGCAAGATGCGGATGGCCCGGAAAGTCATGTCCTCCAGGTTGCCCACCGGGGTAGGTACGATATACAGTTTCCCTTGGTCAGTCATGAGGCAAAGTATTTTTTTAGCAGTTCTTCAAAGTCGGCAAGAGCCGGATCGTCTTCTGCCGCCTGAATCTCGGTGGCCAGCAGAACCCGTGCCTCGTTCCATGTAGGCCTGTCGCCCAAAAGCCGGAGCAGGTGGTTGAGTCGGGCCGTATCTCCGTCGAACCATTCGCGCGCAAAGCGGAACGAGTCATTCAGGCTGAGTGCGTGGCGCAAGTCCTGTGCCGGGCGGATGCGTTCGGCCAGTGTGGCCGTTGGTTCTGCTTGGGGGGCTACGGTTGGCACGTTGCCGGTGGCAATGTCGGGACATGGAGTGGGGGAGGCATTCTCTTCTTGAGCGGGAAGAGGCGTTCTGGATCCGGATTCGTCGTGCGGCGGTGGAGTGGTGGTGCCGGTTTTTGAAGGCGTGGCAGGCTGTTCCAACAGGTGCTGCAAGGTGTCCAGCTTCTGCTTCATCCGGTTGATGTTACGCCCGGCCACGGCTGCCAGTTTGGGGTCATGCCCTGCAGACAGTGCCTGGAGCAAGCACCGCAGTTCGGCCACATCCAGTTCTATGTCGTTCAAAATAGTTTGCATACTCCGTGTCTTGACAATGCTTAGGAATACAAAAGTAGAAATAAATACTGGAATAATTCCGAAATTGCGGCAAAAGTCTTTGTTTTCTCTGCTTTTTCTTTCTTGATGTTGTCAGGGAGGCGGTAAAGCGGGGACAAATTTTGGGGTGTCTGGGTGCTTGTCGTTGAAAGGAAAGTCGTATTTTTGCAAAAAGAATCAGACGAAGTTATTTTAGCTTATGGTAGTATTCTCGGAAGATCATCAACACGAAACCCGCCGCAGGGGACGCATCGAGGTTATCTGCGGATCCATGTTTTCCGGCAAGACGGAAGAGTTGATACGCCGATTGCGGCGTGCTCAGTTTGCGCGGCTTCGGGTGGAGATTTACAAACCAGCCATCGACACGCGCTATTCGGAAGCAGACGTCGTATCGCACGACAGCCATGTCATTCTTTCTACGCCGGTAGATTCCTCGGCCAGCTTGTTGCTTTATACTTCCGAGGTGGATGTGGTGGGCATTGATGAGGCTCAGTTTCTCGACGACGCCCTGCCCGAGGTATGCAGTCAACTGGCTGACAACGGGGTGCGTGTCATCGTGGCTGGTCTTGACATGGATTTCCGAGGCCGTCCGTTCGGGCCCATGCCTGCGTTGTGTGCCATTGCCGACGAGGTGTCGAAGGTGCATGCCATCTGCGTGAAATGTGGCGAGTTGGCTACCTTCTCCCACCGCAAAGTGAAAAACGACAGTCGAGTACTGCTGGGCGAGACGGACGAATATGAACCTTTGTGCCGTTCGTGTTATCGCAGGGTCGTGCAGGAAGAGGCTAGGGGCGACGAACCTTCGGAGTCTGTATCGATATTTTAGAACTTTCAAGATATGGAACGTAAAAAAATCACTTTCGACAGTTTCATACGTGGCATTATTGTAGCGGTGGTCGTCATCGGCATTCTGATGCTGTTCAGACGACTCAGCAGTGTGTTGCTGCCTTTCTTTGTGGCTTGGGTCATAGCTTATCTGGTTTACCCTTTGGTCACTTTTTATCAATACCGCCTGCGGCTGAAGAACCGGGCGTTGTCCATTTTCTGCGCCTTGCTGTCCATTGTGGCGGTGGGCGGGTTGGCATTCTACCTGTTGGTGCCCCCCATGGTGCAGGAGTTTGCCCGGATGAAAGACCTGCTGGTGGACTATTTCTCATATGGTCACGGCGAAGGTCATATTCCTCAATTGCTCTCTGAGTTTCTGTACGAGCATGTGGATAGGGAAGCCTTGGCTAAGTTTTTGAACAGCAGTGATATCTTGACGGCACTGAAAGAAACCCTGCCTCGTGTGTGGGGACTGTTGGCTGAATCGGTGAATATCTTGTTCAGTTTCTTCAGCGTGTTTATGGTATTGCTCTACATTGTCTTTATCCTGTTGGATTATGAGAGCATTGCCAACGGGTGGGTACACTTGGTGCCCCGACGTTATCGTCCTATCGTGGTGGGCATCTGCAACGATGTGAAAGACGGCATGAACCGGTATTTCCGTGGACAGGCATTGGTGGCTTTCTGCGTGGGTATCCTGCATGCCGTGGGTTTCCTTATCATCGACTTTCCGCTGGCCATTGGTCTGGGGCTGCTTATCGGTCTGCTCAACATGGTGCCATATCTGCAGGTGCTGGGATATGTTCCCACAGTTCTATTAGCTATACTGAAGGCGGCTGATACGGGAGGCAACTTCTGGCTCATTTTGTTGGGGGCAGTCATTGTGTTTGTGGTGGTGCAATTGATTCAAGACGTGGTATTGGTACCCCGTATCATGGGTAAGATTACAGGCCTGAATCCTGCTATCATTCTGCTTTCGCTTTCCGTATGGGGTTCTCTGATGGGGATGCTGGGTATGATTATAGCCCTGCCTCTGACCACTCTGATGCTGTCCTACTATCAACGTTACATCATCAAGGGTGAAGATATTCGTAGTGTGCATACGCTTGAAAATCAGTGCTCTTCTACTCGTAATGAAGAAATAGATTAAAAAAGTTGCTCAAAAAACTTGTGATTTCCAAAATAATGCCTACCTTTGCATCCGCTTAACAGCACTAAGGTTTGATTCGCTAGCTCAGCAGGTAGAGCACAACACTTTTAATGTTGGGGTCTTGGGTTCGAGCCCCAAGCGGATCACTCACACAAATGGTAAAACAAAGAAAACCGCTGATAATCAATCATTATCAGCGGTTTTTCTTTGTTCCCCCACCTGCATTTCGGGGCAAAATGGGGCAATAAAAACAGGTGAAATAGGTGGACTTGATTTCCGCCAAAACAAAGTCCACCTATTTGTATCATACTTCTCTGATTTTCTGTATTTTGCAAACTTGCAACTGCCTGATAAAACAGTATTTTTACACCCTAAAAATTAGGCAGGTATGGCAATGCAAAGAAACTATTTCACTGTACTCTTCTTTCTGAAGAAATCAAAGCTCCTCAAAAACGGGGAAGCTCCCATCTGTATGCGCATCACAGTCAATGGCAAGAGAGCCGAAATCCAAATCAAGCGCAGCATCGAGGTCGAAAAATGGAATTCCGGAAAGGAATGTGCCATCGGGAAAGACCGGAAGCACATGGAATTGAACCATTATCTTGAAACGGTACGCACAAAGGTCCTCCAAATCCATCGGGAACTGGAACAAGACGGCAAGCCCATTACGGCAGACATTCTAAAACGTCTTTATTACGGTGAAGGCGATTCGCCCAAGATGCTTATTGAAACATTTAATGAGCATAACAGGCAATACCGTGAGCTGATGGGCAAGGATTATGTAAAAGGAACAGTCCTCCGTTACGAGCGTACGGCACGTTATCTGAAAGAATTCATACGGGAGCAGTTCAATACCGGAGATATCCCCTTAAAGAATATCAATTACGACTTCATTACACGCTTTGAACATTTCATCAAGGTGGAAAAGAAATGCGCCCAGAATGCCACGGTCAAATATCTGAAGAATCTGAAAAAGATAACCAAGCTTGCCTTGGTCAACAAATGGATAACTGAAGATCCGTTCATGGAAATCCATTTCAAACAGACCAAGTGCAACCGCGCTTTCCTTACGGAAGAGGAATTGCAGACAATCATCCGAAAGGACTTTGATATACAACGGCTTGCGACTGTCCGTGACATATTCGTATTTTGCGCATTCACTGGTCTGGCTTTCACGGACGTTCAGCATCTGAAGCCGGAGCATATTACAATGGATGCCAATGGCGAATATTGGATCCGGAAAGCGAGGGAAAAGACGGACAACATGTGCGACATTCCATTGCTTGACATTCCACGGATGATTATGGAAAAGTACAAGTCACATCCCGACTGCATCCGGAAAGGCGTAATCCTGCCTGTTCCGAGCAACCAGCGCATGAACAGTTATTTGAAAGAAATAGCAGATGTCTGTGGCATAGAAAAGCCGCTCAGCACACATATAGCCCGCCACACATTCGCCACAATTGCATTGGCGAACAAGGTTTCCATCGAATCTATAGCCAAGATGCTTGGACATACAGATATCCGAACCACAAAAATCTATGCAAAAATTATGGACCGGACTATTTCAAGCGAAATGCAGGCTATGCGTCAGAAGTTTGCCATATAATTTATTCCTATTTTAAAAGCCGTTTCCCGCAAAATGGAGACGGCTTTTATCATTCAAGTTCATATTTCTCTTTCTTACAGCAAATATAGCCCCCTGCCTTTGGATTGAGCAAGGTCAAGCCCCTGAAGGGGTTGGCCGGGGAAAAATCATCCTCGCTCCGCTGCGGTATTTTTCCCCGCCAAACCTTGCACAATCCCGGCAGGAAGCAACTTTGCATGTAAGAAACAGAAATACTGGCTCCAAGAGCCGGTTCATGTCTAATCCTATAAAGAATAAGAAATATGAAAACAGAAGTAAACCAAACAGGAATTGACGGCTGGTATCCTACAGACAACGTATATTATTTCGGGACGGCATATCCGATGCGTGAAGTGGACGGATGGAGAATCTCCACGGAAAGGCTTGGAGTCAGGCTGGAGTTTGACAGTCCCTTGTTGATGGAAGCGATGGAGATGCTGGATGAATTCGCCTGTTTCCTGAGCGATGAAGACATCCATACGCTAAGTGATGAGGAAATTCTTAAAATCATCAACTCATAAAAAGAAGAACCATGGGATACAAAATCGCCATTGAAGAAACGCTCCGCCGTGTGGTCGAGGTAGAAGCGGGAAGCCCTGCCCTTGCCGTGTGCATGGCTGAGGACGGATACAACCTCCCGTTTCCCTTCCTCCAATACTAATATGGGCGATTCCAGCTGCCAGCCCGTGCGAAGTGGCTCGCCGCCAGAGAACAGGGTTTCGGCGTTCGTAGCATCCTCAAAGTGCAGGGTTTGGACAGAAGCCCCTCCACGGGAGGAATTGGGGAGGCTGACGGCTTGTACCGATACGCACCGCATCGGGCTGATGTATTCCTCTTGCGTGGTCTTGTAAATCAAGTCCTCTCCGGTGGCAAAGGCAGTCCCTTTCGCCAAGGTAAACCCACCTCTCCCCCTCAGGGAGGAGCCGGAGGGGGCTGCTGGAGTTATCACGAGATACGCATTGTCCGGCACCGCCTCCGTAGGCCGGGCGTGCAGCACCTCCCGGCGGTAGAGTTCCGGCAGGGAGGCGAAGCGGCGGTTGAAGGTGTCGGCGATGCTTGCGTAGTTGTTCAGGTAGGCAACGAGCAGGGCAAGGGCGGGTTCCGTGTCGCCGCTGTCCGCCGCCTGTTGCCAGTAACGGTCAGCGTTCTCCTGGATGGCGGTCACGGTGCGGAGCATCCGGTAGTAGCAGCGGTTGTCCTCGCCGTCCGGGGTGCGGAGGGCACCTGTCAGGCGGTCGTGTAGTTCGCGGGCTGTCTGCACGGCGGTGCTGTTGGTCATCCCTTTGGCGAAGGCGGTGCGCAGGTAGGCTTCCAGCCGTGCCGCCCACCGCTCCACGTCCTGTTCCAATTTCCGGGCATAGCGGACCTGTGCCGCCGTGCCCTGTGCGTCGGCGAAGGTGCTTCCGTAGCCTGTTAAGCGTTTGCGGTGGATGTCGGCAAGCACGGTCAGCACGTGGTTCTCCAAGAGGGGCGTGAGGGTGCCTTCCCTGCCGTCCGCGTCGCGGTAGGTCATCTCCCGGCTTGCCTCGGTCAGGCGGCGCAGGAGGATGTCCGTGTCGGCGGTCAGCGGGCGGAGGTCGTCCAGCCTTGCCCGGTCTGCCTCGTAGTCGGTGCGGAGCGTGCCGCTATGTCTGGTCTCTGTTGCCATATATATTGTTTTTATCTGTTACTATTCTATATTTATTTAACATCAGGTACAGAAACGAATCGTCCCCTGAAACACGGTTTGGGTCGTGTTCAGGGGACGAAAGAAAATAGGTAAAAGTCCTGCCCTGGTACGCTGTGCGAAGCAGGAAGCGTGGCAGGCTCTGTCTCAGATAAGGTTCACGTCGAGCCGGAGCATGATGCCCAAGGCTGCGGCGATGCGGATGAAGGAGGACAGTTGCAGGTCGGTTTCGCCTTTCTCCAGACGGCTGATGTAGGAACGGTCGCGCCCCACGCGCTCTGCCAGTTCCTTTTGGGTGATGCCGAGTGCCTTGCGGCGGTCGCGCAGCACTTCACCATAATACCATGCCAATGCCTTGGCGTTGAACTCGGCGCGTTCCGTACTTCCCGTTTCGCCCACTTCGCGTGCCAGCATGGTTTCCGCCGTCTCAAAGCCGTGCTTCTTGGCGAAGTCCGTCTGACGGAGCTTCTTCACTTCTTCCGCTGTCAGTCTGTTGTTCGTTGTTGTCATAACACACTCCTTAAAATGTTAATCGCCTTTGTTATTTCCTTGTCGTAATCCTTGGTGCTTTTCTTCACAAAGCCGTTCAGTAGGATGACGTTTGTCGCCAGATTGATGTTGTCGTTGTCCACGGCAAACAGGATGACCCGTATTTCGTTGTCCACGGACACCCGCAACTCGAAAAAGTCTGTCCCAACCAGTTTCTTGAC
>CASENE010000074.1 GCA_949289265.1 uncultured Bacteroides sp.
CGACCCGAAATATGACCTGTTTGATAGGTTGGTTAAGATTGCCGCCATTTACACATCGGACATCAAATGGAGAGACTACTACTTACCGGACGATGAAATCGTTTAAGGTTTGTTAGTACATTTATCACCACACGGAGTTATATTACTACCCCTTTACTCTGTGAATGTTCCCCCAGAGCGTCATTTATTCCATGCGAAGCCTTTGGAAAGGACTGAAATTTAACATCACGCTTTGCCATTCCATTTTGCAAGGCAAACAGGATTGCAAGATAAGGATAGAAGTGATATAGGGCATACCATCTTGTTAAGTAGAGATATTGGTTTAGACACATTAAGCAACGGACAAAAGGAAAGGTAGCAGCTACCTTGGCATAGAAAAGGTGCCACCTTTTCCTACAATCAGTGGCACTGATTGTAGGAATCAGTGCCACTGATTCCTATTCTCCTTAACGAAAAGGCAGCGTTATCTCTACGCGTTGATTGCCTCCAATCGCTTCCTTTGCACATTCTTGAGATGATATAAACTAAATATGAGCGAATACTTAACTGAATGAAAATAGCGTAAGCAAATCAAGCTAAACTTTGCAGCATATGAAACAGAAAGAATTGACAGATTTGTCGTTGGAAGAATTGTGGCAATTATTTCCCATTGTGCTGACGCCTCATCAGGACTGTTGGTCGGATTGGTATAATGAAGAAGCGGAAATGTTGCAAAGGGAGATTCCTGAAATCAAGCGAATCGGCCACATCGGAAGCACCGCCGTTAAAGGTATTTGGGCGAAGCCTACCATCGACATGCTCGTAGAAGTGGGCAAAGAAGAACAACTTGCCAGTTTCAAAGACAGGATAAAAAAGTGTGGCTACATCAGCATGGCTGAACGTGAAAACCGTTTGGATTTCAACAAAGGTTATACGCTGCAAGGCTTTGCCGAGCGTGTGTTCCATTTGCACCTGCGATATGCCGGAGATAATGATGAGTTATATTTCAGGGACTATATCCAAAAAGATGCCACTGCCGCCAAGGAGTACGAACGGCTTAAACTTGATTTGTGGAAACAATATGAGCATGACCGGGATGCATACACCTTACATAAAAGCGATTTCATCAAACATTATACTGAACAGGGGAAACGGCTTTTCCCTGACAGATACAAATGAGCTCCCGGACTGACACTTCTATGCCAACAGCAAAAGCTGTACATCCACAGGCGCTTTGAATACATAGTCTGCCGACGCTTCTTGAGCCGCCACATTTCCCCATGCGGCAAGTCCGAAATCCAGCCCTGCGCTTTGCGCACACCGACTGTCGTAAAGGGTATCGCCTATATACAGCGCGTCCTCAACATCTATGTGGGATGCGTTGAGATAGGACAGCAAAGGCTCCGGGAAAGGTTTGGGACGAGCAGCATCCTCCACGCATATTACAGTGCCAAAACATTCAGACAGTGCAAACGGGACGGCAAAATCAGCCGTATATTCGTTTCGGGTCTTTGATGTGACTATGCCCAGTTTATAGCCATTCGTTTTCAAGCTGTCCAATAATTGCGGGATGCCGTCGAAAAGCCGGATGCGGGATTTGTATTTCAGCAGATGCGCATTCCATCTGTCATTGGCGCGTTCCGTGTCCGCTATGCCTAATTTGCGCAAGGCCACGCAGCCCGGAATCCCCAGCGCAAACTTTAGTTCCTGCCTTTCGATGTCCTTATGCAATATTTCCCGCACGGTATCTTGCAGGCTTCGCAGTATGGCTTCTTCCGTATCAATCAGCGTACCGTCGATATCGAATATAATATGCTTGTATTTATTCATTGTCGTCTATTTGTTTGATTACACGGCAAGGATTGCCCACCGCCACGCAGTCGGCAGGAATGGAACGGGTCACTACGCTGCCTGCCCCGATGACACTGTTCCTGCCAATCGTTACTCCGGGCAACAGAATGGCGCCTCCGCCAATCCACACGCCGTCTTCTATCCGGACGGGCAAGGCGTAGGTGCGGCATATTTCCTCGCCTTCCACCCAGTCCTGCACCATGCGTTCGTTGACGCGGGTGGAATGGGTGGCCGTATATATCTGCACATTGGAAGCAATCAGCACATTGCTGCCGATATCAATGCGGTTGTTGTCCACGAACGTGCAGTTCATGTTGATAATTACCTTGTCGCCTATGAAAATATGCTTCCCGTATTCGCAATGGAAATCAATGTCCACATGCACGCCCTTTCCCATGCTGCCGAACATCTCGCGCAACAAGGCTTGCCTGCGCTCCGTGTCGGCATAATCCGCGGCATTGAATTGTGCGAGCAGCCGCCTCGTGCGCAAGATTGTCTCTACTATCTTCGGGTCTTTGCTTCCGATGAAGGGTTCGCCTGCCAGGCATTTCTCGTATTCTGTTTTCATTCTATATGCAATTTAATCCGCTTGCAAAGATAGCGGCAATCGTTGATTTTAGATTTACCCTATGTTAAAAACGTCCATTGGCTCTTATCCGGCTCAACGATTGCGGCGTGATGCCCAGAAAAGAAGCTATATCTCCCAAGTTCACCCTTTGGAAAAGTTCAGGACATTCTTTGGTCAAAGACTCATAGCGTTCTTGGGCTGAACAGTTCAACCGACGGATGTGCATGTCCTGCAAACGGAGGAAGTTCTCTTGCTGCAACACCCGCATCCAGTTAGCAAGGTCCATGTAAGACCGATACAATTCGTCCAGTTGTTCCACAGAAACCGCATAGGCAACCGTTTCCTCCAAAGTCTCTACATATTCAAAGCCGGGTTTGTGGCGGTATAAGTCCCAGGAGCCGCAGGCAACGTCGCCTTCCTGAGAGAACCAGGTCGTGATTTGCTTTCCACCATGCAAGACATAAGAGCGCGTAATGCCTTTTTCGATGAAATAGACCTTCCTGTCCAGCTTTCCGGCATGGATAATGATTGTTTTGGGCGGAAATGCCCATCGCTCGAAAAGACACGTCAGTGCCTCCAACGCTTTATCCGAAACCGGATAATACGTTCTTATCTTTCCGATAATGTTTTCCATAAGCTCGTTCTTTGGGCTAAGATACACAACAGGAACGGTAATAAAAGCCAAATAATCCGTCCGATGGTTACAGAGATTAGAAACGGATGCGGAACTGCGTGAACTTTTTAGAAGCCTGCGCCCTGCTATTCGCCCAGGATTTTCTTGATGTGCTGGTGCAGGATATGGAAAGCCGGCTCGGCCATGGCACCGTGGTCGAAGCCGTCCAGTTCGTACAGATAGGTTTCCTCGTGCCCGTTCAGCTTCATCATGCGCCACATGTAGGCATTCTCCTCGTAGCGGCCAAAGAGTTCCAGTTCGCGGTCGCCGGTAATCAGCACCAGAGGCGGACGACAGTCGCGCACATGAAACAGCGGCGCGTAGCGGTCTACCAGCGGCTGCAGATTGCCCATCCCCCGCATGTCGCGGTAGGCGAAATGGCTGATCATTTGTCCGCTGAAGGGAATCAGTCCGGCGATGGAGTCGGCGTCTACGCCATACCGGGCCAGCCATTCCTTGTCCAGCCCCAGCATGGTGGTCAGATAGCCGCCGGCGGAATGGCCCGACACGAACAGCTTGCGCGGACTGCCCCCGTAGCGGCCGGCCTCGCGGAAGGCCCAGGCCACGGCCGCCGCCGCGTCGTCCAGGCAGGCGTCGATGTCGACCTTGGGCAGCAGGCGATAGTTCACCCCTACCACCACCATGCCGCTGCGTTGCAGGCGGGCGGGGATTTCTTTCTGCCCGCCGGTCAGCCCGCCGCCGTGAAACCACACTACGACAGGACAGTCGGACAACCCCTCGGGATAGTAGACGTCCAGTTTGCAACGTTCGCGGGCGTAGGCGTCGTCGGCCGCCGAATAAGGAATGTCTTTCACCGTCTTATAAACCACCTCTTGCGCAGAGAGCAACGAGCACATCAGGATGCTCAACACAAACAAATATTTCTTCATAATGGCAAATGTATAAATGTTTCTTCCTTGGGGAGACAGGCTGCCATCCCCCTGCAAAGATAAAAAAGATAATCCAAACGGCCACCATATTCCCCGCAGAAACCGCCAGAGAGCCCTCCTGGCCGCGCCGGGCAAGGTGCCGACCGGGCGTTATAATTCCACCGACCGGGCATTCCAACGCCACCGGCCGGGGATTGGAACGCCAGCCGACGGGGACTATAGTGCCAGCCGGCGGGATTTCGGGTCTCCTGACCGGCCGCTATGGAAGGTAAACATTTATGTACAATCTGCCCCTCGCCGCCGCCCCGATGCGTCCGCCCGGCCAGCGAACCGGACGGGCCGCGGATGTCCGGCAGATAAAAAAGCCGCCGGGGAACCTTGCGTTTAATAAATTATTCTTATCTTTGTCCAATCATACTAATTCAACCCATCCGATATGATGAAAAAGATTAACCAAGCACTTCTGGCTACCGCCCTGGCCGCAGCCTGCACAGCCTGCAGCAAAGAGGCCGAAGCCACGTACCAAGTAGTACCTCTCCCCCAAGAGGTCAGTCTGACACAGGAGACCCCGTTCTGCCTTGACAAACACACCCTCATCGCCTATCCCGAAGGCAACACCCTGCTGCAGCGCAACGCCCAGTTCCTGTCCGAATACATCCGGCAGGCCACAGGACATGCGCCCGAGGTGAAGCCCTTCGCGCCTGGCAGCGAGCCCGACAAGAAAAGCATCGTGCTGGACATTGACGACGACATCCAGAACCCCGAGGGCTACGTGCTGACGGTGGATGCCGACGGCGTGGAAATCGAGGGGCAGACGCCCAACGGCGTGTTCTACGGCGTGCAGACCCTGCGCAAGTCCATCCCCATGGGCACGGAAGCCACCGACATCCTGCTGCCCGCCGGCGAGGTGAAGGATGAGCCCCGCTTCGGCTACCGCGGCTTCAAGCTGGACTGCTCGCGCCACTTCTTCCCTGTGGAGTTCGTCAAGAACTTCATCGACATCCTGGCCCTGCACAACATCAACACCTTCCACTGGCACATCACCGACGACCAGGGCTGGCGCATCGAAATCAAGAAGTATCCCAAACTGACCGAAATCGGCTCCGTCCGCAACCGCACCGTCATCGGACGCAACACGCCCGAATATGACAACACCCCCTACGGCGGCTTCTACACCCAGGAAGAGGCCCGGGAAATCGTGGAATACGCGCAGGAACGCTACATCACGGTCATCCCCGAAGTAGACCTGCCCGGACACATGCTGGCAGCCCTGGCCGCCTATCCCGAACTGGGCTGCACGGGCGGCCCGTATGAAGTATGTCCCAACTGGGGCGTCTTCGAGGACGTGTTGTGCATCGGCAACGACAAGACCTTTGAGTTCCTGGAGGGCGTGCTGGACGAGATTTGCGACATCTTCCCCTCGCGCTACATACACATCGGCGGCGACGAGGTGCCCCGCACGCGCTGGGAGAAGTGTCCCAAATGCCAGGCGCGCATCCGCCAGTTGGGCCTGAAGGACGATAAAGACCACACGGCCGAAGACCGCCTGCAAAGCTACTGCATGACCCGCATCGAAAAGTACCTGAACGGAAAGGGACGCCAGATTATCGGGTGGGACGAACTGCTGGAAGGCGACGTAGCCCCCAATGCCACCGTGATGTCGTGGCGCGGCATCGAGAACGGCATCGAAGCCGCAAGGCTGAGACACGACGTAGTGATGGTGCCCACGTCGCATGCCTATTTTGACTACTACCAGACCGACAACCGCGAGGGCGAACCGCTGGCCATAGGCGGCTACGTGCCCATCGAAAAGGTCTACAGCCTCAACCCCACCCCCGACGAACTGACGGACGAGGAGAAAGAACACATCATCGGCGCGCAAGCCAACCTGTGGACGGAATACGTGCTGGACGGCAAGCACGTGGAATACATGGCGCTGCCGCGCATGGCCGCCCTAAGCGAAGTGCAGTGGACGCAGCCTGCCAAGAAGGACTTCAACGACTTCACCCAACGCCTGCTCCGCCTGATGCAGATATACGACGCCGAGGGCTGGAACTACTCGAAGGCTATGTTCGACATCCGCGCCAAATATACCGTAGAACCGGCGGCAACCGACGGCCAGGCCGGCGCCCTGCTGATAGAGATGAGCACGCCCGACAACGCGCCCATCCACTATACCCTGGACGGCACCGAACCCACCGAAGCCTCGCCCGTCTACAGCGCGCCCATCCGCATCGACCAATCGGCCAACTTCCGGGCCGTGTCCATCCGGCCGAACGGCAAGAGCAAACTGATAGCCAAGGACATCCAGTTTAACAAAGCCACCCTGCGCCCCACCGAGCTGCTGACCACGCCCCACAAGCGCTATACGCACAACGGAGCCCCCACGCTGACCGACGGCCTGAAGGGCGGCGACATCTACAGCAGCAACGAGTGGCTGGGCTTCTACACGGACAATGCCGTGGCCGTCATCGACCTGGGCGAAAAGACCTCCGTCAGCAAGGTGGGCACGCATGCCAACGTAGACATGGGAGCCTGGATCATGGGCTGCGCCGGCTTCCAGGTGGCCGTGTCGGACGACGGCAAGAACTATCGCCAAGTGCTTGACAAGGACTACCCCATGCCCGCCGAGACCAATCTGAAAGGCATCGAAACCTACGAGGAGAGCTTCGAGCCCGTAGAGGCACGCTATGTCAAGGTCACCGTGAAGCGCTTCCAGTCGCTGCCCAAGGGACATGCAGGAGCCGGGCAGCCGCCGTTCCTCTTCATCGACGAAATCATGGTGGACTAACGGACTGACACCAGGGCCGCCCTGCGGCCTGCACAAGGCCGGGACATCCCGCCGCCACCAGCGCGGGGAGTCCCGGCTTTATCGTGTCCGGCAGGCGCAACGGTAAAATAGGTAGCACAATCCGTAACCTGTGTAGCAGGCAGATTGAGGGAATTTGCGTATCTTTGCCGGCGGATTTATTCATCATACAGCTAAAATACAATTCCACTTATGTTACGTAAAATAAGACTGACACTGGCCATCTTGTTCTTCGCCTGTATCACGCTGCTGTTCCTCGACTTCACGGGGAGCATCCACCTGTGGTTCGGCTGGATGGCCAAGATTCAATTCCTGCCCGCCGTGCTGGGCCTGAACCTCGGCATCGTCGCCCTGCTGGTGGTGCTGACCCTGGTGTTGGGCCGCGTGTATTGTTCCGTCATCTGCCCGCTGGGCGTGTTTCAAGACATCGTGTCGTGGCTGAACGCCCGGCGCAGCAAGAAGAAGAAATATCGCTTCTCGCACTCGCCTGCCCTGTCGTGGTTGCGCTACGGCATGCTGGGCGTGTTCGTCGTCGCGCTGGTGGCAGGCATCGGTTCAGTGGCCGCCCTGCTGGCTCCTTACAGCTCCTACGGGCGCATTGCCTCCAACCTCTTCGCCCCAGTCTACCGCTGGGGCAACAACGTGCTGGCCTACCTGGCCGAGCGGGCTGACAGCTATGCCTTCTACGAGACGGACGTGTGGCTGAAGAGCCTGCCCACCTTCCTCATAGCCGTGGCCACGGTGGTCATACTGGCAATCTTGGCCTGGCGCAACGGACGGACGTATTGCAACACCATCTGCCCCGTGGGCACCGTGCTGGGCTTCCTGTCCAAGTATTCCCTGTTCCGCGTCACCATCGACACCGACAAATGCAACGCCTGCACCCTCTGCTCGCGCCGCTGCAAGGCCTCGTGCATCGACTCGAAGGCACACCGCATAGACTACAGCCGCTGCGTGGCCTGCATGGACTGCATAGACACCTGCGCCCACGGAGCCATCAGTTTCCGCTACGCCTACGGCAAACCCAAGGCCACAGCCGCCAAAGACAAGCCTGCCACAGCCGCCAGCACGGACAGTAACAGCCGCCGCAGCTTCCTGACCGCCACAGCCCTGGTGACTGCTACCGCCCTGATGAAGGCGCAAGAAAAGAAAGTGGACGGCGGTCTGGCCACCATCGAAGACAAGAAGATACCCAATCGCCACACGCCCATCCTTCCGCCGGGAGCCCGGAGCGTCCGCCACTTTGCCCAGCACTGCACCGCTTGCCAGCTCTGCGTGTCGGCCTGTCCCAACGGCGTATTGCGCCCCAGCACCGACCTGTTGAAGTTGATGCAGCCCGAAGCCTCCTACGAGCGAGGCTATTGCCGCCCGGAGTGCGCGCGCTGTGCCGAAGTCTGCCCCACGGGCGCCATCCACCTGACCGACTTGGCCGAGAAGGTATCCACACAGATAGGCCATGCCGTGTGGGTGAAGGAGAACTGCGTCCCCCTGACCGACGGCGTGGAATGCGGCAACTGCGCTCGCCACTGCCCCACGGGCGCCATACAAATGATACCCTCAGACCCCGCCGACCCCGAATCGCGCAAGATTCCCGCCGTTAACACAGAGCGGTGCATCGGCTGTGGAGCCTGCGAGAACCTCTGTCCTGCACGCCCCTTCAGCGCCATCTATGTGGAGGGACACGAAGTGCAGCGTCTGGTTTGATTTAGAACTGGAAATAGATGAACGGCTGTATATCCGCGCTCTTCATCTGAACGACCACATAAACCAAGAGAACCAACAAGGCCGCCTTCCCCACCAACGGGAGGGCGGTCGTTGTTTTAACGGCAACCTGCTCCCAGCGGTCGGGCAGGAAGTGGAGCACGAAGCCCAAAGCCATCAGAAGGAACACTGCCGGATAGCCCGCCAGTAATTGCGGGAGAAGCTCGGGATGGAACGCCGTGACTATCTGCCGCAACATCGCCAGGGCAGACGCGAAGTCGGCATGGCGGAAGAATATCCAACAGAAACACACGAAGTGAAACGTCACCACCACGCCCAGCACCCGGCGCACGCCCGTGCTCTGCCATCCCTTGGGGCGGCCCGTCAGCTGCATCCAGGCCTTGTGAAGAGCCAGGGCCACGCCGTGCAACATCCCCCACAGCACGAAGTTCCACGATGCCCCGTGCCACAGGCCTCCCAGAAACATCGTCACAATCAGGTTGAGATACTGGCGCGCCCGCCCCTTGCGGTTGCCGCCCAAGGAGATGTAGAGATAATCGCGCAGCCACGACGAGAGCGAGATGTGCCACCGATGCCAGAACTCGGTGACCGAAGCAGACTGGTAGGGCGAACGGAAATTGAGGTTGAAGTGATAACCCAGCAGGAGGGCCAGGCCGATGGCCATGTCGCTGTAGCCCGAGAAGTCGCAGTATATTTGCAACGCATAGCCGTAAACGCCCAGCAGGTTCTCCACGCCTGAATAGAGCGCCGGGTTGTCGAACACTCGCTCCACGAAGTTTACGCTGATGTAGTCGGACACCACTGCCTTCTTGAACAAACCGCTCAGGATGAGGAACACGCCTCGGCCTGACATGGCGGGGGTGACGCACAGCGGGCGGCGTATCTGCGGCAGGAAGTCGCGGGCGCGCACAATGGGGCCGGCCACCAGCTGGGGAAAGAAAGAGACGTAGAAAGCATAGTCCAGGAGGTTGGTCAGCGGCGTGATTTCGCGGCGGTAGACATCGATGGTGTAGCTGAGGGACTGGAAGGTGAAGAAGGAGATACCCACGGGCAGGAAGATGTCCAGCGGAGCGAAGGAGTCTCCCGTCAGAGCGGCCCAGGCCTCGCCCAGGAAGTTGGTGTACTTAAAGTAGGCCAGCAGCCCCAGGTTGACGGCCAGGCTCAAGGCCACACAGGCCTTGCGTCGCCCCCGGCGTTGCGTGCGGTTCATGAGCCGGGCGATGCAGAAGTCGCTCACCGTGACCAGGGCCAGCAGGAAGAAGTAGACACCGCTGCTCTTGTAATAGAAATAATAGGAGAAAACGGTGACAAACAGCAGGCGGGCCGTCGTGCGACGGCGCAGGCACACGTAGGCCACGGCAAAGGCGGCAAACAGCCACACGAAGAGTCCGCTGCTGAAGATGAGGGGCGCCTGAGGGTCGTACACAAAGGCCTGGGCCAGGCGCGCGGGGTCGATGTTCCAGTCACTCCAGTTCATAGGCTCGTCGGTTGTCATACTGTTGTTTGCCGTGCATCAGGGCTTCGTAGAGCAGTCCGGCCAGGTGGTTGCCGCCCCGGAAGTTGATGTGCGTATAGTCCTTGTTGGCCAGCGGGGGCCGCGCGTCGGCCATCGCCGCCATGCTGAGCGCGCCCCCCATCGCCTCGAAGAGGTTCCAGAAGGCGATGCCCTCGTCGGCGGCCAGGTTCTGCTGGCAGCGCGCCAGGTACAGGATGCCGGGCATGGTGCGCAGGCGTCCTTCCTCGTCCACGTAGTCGCGGTCGCCCACGCCCACCAGCAGGATGGAGGCGCGGGGGAAGGCCTCTTTGAGCCGTCGGATGGTGGTGTGCATGCCGGCCACGTAGCGGTCGTAGTTGTGTCCCTGTTCGGTGGCGGTGTTCAGGCCATATTGCAGCACAATCAGGTCGTAGGGACGCAGGCGGTCGAAGTCGCGCAGCCGCTGTGCGGGTATGGCGCGGATGGACAGTCCCGACGAACCGCGCAGGGAGAAGTTGTCCAGCACGATGCCCCGCCCGCCGTCCATGCACACGCCGAAGAAGAGGGCCGAATCGGCCGCCTGCCGCACCGTCCACCGCACCCGCCCGATGCGCCCCTCCACGTCCGTGGCCTGCACCCGCGTCGCGCCGGGGATAGTGCGCGTCTCCGTCTCTTCCCCGTTGACGCGCACGGCCAGCGTCACCGGCCCGGGACTGTAGAAGAACAGGGTGGACTGCCGGCAGGTGTCCAGGCGGGAGGCGTATTCGTCCTGTCCGCGCAGTTCGACGTAAGCGCCCGGACGGGACACGAAGTAACGCCCGGCTATGCCCTGCAAGCGGCTGTCAAAGTCCAGGCTGTCCGTCCAGGCGTGGCTCTCCCAGCCGCCGAAGGCGTGGCGCACGGTGGGCCGGAAGGCGTACGTCCGCGAAGTGATGTCCACATACCCCACCCCACATCCGCCGTAGCGTTGCTGCAAGCGTTCGCGCAGGTCGGCCGTCAGTATGTCGCCCTCGATGAAGGAGTCGCCGAAGTAGGCAATGCGCACCGGCCGCTGCCCGGCCTCGTCCAACGCCCGGTAGAAAGCCTCCATGCCCCGGCCCGAACTGTCGCCATAGTCCTCGATGCACGTCATTCCCGGCGGGCACGAGTCGGCCCGGACGGGCTTGACACGGGGCGGCGGGGGCAGCAACGAGTCGGCCGCCACCGTCCCGCCCGCCTGGGGGCGCACGTCGGCCAGCAGGTCTACGCGGCGCATCCGGTGCCCGCCCACCTCCACGGGAGGCAGGAAGTGCAGCAGGAGCAGGGCCGCCAACACCAGGCAGGCCAGCCAGGCCGTATTCCTTAAAACATCCTTTTCCATCACTACGAGCGGCAAAGATAGAGAAATAAAATGAAGCCGGCGGGAGCTTTTCGCCGCAAAATGTTGCGCACTTCGCCGAAAAGCCGTACTTTAGCCATCCCTAACACTCGATAGCAAACCGAAGGAGGAACACGTGATGAAGAAATGGTATCTGGCCGGACTGCTGGCACTGGCGCTATACGTGCCCGGCGCCGCCCAACAAATTATCTACGCCAACCTGAGCGAACTGATTGACGAGCGCGGCGACACGGTGACCACCCTGCAAGTGGAACGCCGCTCGCGCAACCAGCTTTACCTGATGGGCGGGGGCGACTACCGCATCCTGGCCCCGGACAACCGCAGCCTGACGCGCTACCTGCGCCGGCGCTGTTATGCCGTGCGCATAGACACCTCGCTCTACGTCAACTGCCGCAAGATGCGCTACAAGCGGTTCAAGCTGGGCAGCTGGTATGCCCCGGCGTGGGAACTGAACGGGCGCATCTATTATACGGCACAGCCGGTGGGCCAAGTGGCCACCGAGACGCTGACGCCTGCCAACGCCCAGAAACTGCGCGGCCAGGTGGGCGACGCCATACAGGCGTCGGGGCTGGTGAAGGAGCGCGTGTTCTACGAATTGAACCCCTACACCGGCCGCTCCGCCTTCGTGGGCCGGGAACGCATGCGCGAACTGCTGGCCAAGCACCCGCAATGGCTGGCCGAATTTGAGCAGGAGGCGAACGAATCGGCCCGGGTGGTGGGCAAATACCTGCAACGCCTGCGCCCCTGAGCGTCCGTCGCAACGGCCCGGGCAATGCGCCCCGGCGGGGACTACGATGCCAGCCCGCGGGGACTACTATGCCAGCCTGCTGGAAGTACTACGCCAGCCTGGTGGGAGTACTACGCCACTAAACGCTGAAAACCAGCCGGTTCAGCGGGATTTCCAAACTAAAAGAGGAAACGCTACTTGCCCATTGAGTTTTCTTTCGTATATTTGTACCCGTACATCCATAAACCCGGATTATCATGAACGAACCAGACAGACAGCCGGCCGGACGCCAACGGCTGCGGGAAGAAATCACCGAACAGGCCGGACAGCTCTTTGCCCGGCAGGGCATCCGCGGCGTCACGATGGACGACATTGCCACCAAGTTCGGCATCTCCAAGCGCACGCTCTACGAGATGTTCTCCGACAAGGAAAACCTGCTGGTGGAGTGCATCCGTCATGACATCCGGCGGGAAGAGGACTACATGCGCCGGCAGTGCGCAAACCAGGTCAACGTCATGGAGGTACTGCTGAAACGCTATCAGCGCAGCATCGAACGCTTCCACGCCACCAACAAGAAATTCTTCGAAGACATACAAAAGTATCCGCGCGCCTACGAATGCCTGAAGAACGGCAACAACCGCACCACGGAAGAGGCCCTGAACTTCTTCAAGGAAGGCGTGCGCCAGGGTTACTTCCGCGCAGACGTCAACTTCGCCATCGCGGGCCAGCTGGTGCGGGCGCAAATCGACGTGCTGATGGAGAGCGACCTCTGCAAGACCTTCTCTTTCCTCGACGTCTACGACTCCATCATGCTCACCTTCCTGCGGGGCATCTCCACGCCCAAAGGAGCCGCCGCGCTGGAGACCTTCATCCAAAACTACCGCAACCAAAGTTGAAAAAAACAACCATGCAGACTTCAGAAGCCCTCCTCCACGACTACCGCCAACGGGCGGAACAGGCCGAAGCCCGGCTGAAGAACGTGCAACAACAAATCTACCGCATCAGCCTGCTGCGCGTGGCGCTGTTTGCAGGCGGCATAGCCGGCGCCATAGCCCTCCGCCACGAGGGATGGATGGCATGGGGCGGCGTGTTGGCCGTCACGCTGCTGCCCTTCCTCGCCCTGGTGAAGTATCACAACCGCCTCTTCCACCGCAAGGACTACCTGGGAAAAGAAGCTGAAGTGAACCGCCAGGAATTGTCCGCGCTGGACTATGACACCTCCGCCTTTGCCGACGGCAGCGAATACGTCAACGCGGGCCACCTCTATGCCTTCGACCTCGACGTCTACGGACCGCGTTCGCTCTTCCAATACCTCAACCGCACCTGCACGCAGCCGGGCCAGACGCGCCTGGCCGCCTGGCTGGGGCAGCACCTGGAGCGCAAGTCCGACATCGAGGCCCGGCAGGAAGCCGTGCGCGAACTGGCCCGGCTGACCGACTTCCGCCAGCAGTTCCGCATCACGGGCCTGCTGCACAAGGGCAAACGTGCCGACGAAGACGAACTGCGCGCCTGGGCCGCCTCGCCCTCGGTATTCCGCCGCCGCCCGTTGTTGCGCCTGCTGCCCTATGCCGTAGGCGGCGCCAACGCCGTTTGCCTCTGCCTGGTCGTCGCCGGCATGCTGTCCGGCGCGACGTGGGGCACCCTGTGGATAGGCTTTGCCCTGCTGAGCTTCGTCTTTACGGGACGGGTGACGCGCATACAGAACGTCTACGGAAAGAAACTGCAGATACTGGGCACCTACGCCCGCCTGCTCCGCCTGACGGACAGCCAGACGTGGCACGCTCCGCTCCTGCAGGACATCCAAAGGGGCAGCGCCCACGCCTCGCACGCCATCCTTCGGCTGAGCAAACTGATGAACGAACTGGACCAGCGCAACAACTACCTGATGTACACCGTGCTGAACGGCACGTTCTTCTGGGAACTGTGGCAGATGATGCGCATCGAGCGTTGGAAGGAACAGCATGCCGCCTCGCTGCCCATCTGGCTGGATGCCATCGGGCGGACGGACGCGCTGCTGTCGCTCGCCACCTTTGCCTACAACCACCCGGACTACTCCTACCCCACGCTGGCAGAGCCCGCAGAACAGTCGTTCACGTTCCGCGCCACGGCCCTCGGTCACCCGCTGATGCACCGCGACCGCTGCGTGCGCAACGACTTCCGCATGGAGCAACGCCCGGAGTTCATCATTATCACCGGCGCCAACATGGCAGGCAAGAGCACCTACCTCCGCACGGTGGGCGTCAACTTCCTGCTGGCCTGCATCGGCGCGCCGGTCTGCGCCACAGACATGGTGCTGACGCCCGTGCGCCTCGTCACCAGCCTGCGCACCAGCGACTCACTCAGCGACAACGAGTCCTACTTCTTCGCCGAACTGAAACGCCTGAAGCTCATCATCGACAAGCTGAAAGCGGGCGAACGCCTCTTCATCATCCTCGACGAGATACTGAAAGGCACCAACTCTACCGACAAACAGAAAGGTTCGCTGGCCCTCATCCGCCAGTTCATGTCCCTGCAAGCCAACGGCATCATCGCCACGCACGACCTGGCCCTTGGCACCCTGGCCGACCGCTTCCCCGACCGCATCCGCAACTTCCGCTTCGAGGCGGACATCACGGGCGACACGCTGACCTTCAGCTACCGCCTGCGCCCGGGTGTGGCACAGAACATGAACGCTTGCTTCCTGATGCAACGGATGGGGATTGCGATGACGGAGTGACAGCAGATGTATTGCTCCGTCCGCAGCCTGACGGCCTCACACGAAGCAACCGGATTTCAGACGGGAAACAAGAGATAGCCTTGCCTCATAACAAAGCCATCAACCCACAATCCAAAAGGGACTTGACAACTCCCAAGAGGGATTTGGGCAAGCTCAACAGGGTTTTGACATCACCTCAAGGCCACATGCTTCTTCCGATAACTGAGGATAGCGGCATAGAGCGATATGCTCAGCAAAGGGACATGCAAGATACCCAAGAAAACGGTATGCGGATTCAGGAAGGACATCATGTTATACAGCCCCATGACCACGCCGATAAGCGCCGTGACACGGTAGGTGACGATTGAGACTTGGAGCAGGTTCAGCGTGATCAGGGTCAAGAATAAGGGAGTCATCAGGCAGAAGGCCGTTGAAGAATTCTTGAAAAAGAAATGCACCGGATTCACATCCCAAGCCCCCTCCAAAGTAAACGGAAAGAGATAGGCAAAAAGCGAAAAGGCAATCATCCAGGCATGTCGCCACCGAAAACGGGTGAACGAACAGCTACACGCAGGACGGACACACTCGCCTATCCACACGAAGGCCACCAGCAGAAACATAACCACATTGACGGTGACCATGCTGAACCCATATAGCGGGGTGACAGCCATGTTCTGCAAGAAAGCAAATAACAGGTAGCTGATTGCCACATAGACATGGAACGCCCTGGAGAAACGATTCCGGCAGATGAGCAGAAGAAGGATAAACACCAGGGAAAGAGCCTGGAAGAAAACATTAGAATGCCCCAACCCCATCTGAAAAGAATTGCCCAAGGTAGTATAAACAATGGCAGAAATATCCTCCCAAGCAAAGTTTCGGGAAGCAAAAGGAACAAGCAAAAATTGCGCCAACAACAGGCAGACAAAGAAGTACCACTTCCGGGTAAAGATTTCGAGCCTTTTCATATCTGATATATTTTAGAATAACTACTGGCAAAGTTACTCCTTCTTACAGACAGAAAATTGTAAAAAACGGCCAGCTTCATTTTTATACAGGCCCTTGGGACTTTCGCCCGAGAATCTTCGCACTTCTTTTATAAAATGCGACTGGTCATAACAGCCGTTATCAGGCCACAACTCACCGTCGCGGATAGAAGAAAACGTGTGACGAAAGCGTATAATGTCCAGAAACTTCTTCAATGACAAGCCGAACTGTTTGCTAAAGTAACGATGAATCGTTCGCCGACTACAACCCGCATAAGCAGCAACGCCCGCTACTGACTGATTGGGCCAATAGGCGGATGTCATCAAGCGCATCTTCGGTTCGTCCGGACAAGAAGTGTGGAGCATTTCAGTCAGCAGAAAGGATAAAAAGGCCGCCTTCTCCGAAAAAGACATGGTTGCCAAACGATGAAATTCGTGGGGAAAATCCTCCCACACTTTGCTATCATCCAGCAATTGGGAAATAGGGACATGCAGCAGATACTCAGAAGCCGGGAGCAACAGGCGAGCAGAAAAGACAGACACTTCCGCAGGCACTTCTACTTGAAAAGGACGAGTACGCAAACCAGAAAGCAAGACCGATTCCAACCGCCCGCCGGCAATGATAAAGAAAAGCTCAAAACAACCATTCGGCAATATTGTGTGCTCCCTATCCTCAGCGCCCGGATTATATTCCCAAAAACATCTGACAAAAGCCTGCAATTCTTTCCCAGGCAATAACTCTCTGTATTGCATAGCAAGTATATAAAACTAAAAAAGGGGATGTACCATCAACGATACATCCCCTATCGTAATAAGAGCAAATTTATTATTCAGCAGCAGCTTCAGTCTTAGTCTCTTCAGCAGCCGGAGTCGCAGCGGCAGCTTCGGTAGCTTCAGCGGGTGCAGCAGCGGCATTCTTCTTCGAACGGCGCGTGCGCGTCACCTTCTTGGCAACCTTGTCCTTAGCCATGTTCTCATCGTAGTCCACGAGTTCGATGAAGCACATCTCGGCGTTGTCACCCAGGCGGTGTCCCGTGCGGATGATGCGCGTGTAGCCACCCGGACGATCGGCAATCTTCACAGAGATTTCCTTGAAGAGTTCAGTTACAGCATATTTGTCCTGCAGGTAGCTGAAGACGACGCGGCGCGAGTTGGTCGTATCGTTCTTAGACTTCGTGAGCAGAGGCTCAACGTACTTTTTCAAAGCCTTGGCCTTGGCAACGGTCGTAGTGATTCTTTTGTGCTTGATCAAAGAACAAGCCATGTTAGCCAACATAGCGTTTCTGTGAGAAGCAGTACGACCCAAATGGTTGAATTTCTTATTGTGTCTCATTGTTTATTCTTTATCTAATTTGTATTTAGAAATATCGGTTCCAAACGACAGATTCAGACTCTCCAGCAAATCATCAAGCTCGGTGAGCGATTTCTTTCCGAAGTTTCTGAACTTCAGCAAATCCGTCTTGTTGAACTGAACCAGGTCGCCCAAGGTCTCTACATCGGCAGCCTTCAAGCAGTTGAGGGCGCGCACAGAGAGATCCATGTCTACCAGCTTCGTCTTCAGCAACTGACGCATGTGCAAAACTTCTTCATCAAACTCTTCGTTGCCGTCGGCATCGTTCGTCTCCAGCGTAATCTTTTCGTCGGAGAAGAGCATGAAGTGATGAATCAGAATCTTTGCAGCTTCTTTCAGAGCCTCCTTCGGGTGTATGGAACCATCCGTCGTAATCTCCAGAATCAGCTTGTCGTAGTCGGTCTTCTGCTCGACGCGGTACGGCTCAATCTGATACTTGACATTACGTATCGGGGTATAAATTGAATCAATAGGAATTGTATTCACATCGGTGCAGTAGTCACGGTTCTCATCAGCCGGCACGTAGCCACGTCCCTTGTTGATGGTCAAGTCGATCTGCATCGTTGCTTTGGAATCCAAATGACAAATAACCAATTCAGGATTTAACACTTCAAATCCAGTCAAATACTTGCCAATGTCACCAGCCTTGAATTCAGTCGCGTTTTCGACTGTGATGCTAACCTTCTCACTCTCGAATTCCTCCACTATTTGTTTGAATCTCACTTGCTTCAGATTCAAGATAATGTTAGTAACATCCTCCTTGACTCCCGGAACACTGGAAAATTCATGCTCAACTCCCTCTATCTTGATGGTAGTGATAGCAAAACCTTCCAATGATGAAAGCAGGATGCGGCGCAGTGCATTACCCACGGTAATACCGAAACCGGGTTCCAACGGACGAAATTCGAATTTACCGAACTTCGAGTCCGCTTCCAACATTAATACTTTATCAGGTTTTTGAAATGCTAATATCGCCATGAAATTAATTATTATTTAGAATACAATTCTACGATCAAATGCTCTTTAATGTTTTCGGGGATGTCTGCTCTTTCAGGCACGTGGAGCAATTTACCAACCTTTGCATTGTCGTCCCACTCCAACCAAGGATATTTGCTATGGTTGAAACCTGCCAACGAATTGGCAATTACTTCGAGAGACTTCGAGCGTTCACGAACACCTACCACTTGACCCGGCTTGACTGAGTAAGAAGGGATGTTAACCACTTCCCCGTCAACCGTAATATGCTTATGGCTTACCAACTGACGAGCAGCGGCACGTGTGGGGGCAATACCCAAACGATAAACGAGGTTATCCAAGCGGCTTTCCAGCAATTGAAGCAGAACTTCACCCGTAATGCCTTTAGCGGTGGCAGCCTTCTCAAACAAGTTGCGGAATTGTTTTTCCAGAACGCCATAAGTATATTTAGCTTTCTGCTTTTCGCGCAACTGCACACCGTATTCAGAAGTCTTTCTCTTTCTGGAATTACCATGTTGTCCGGGAGGATAGTTCTTCTTCGAGAGAACTTTATCAGCTCCAAAAATACCTTCACCGAATTTACGGGCTATTCTTGATTTTGGTCCAATATATCTAGCCATTTTCTTTCTTAATTTAAAATTGTTATTGATGAACTCAATTTGTTGCAGCCGCGATTGCAGAGAAGAATTTGATACAATCCAATAACAAAATCAAGTTTCATTCTAATTAAAGGTAATTTTTATACTCTACGTCTTTTCGGAGGACGGCATCCATTGTGAGGCAGCGGAGTAACATCTATGATTTCTGTTACCTCGATGCCGGCACCGTGTACAGTTCTAATAGCAGACTCACGTCCGTTACCGGGTCCCTTCACGTATGCTTTCACTTTTCTCAAGCCCAAATCATACGCAACCTTTGCGCAATCCTGCGCAGCCATCTGGGCAGCATACGGCGTGTTCTTCTTGGAACCTCTGAATCCCATTTTACCGGCAGAAGACCAAGAGATAATCTGGCCTTCGCTGTTTGCCAGCGAAACAATGATGTTGTTGAAAGAGGAATGAACGTGCAACTGGCCGTTGGCATCCACCTTTACATTTTTCTTTTTTGCTGCAACTGTTTTCTTTGCCATATCAACAATTATTATTTAGTAGCTTTTTTCTTATTTGCAACGGTTTTCTTCTTACCCTTACGAGTACGTGCATTGTTCTTCGTGCTCTGGCCTCTCACCGGCAAGCCAAGACGATGACGTACACCACGGTAGCAACCGATATCCATCAGACGCTTGATGTTCAATTGAACTTCCGAGCGAAGGTCACCCTCCACCTTATACTCTGCACCAATGATCTCACGAATCTTGGCAGCCTGATCATCCGTCCAGTCTTTCACCTTCAGGTCTCTGTCAACACCTGCTTTATCCAATATTTTTGCTGAACTACTGCGACCTATTCCATAAATGTAGGTCAACGCGATTTCGCCTCTCTTGTTTTGGGGCAAATCGACACCAACTATTCTTATAGCCATATACTAAGATTATTTTTTTTGCAAAAATAATAAATTTATCCTTGACGTTGTTTATACTTAGGATTTTTCTTGTTGATTACATACAAACGGCCTTTACGTCTAACGATTTTGCATTCCGGTGTACGTTTCTTTAAAGATGCTCTTACTTTCATATCTCAATGTTATTTATATCTAAAGACAATTCTACCTTTTGATAAATCATAAGGGGACATTTCAACTCTCACCTTATCGCCCGGCAAAATCTTAATGTAATGCATACGCATTTTACCGGAAATATGAGCGGTAATCTCATGTCCATTCTCTAATTCAACGCGAAACATTGCGTTCGACAATGCCTCGACGATTACTCCATCTTGTTCTATTGCAGATTGCTTTGCCATATTAATTCTTTAAATTGCGTTATCTCCTAATACTTCTTCAATGAAATCAAACGAAGACAAGATATCAGCCTTGCCGGAAGTGACAGCAATCGTATGCTCAAAATGCGCAGCACACTTTCTGTCCTTCGTCCGAACCGTCCATCCATCGGCTTCCATCACCACCTGACGTCCTCCTAAGGTTATCATCGGCTCGATAGCAATGCAAAGTCCTTTCTTCAGTACAGGACCATATCCACGCTTACCATAATTAGGCACTTGCGGGTCTTCGTGCATATCTTTGCCAATCCCATGCCCAACAAATTCGCGAACTACCCCATAAGACGAAGCCTCGCAATGCTGCTGGATGGCATAACCAATATCGCCGATACGCTTACCGAGAACCGCATTTTCGATGCCCAAATAGAGAGCCTCTTTGGTCACCTTCAATAACTGACGAATCTCCACATCTACTTCACCCACACAAAAGGTATAAGCTGAATCTCCACAAAAACCGTTCATGCAAGTTCCACAGTCGACGGAAACTATATCGCCATCCTTCAAGACCACATTCCCCGGGATACCGTGCACCACCTGTTCGTTGACAGAAGTACAAATGGAAGCAGGGAAAGGAGAACCGTAAGGATTAGGGAACCCCTTGAAAGTAGGAATCGCCCCATGGTCACGAATGAACTCCTCGGCTATCTTGTCAAGCTCCGCCGTAGTCACTCCCGGTTTGACAGCCTTGGCCACTTCAGCCAAAGTCTGTCCTACCAAAAGATTGCTCTTACGGAGCAGTTCAATTTCATCATCCGTCTTAAGAAATATCATTTCCCTTACAATTAATAGGCTGCGATATTGCCGCTACGTCCTTTGATGCGTCCCGTCTTCAACAAGCCGTCATAATGTCTCATCAACAAATGGCTCTCGACCTGTTGCAGGGTATCCAGTACTACACCGACCAAAATCAGCAGAGAAGTACCTCCAAAGAACTGTGCAAACTCTGACGTCACGCCAAACAAACCAGCGAAAGCAGGCATAATAGCCACCAAAGCCAAGAAGAAAGAACCCGGCAACGTGATGCGAGACATAATCACATCTATGTATTCCGCAGTGCTCTTTCCGGGCTTGATTCCAGGAATAAAGCCATTGTTACGCTTCATGTCCTCGGCCATCTGGGTGGGGTTAATTGTAATTGCCGTATAGAAATACGTAAATACGATAATCAATATGGCAAAAACCAAATTATACCAGAAACTCGTATGGTCTGTAAACGCACGGGCAAAACCGCTCAAACTTTCCACATTGGAAAAACCGATAAACGTGATAGGTATGAACATGATTGCCTGAGCAAAAATGATAGGCATCACGTTGGCAGCATTCACCTTCAAAGGAATATACTGACGTGCACCACCATATTGCTTGTTGCCCACAATCTTCTTCGCATACTGCACAGGAATCTTTCGCGTGCCTTGCACCAAAAGGATAGCAGCAGCAATCACCAACAGCAGGACAACAATTTCAATCAAGAACATCACCAGTCCACCGGTCTTGTCAGTCATGCGGGAAATCAATTCCTGAAACAGGGATTGAGGCAAGCGAGCAATGATACCAACCATGATAATCAAAGAAATGCCATTACCTATACCCTTATCAGTGATACGTTCGCCCAACCACAAGATGAACATACTTCCAGCAGCCAAAAAGACCGTAGAAGTTATCATAAACATAGTCCAGTCTAATGAAGCATTTAAGGAAGGACCGGCCTGCATTTTCAGATTGAACAAATAGGAAGGAGCCTGAAGAAGCAATACGAGAATCGTCAGATAACGCGTATATTGGTTCATCTTCCTTCTGCCGCTCTCACCCTCACGCTGTAACTTCTGAAAATAGGGAACAGCAATTCCCAACAACTGAATCACAATAGAGGCAGAAATATACGGCATAATTCCCAACGCAAAAATAGATGCATTCGAGAATGCTCCACCCGAAAACATATTCAACAAGGCTAAAAGGCCCTCGCTTGTTTGTTGATGCAATTGTGACAGCATTGCAGGATTAATGCCCGGCAACACCACATAAGAACCGAGACGGTAAATTGCCACAAACAATATGGTAATGAGGATCCGTTGTCTCAGATCCTCAATTTTCCATATATTCTTTAATGTTTCAATAGCTTTTCTCATTGAATCAGAGTTTTACTACTTGTCCACCTACAGCTTGAATGGCAGCTTCTGCTGTCTTTGAAAATGCATGTGCTTGCACATCAATCTTAGCTGTCAGCTCCCCATTACCTAAAATCTTGACCAATTGTTTTGAAGAAACGAAACCGGCTTCAATCAAATCATTGATGCCAACAACCTGAAGATTCTTGGCTTCGGCCAACTTCTGGATAGTATCCAAATTGATAGCCTTGTATTCAACCCGATTGATGTTCTTGAAACCGAATTTCGGGACTCTACGCTGAAGAGGCATCTGGCCGCCTTCAAAACCGATCTTCTTGGAATAGCCCGATCTTGACTTAGCACCTTTATGACCTCTGGTAGATGTGCCACCCAATCCGGAACCCGGACCACGACCAATTCTCTTTCTTGTCTTCGTGGAACCGGCAGCAGGCTTTAAATTACTTAAGTTCATATTGTAAAATTCTTTTTTATTCAACAATAATTTTACTTCACGATGGCAACCAAGTGTTTAACCTTATCTACCATACCCATGATGGAAGGAGTACACTCATGCTCAACCACATGATTCAACTTATGAAGTCCCAGTGCATCAAGCGTTCTCTTCTGATCAATGGGAGCCCCAATTCTACTCTTTACTTGTTTAATCTTTATAGTTGACATAGTACACCTCCTTATCCTCTAAATACTTTATCCATAGAAATGCCTCTATTCTGAGCCACCATACGTGCATCGCGCATTTCGCTCAATGCCAGGATAGTAGCCTTAACCAGATTGTGAGGATTGGAAGAACCTTTGGATTTTGCCAAAACGTCCGTCACGCCCACACTTTCAAGCACAGCACGCATAGCACCACCGGCTACAACGCCCGTACCATGAGAGGCCGGTTTAATAAACACTTCGGCACCACCAAACTTTGCAGCCTGCTCGTGAGGAACAGTGCCATTCAGCACGGGGACTCTGGTCAGATTCTTCTTGGCAGCTTCCACTCCTTTAGCAATGGCAGCCGTCACCTCGCCAGCCTTACCCAGGCCCCAGCCGATAATGCCTTCTTCGTTACCTACAACAACAATAGCAGCAAAAGTAAAAGTTCTACCACCTTTCGTCACTTTGGTTACACGATTGATGGCAACCAATCTGTCCTTCAACTCTATGTCGTTAGAAATCTTAACTCTATTATTCAGCTTTGCCATAATGATTAAAATTTAAGTCCTCCGTTACGGGCTGCATCAGCAACTTCTTTAACTCTACCATGATACAAATAACCATTACGGTCGAAAACAACAGACGTGATGCCAGCTTCTTGTGCCTTCTTGGCTATCAGTTCACCTACTTTGGCGGCCTGCTCTTTCTTTGTCATCTTCTCAGTCATACCCAGCGAAGAAGCTGCAGCCAAAGTCTTGCCCGACAAATCATCGATAACTTGCACATAAATTTGCTTGTTGCTTCTGAAAACACTCATGCGCGGGCATTCAGGCGTACCAGAGACTTTGTTACGTACTCTATATTTGATCTTAATTCGTCTTTCTATCTTTGTTGTCATAATACTATCAATTTAAAAGGTTACTTCGCACCGGCTGATTTACCAGACTTTCTACGAATCTCTTCGCCGACAAACTTAACACCTTTACCTTTATACGGTTCAGGCTTACGGAAAGAACGTATTTTAGAGCAAACTTGTCCAAGCAACTGCTTATCGCAAGACTCAAGAATAATCAGAGGATTCTTGTTTCTTTCAGACTTCGTCTCAACCTTAATCTCAGGAGGCAACTGAATAAAAATGCTATGCGTATAGCCCAAAGCCAACTCTATAATATTACCTTGGTTGGAGGCACGATAGCCGACACCCACAAGTTCAAGCTCCTTCTTATAGCCCTCAGACACGCCTACCACCATATTGTGTATCAAAGCACGATACAAACCATGGAAAGCATGCTTTTGTTTGGGGTCATCCAACATGGCATCAGCTTTCTCAGCCAGAACCACATGCTTGTCATCAATAGTAACCTCAATGGCAGGGTTCACGTATTGGCTCAATTCACCTTTGGGGCCTTTCACGGTAACCACATCATCCTTCAGCGTAACTGTTACACCAGCAGGAATAACAACAGGCAATTTTCCTATTCTAGACATTACTAAATCCTCCGACGATTAATAAACATAACACAAAACTTCACCACCGATTTTCAGCTCAGAAGCCTCTTTATCAGTCATCACACCTTTGGAAGTAGACAAGATAGCAATGCCTAAACCATTAATTACACGCGGCATGTCCTTATAACCAGTATATTTACGCATGCCCGGAGAAGAGATTCTCTCGAGCTTTTTGATAGCGTTAACCTTGTTTACCGGGTCATACTTCAAAGCAACCTTAATCGTCCCCTGAGGGCCATCTTCTACAAACTTATAATTAAGAATGTAGCCCTTTTCAAAAAGGATTTTGGTGATTTCCTTCTTCAAATTAGAAGCAGGAACCTCCACAACTCTGTGCTTTGCCTGAATAGCATTCCGCAATCTAGTCAAATAATCTGCTATTGGATCAGTCATAAAATAAATAGATTAAATTAATCAGGACTACCCTGACAATATTTAAAAACAATAATTACCAGCTTGCCTTCTTAACACCGGGAATAAGACCGTTGGAAGCCATCTCACGGAACTGGATTCTGGAGATACCAAACTGACGGATGTAACCCTTAGGACGTCCCGTCAGCTTGCAGCGATTATGCAAACGGATGGGATTCGAATTCTTCGGCAACTTCTGCAGCTTCTGAGCAGCTTCATAAGCTTCAGCCGGCTCACCCGTTCTGATAATCTGCTTCAATGCAGCTCTTTTCTCGGCATATTTGGCGACTAACTTGGCACGTCTCACTTCACGTGCTTTCATTGATTCCTTAGCCATACATCAATCTTTTTTTGCGTTTTTAAACGGTAAACCAAATTCTTTCAGCAATGCATACCCTTCTTCGTCCGTCTTAGCAGAAGTAACAAAGGTAATGTTCATACCCAAGATTCTGGTTATACTATCAATGTTGATTTCAGGGAAGATGATTTGTTCCTGGACGCCCAGCGTATAATTTCCCTTCCCGTCAAATTTGCTCTCAATACCCTTGAAGTCACGGATACGCGGAAGAGCCACACGCACCAATCTTTCCAAGAACTCATACATTCTTTCGCGACGCAACGTTACCATGACGCCGATGGGCATTTTTTTACGCAATTTAAAATTCGCAATATCTTTACGAGATACAGTAGCCACAGCCTTTTGACCCGTGATTGCAGTCAGCTCGTTGATAGCGACATCAATAATCTTCTTGTCGGCGACAGCCATACCCAATCCTTGATTGATCACAATCTTCTTGAGTACAGGCACCTGCATAGAAGAAGAATATTGAAACTGTGACTTCAATGCAGGAGCGATACGCTCTGCATATTCTTTCTTAAGGCTTGCAGTATTCCCCATTACTTAATCTCCTCTCCTGATTTTTTAGAATAACGCACTAAAGTTTTCTTGCCATCGGCATTGACAACTTCTTTTCTGCCTACACGCGTAGGCTTTCCCGACTTCGGATCCACCGGATTCAGATTCGAAATGTGAATAGAAGCCTCTTGCTTAACAATACCTCCCTGAGGATTCTTTGCACTCGGCTTCGTACTCTTCGATACCATATTGATACCTTCAACAATGGCACGATTCTTACTAACCAGAACCTTCAACACACGACCAGTCTTTCCTTTGTCTTCGCCGGAGTTTACGTAAACTGTATCGCCTTTCTTTATATGTAATTTAGCCATTACTTAAGTCTTTTACAAAATTAAAGTACCTCAGGAGCGAGTGAAACGACC
Source organism: uncultured Bacteroides sp. (assembly GCA_949289265.1). Classification (GTDB taxonomy): domain Bacteria; phylum Bacteroidota; class Bacteroidia; order Bacteroidales; family Bacteroidaceae; genus Bacteroides. The sequence goes on from CASENE010000074.1 coordinate 25,982, forward strand.
TTCATATTCGTTGCACGGAGTTCACGAGCAACCGGTCCAAAGATACGGCTACCACGGATTTCTCCAGCATTGTTCAACAACACGCATGCATTATCATCAAAACGTATATAAGAACCATCCGGACGACGGATTTCTTTCTTTGTACGTACGATCAGGGCCTTTGACACTGCACCTTTTTTAATATCACTTGAAGGGATGACGCTCTTAATGGAAACGACGATCACATCCCCCACAGAAGCATAACGACGACCTGTTCCGCCCAAAACACGGATACAGAGAGCCTCTTTCGCTCCACTGTTATCACATACTGTAAGTCTGGATTCCGCTTGTATCATAATTACTTAGCTCTTTCAATGATTTCTACTACTCTCCATCTCTTGGTCTTGCTCAAAGGACGAGTCTCCATAATCCGCACCGTATCGCCAATATTGCACTCGTTCTTTTCGTCGTGAGCATGGTATTTCTTCGTCTTGCTGACGAACTTTCCATAAATGGGGTGTTTTTCCTTAAACTTGGCCGCTACAGTAACAGTCTTGTCCATCTTATTGCTGAGCACAACCCCCGTTCTTTCTTTTCTTAAATTTCTTGCTTCCATCAAACTCATCATTTATTGTTAAGTTCTCTTTGGCGTAACTCTGTTTTCATACGCGCGATAGTCCTGCGAAGCTGTCTGATCTGTGCAGGATTATCCAACGGAGAAATAGAATGATTCAAAACCAACTGTTGATAATTGGCCATTTCTGCTTCTACTCTTTCCACCAAATCCTTGGTAGCCATTTCTCTGATTTCTGCTATTTTCATACCCACTTACGCATTTTGATTTTGAACATCGTAATCACGTCTTACCACAAACTTCGTTGTGATAGGAAGCTTCTGTGCAGCCAAACGCAGGGCCTCCTTGGCGATTTCATAAGATACGCCTTCTGCCTCAATAATTATTCTACCCGGAGTAACAGGAGCCACGAAGCCCTCGGGGTTACCTTTACCTTTACCCATACGTACATCAGCAGGCTTTCTCGTGATGGGTTTATCCGGGAAGATACGGATCCAAATCTGTCCTTGACGTTGCATATATCTCGTCACTGCAATACGTGCAGCTTCAATCTGACGGCCGGTAATCCACTTTGTCTCCAAAGCCTTGATTCCGAAAGAACCGAAAGCCAACTGGTTGCCTCTCTGAGCATTGCCCTTCTGACGGCCCTTCTGTTGTCTTCTGAACTTTGTTTTTTTCGGTTGTAACATAATTCCTAAAAAGTCAAATCAGTTAACGATTGTTATTTTTCTTTCTTTTGAAGTTTCTGCCGCCATTGCTTCCGCTATTTCCGCCACGGCCACTCTCCTTTTGGGTAAAGTTCGGTGCCAATTCACGCTTTCCATACACCTCACCTTTGCAAATCCAAACCTTGATACCCAATACACCGACCTTGGTCAATGCCTCTGCATGGCAATAATCAATGTCAGCTCTGAAAGTATGCAACGGGGTTCTTCCTTCTTTATACATTTCAGAACGAGCAATTTCAGCTCCATTCAGACGTCCAGAAATCTGGATCTTGATGCCTTCAGCACCCATGCGCATCGTATTGGCAATAGCCATCTTGATGGCACGACGATAGGCAATCTTACCTTCCACCTGGCGAGCAATGTTATTAGCCACGATAACAGCGTCAAGTTCAGGTCTCTTCACTTCGAAGATATTAATCTGAATATCCTTATCGGTAATTTTCTTCAACTCCTCTTTCAGCTTATCAACCTCTTGTCCGCCTTTACCGATAATGATACCCGGGCGTGCTGTACAAACAGTAATTGTCACCAGCTTCAATGTACGTTCGATAACGATTCTTGAAACACTGGCTTTTGCAAGTCTGGCGTTCAAATATTTACGGATTTTGCTATCTTCAAGCAAAGAGTCACCGTAGTTTTTACCACCATACCAATTGGAATCCCAGCCTCTGATAATTCCCAAACGGTTGCTTATTGGATTAACTTTTTGTCCCATTACACCTTAATTTTGATCTTCGTTATTACTTTTAGAACCAACGAACACTGTTACGTGGTTAGAACGCTTGCGGATTCTGTAACCTCTTCCCTGCGGTGCCGGACGCATTCTTTTCAGCGTAGCTCCACCATCAACAAAAATCTTCGTTACATACAATTCACCACTTTCAGCCTTACGTTCGTTTTTCTGTTCCCAGTTGGCAATTGCAGAGCGCAGCAACCTTTCCAGTCTTGCAGCAGCTTCTTTCGAAGAGAACTTCAAAACGCCCAATGCCCGGTTCACTTCCATTCCGCGAATCATATCAGCGACAAGACGCATCTTGCGGGGAGAAGTCGGAACATTCTGCAACTTTGCAAAATACATGGTCTTAAGGGCTTCTTTTCTCTTTTCAGCCGATATTTTTTTTCTAGCTCCCATTATTTTATTACTTTTTTATTTCAGTAAAAAAACACCTGTTTTTATTTTTTCTTATTACCGGCATGGCCTCTAAACGTACGCGTCGGAGCAAATTCGCCCAACTTGTGTCCCACCATGTTTTCAGTAACATAAACAGGTATGAATTTATTTCCATTGTGAACTGCAACGGTATGCCCGACAAAATCAGGCGAAATCATTGAAGCTCTGGCCCAAGTCTTAACTACAACCTTCTTGCCGCTCTCGTTCATCGCAAGAATCTTCTTCTCGAGCTTTACGTTAATATACGGACCTTTTTTTAATGAACGACTCATAAATTACTCAATTAATCTGGTTACTTCTTTCTTCTCTCAATAATATACTTAGACGACTGCTTCTTCGGAGCTCTAGTCTTGAGGCCCTTAGCATACAATCCCTTGCGAGATCTCGGATGGCCACCAGAAGCACGTCCTTCACCACCACCCATCGGGTGATCAACAGGGTTCATAACAACACCACGGTTGCGGGGGCGACGGCCCATCCAACGAGTGCGACCAGCCTTACCCGAGCTTTCCAACCCGTGGTCAGAGTTGCCGACACTGCCAATCGTAGCCTTGCATGCGGACAAGATTTTACGAAGTTCACCCGAAGGCAATTTGATTACGCAATAATTGCCTTCTCTTGAGGTCAACTGAGCAAAGTTACCAGCCGAACGAACCAAGGCAGCGCCTTGACCCGGACGCAATTCAATGTTGTGAATTACGGTACCGACCGGAATATTCTGAAGGGGGAGAGCATTACCAATCTCAGGAGCAGCATTCTCACCCGACATAATCGTTGAACCAACTTTCAGTCCATTGGGAGCAATAATATATCTCTTCTCGCCGTCTGCATAATACAACAAAGCGATACGAGCCGAACGATTCGGATCGTATTCGATTGTTTTCACCACAGCCGGCACACCGTCTTTATTTCTCTTGAAGTCTACAATGCGAATCACCTTCTTGTGACCACCGCCGATGTAGCGCATAGTCATCTTGCCTACATTGTTACGGCCACCTGAGGATTTCTTACCATATACAAGAGACTTTTCTGGTACCCGCGCAGTAATCTCTTCAAAAGTACCAATAATCTTATGTCTTTGCCCCGGTGTTGTGGGCTTAAATTTACGTACTGCCATTTCTATTAAATATTGCTATAAAAATCAATCGTATCTCCCTCTTTCAACGTTACGATCGCTTTCTTGTAAGCATTCGTACGTCCGTTGATGAGACCGGCCTTTGTATAACGGGCCTTGCTTTTGCCGGCATAACGGATGGTGTTCACATCCAAAACCGTCACATTGTAAAGGGCCTCTACTTCTTTCTTAATTTCCAATTTATTAGCGTCAGGACGCACAATGAAACCGAAGCGATTGTTCATCTTATCGGTTACAGCGGTCATCTTTTCTGTCACTAACGGTTTAATAATAATTCTCATTATTTAAGCCTCCTTTTTACGCTAAGATGTTATCAACGGCAGAAAGAGCATTCTCCGTAAACACGAGAACGCCTGCATCCAACACTCTATAAGTGTTTAGACCAGAGACTGTCTGCACATTAGCCCTTTTCAAATTTCGAGCCGACAAATATACGTTTTTATTCGCATTCGGTAAAACCATCAGCAGCTTCTTGTCAGAAACTTTAAGATTTTTTGTGATATCCACAAAATCTTTAGTCTTAGGAGCAGCTAATTCAAAGTCTTCGACAACGATAATAGCGTTCTGCTGAGCCTTGTAAGCAAGAGCGGACTTGCGGGCCAAAGCCTTTACCTTCTTGTTCAGCTTGAAGAAATAATCGCGAGGTCTCGGACCGAATACACGACCGCCACCTACCAACACAGGCGAATTCATGTCACCGCGACGTGCACCGCCGCCACCTTTCTGACGACCGATCTTGCGCGTAGAACCACTGATCTCACTTCTCTCCTTAGACTTGTGAGTCCCTTGACGCTGATTTGCCATAAACTGTTTAACATCCAAGTAGATAGCATGGTCGTTGGGCTCAATTCCGAAGATAGATTCGTTCAACGTAACCTTTCTTCCGGTGTCTTCACCTTTAATGTTATATACGCTAACTTCCATTATTTCTCAATTATTACGATTGAACCTTTGCAACCTGGAACAGAACCCTTGATAAGAAGAAGATTATGCTCCGCGATTACTTTTAATACTTGCAGGTTTTGAACAGTTACTCTGTTGCCACCCATCTGTCCGCCCATGCGCATGCCCTTGAACACCTTTGCAGGATAAGAACAAGCACCGATAGAACCCGGCTTGCGTGCACGGTTATGCTGACCGTGGGTAGTCTGGCCTACACCGCCAAATCCATGTCTCTTTACAACGCCCTGGAAGCCCTTACCCTTGGAAGTACCGATAACGTCTACGAAAGTAGCGTCATTGAACAGTTCCACCGTAACGGCATCGCCCAGGTTCAACTCTGTCTCAAATTCTTTGAACTCAGCCAAGTGTTTCTTGGGAGTTACCCCGGCCTTTTTGAAATGGCCCATCAAAGGCTTCGTAGTATGCTTCTCTTTCTTGTCCTGAAAGCCCAGCTGAACGGCTGCATAGCCGTCCTTTTCTACGGTCTTCACTTGAGTAACTACACAAGGACCTGCTTCGATAACAGTGCATGGTACATTTTTACCCTCGGCACTGAAAACGGATGTCATTCCGATTTTTTTTCCTAATAATC
>CASENE010000075.1 GCA_949289265.1 uncultured Bacteroides sp.
GTGACTTCCGTTTCGGCACCCCCGCGTGCCGTTAGCGGTATGTCTGCGTGCGCGCGTCGTCGATGACTCCCGCCCAGTTCATGCCAAAGGCGAAGTCGTAGGTGTGGCCGTCGGCGTCGGTGTGACAGCGCATGTCGCGCGGCGTGTCTTCAGCCTGTGCCTCTACGGTCTCCATGTCGGCCGGCATCTGGAAGGGCAGCAGGCCCGACGGTTCGTACTTGCCGGTGGCAAGGTCCAGTATCACCTGGTTCTGCACGTCGAAGGTGAGGAACAGGGCGTCGGCATAGGGCTCGATTTCTTTCATCACCAGCGGGTTGCTTACCCTGACAGATACCACCACCGGACGGTCTCCCATCGCTTTGCGGGTGGCCTGTACCAGTTCCATGTCGGTGCGGTTGGCGGTATGTACGGTCTTGCCGCGGTAGCTGCGGTTGTCCGACTTCTCGAAGGGGTCGCCTCCGGCCAGGCTTTGGGCGCGGGCCGTGCGGGCGGTGTAGTCGCTGTATTGCAGGCTGATGGGCACATAGCCGTTGCCGCCTTTCTCCAGGTCGGCCTTGTCGTAGCCCCAGCCGCTGTTGGGCGATTCGATGAATACGATGGCCAGGTCGGCTTCGGAGGGCGTGTCTACCACGTCGAAGTACTTCTCGGCCAGCTCACGGCTGACGGGCGTAATGTCGCAGGCCTCTATCCGGTTGCCCCAGAAGCCGGTATAGGCCGGGCTGTGGCGTTGCGGGATATAGACTTTCTTCCGGCCTTTCAAGGGCAGCACGCCGCGGTGGTTTTTCAGCAGGATGGTGCTCTTCACCTGTGCCTCGTAGCCTTCGGCCATGTATTCCGGACAGCCCACCACCTGCGCGGTGCGTGCGGGGTCGAGGTAGGGATTCTCGAACAGGCCCGTGCGGAAGATGTTGGTCAGCAGGCGGCGGGCCGAGGCGCGCATGCGTTCGGTCATCCAGGCCTCGCCGTGTTCTTTCACACCCATTTCGTAGGCCTCCAGGATGGGCCGCTTGTCGTTGTTGCCGCCAAACTGGTCGACGCCTGCCATCAGGGCTTTGTAGTGACGCTGTGCCACGGTGAGCCCTTCCACGCCCCAGGGTTTGCCGGAGTGTACGCCCGGATGCGTCTCGTCGGCCGTCACGCCCCAGTCTGTGCAGACCACGCCGTCGAATCCGGCTTCCTCGCGCAGCTGCCGGGTGATGATGTCCGGGTCGTAGCAGTTGGCCACGTTCTCCTTGCCCTGTCCCACCGAGATGGTGTAGTAGGGCATTACGGCCGAAGCCTTGCCCGTCTTGCCGTTCAGGCGGAAGGCTCCTTCGGTGAAGGCCTTCTTGTGCAGGGGCAGGTTGTGGTTGGGGAAGACGGCGTATTTGCCGAATCCGTAGTGGGCGTCGCGTCCGCCCTCGCCCGCACCGCCCCCGGGCCAGTGCTTCACCATGGTGTTGACGCTGCGGTAACCCCATCCGTCGGCAATCTCGGCCTCGCCTTCCGAGGTCTGGAAACCGTCGCAATAGGCGCGGGCCAGGTCGGTCGTCAGCTTGGGGTCTTCGCCCATCGTGCCGCTGAAGCGGTACCAGCGCGGGTCGGTGGCGATGTCCACCTGCGGCGAAAGAGCCGTGGCAAAGCCCAGGGCCCGGTATTCTTCGGAAGCTATCTGCCCGAAGCGTTCCATCAGTTGCGGGGAGAAGGTGGCGGCCAGTCCCAGCGGGCCGGGCCAGGTGGAGATTTGTCCGCCGCCTCCGGCGTTGAACTCGGCGTCTGCACGGGCCGAATGGCGCGGGTCGGACGAGTTGTTGGCCGGGATGCCGTGTCCCAGTCCTTCCACGTAGGCTTGCAGGGCGTTGTTCCAGCGGGCGGCCACTTCGGGCGACTGTACGGTGGTCACCAGCACGTGGCGCAGGTGGTCTTCGCTGAGGAACTTCTTCTGATGGTCGGTCAGTTGCCAGGGCGCCGTCTTGCCTTCCACGTAAGGCTGGCCGTCGTAGGTGGAGACGTCGTAGGTGGTGGCGGGGATGGCCTGGTGGTTGCTGTAGAGCATCAGGCCGGCAATCTCTTCGATGGAGAGTTGGTTGGCCAAGTCTTCCACCCGTTTCTCCAGCGGCTGGCGCCAGTCTTCGTAGACGTCGAGTTTGCCGTCTCCGTTGAGGTCCTTGAAGACGTATCCGTCCTGGTAGAGGATGGCGACGCCCGATGCGGGCGAGTAGCCCAGCGTGGCTCCTCCTTCCTGGGTGATGAGGTGGTAGCCGTCGCACGTTTGTTCAGTCCATTTCTGCATGTTGCACGAAGTTAAAGTTGCTGTGAAAGCAAGGGCTGCTGTACAGGCAGCCCATTGAGTAGGTTTCATGGTCGGTTCTCTTGGTTTTAGGGGATATGTCCGTTGTTTACTTCTGGTCGTTCTGCCTGATTTCCACGCGGCGTATCTTGCCGCTGATGGTCTTGGGCAGCTCGTCCACGAACTCGATGACGCGCGGGTACTTGTAGGGGGCGGTCACCTTCTTCACGTGGTTCTGCAGCTCTTTGACCAGCGCGTCGCCTGCCTTGTCCTTGTAGGCCTTGGAGAGGACGATGGTAGCCTTCACCACCTGGCCGCGGATTTCGTCGGGCACGCCGGTAATGGCGCATTCCACCACGGCCGGATGTGTCATCAGCGCGCTTTCCACCTCGAAGGGGCCGATGCGGTAGCCCGAGCTCTTGATGACGTCATCTGCGCGGCCCACGAACCACAGGTAGCCGTCTTCGTCCTTCCAGGCCACGTCGCCCGTGTAGTAGATGCCGTCGTGCCAGGCCTCGCGGGTACGTTCCGGATCTCGGTAGTATTCCTTGAAGAGGCCCAAAGGTTTGCCGTGGCTGGTGCGGATGACAATCTGTCCCTGTTCTCCGGCCTCGACGGAGCGGCCTTCGTGGTCGATGAGGTCTACGTCATACTGCGGGTTGGGCAGGCCCATGCTGCCGGGCTTCGGTTCCATCCAAGGCATGGTGCATACGGTCAGGGTGGTCTCGGTCTGTCCGAAGCCTTCCATCAGCTTGATGCCGGTCAGTTTCTTGAAGGTCTCGAACACGGCGGGGTTTAGCGCTTCGCCGGCGATGGTGCAGTACTTCAGGTGGCTGAGGTCGTACTTCGTCAGGTCTTCGTGGATGAGAAAGCGGAAGATGGTGGGCGGCGCGCACAGGGAGGTGACGCGGTAGTCTTGTATCATCTGCAGGATGTTGGCCGGAGTGAACTTCTCGTGATCGTAGACGAAGACGGTGGCGCCGGCAATCCATTGTCCGTATAGCTTGCCCCACACGGCCTTCCCCCATCCGGTGTCGGCGATGGTCAGGTGCAGGCTGTCCGGCTTAAGGTTGTGCCAGAAGACGCCCGTCACGATATGCCCCAGGGGGTAGGTGAAGTCGTGTGCGACCATCTTCGGCTCGCCCGTGGTACCGCTGGTGAAGTACATCAGCGAGATGTCGTCGTTGGTGTTGGGATGTTCGGGCTTGACGAAGGGGGCGGCGTGGTCGATGCCCTGGTGGAAGTCCAGGTAGCCTTCGGGCACTTCGGGGCCTACGCTGACCAGGGTCTTGACGCTGGGCGACTCGGGCAGGGCGGCGGTGACATGGTCGGTGATGACCGGCTCGCCGGCGCATACAATCATCTTGATGTCCGCCGCGTTACAGCGGTAAACAATGTCCTTCTTCGTCAGCAGGTGGGTGGCGGGGATGACCGTCGCGCCCAGCTTGTGGAGGGCAATGATGCTGAACCAGAACTCGTAACGGCGTTTCAGGATGAGCATCACCATGTCTCCCCGCCCGATGCCCAGGCTTTGGAAGTAGGCGGCGGTGCGGTCGGTTTCGCGCTTCAGGTCGGCGAAGGTGAAGCGGCGGCAGTCGCCCTTGTCGTTGGTCCAGAGCAGGGCCAGCTTGTCGGGCTGTTCCGCGGCCCAGGCGTCCACTACGTCGTAGCCGAAGTTGAAGTTCTCCGGCACGCGGATATGCAGGTTCTGTTTGAAGTCCTCTTGGGATGTGAATGTGGTTTGCGTTAAGAATCTTTCTACCATGGGTTAATTGAGAATTGAGCATTGAGAATTAAGAAATAAAAGCCGGGCCCCCAAGGCTGCCCGTCCGTATCTTTTAAAGACATGAGCTGGCAAGCCTGCGCCCGTCGCTCTTATTTCTTCATTCTCAATTTTTAATTTTTAATTCATAAAATGACGGCCAGGAAGCGCACGGTCTTGTCGTCCAGCGCCTTCATGCCGTGAGGCAGTTTGGAGTTGAAGTAGATGCTGTCGCCCGGGTTGAGCGTCAGTTCCTTGCCGCCGATGCTCAGGAGCAGGCGTCCTTCGATGACCATGTTGAACTCCTGCCCGTCGTGCGTGTTGTAGTGCATGGGGCGGTCGCCGGGTTCGACGGTGACGATGAACGGGTCGGCCTTGCGGTCGCGGAAGCCGGCGGCCAGGGCCTGGTATTTGTAGACCTTGGTGCGCTCCACGCTGACGCCGCATCCGGCACGGGTCACGAAGTAGGTGCTCATCTTGGGTTCTTCGCCGAACATCAGCGCGTCCAGGGCGATGCCGTAGCGGCGGGCCACGGCTTGAAGCATGCTGACGGAGATGTCGTGTTCGCCGGACTCGGCGCGTTCATACTCTTCCTGCGGGATGCCGCAGTCGCGTGCCACCTCTTCGGTGGTCAGTTCCATGGCGTCGCGCAGTCCGCGCAGGCGCTCGGCTATTTGTTTAATCTGTTCGTCCATAAGAATGTATTATAAAATGTCTTGTTCTGTATATAAGTCCATTTCAAGTTCTGTGATGACCTGCCGCAGAGCGTCCAACAGAGGGCCAAGGCGGGTCTTGACGGTGGCAAAGATGACTTGCGGGTCGACCGACAGGTACTCGTGCGAAATGATGTTGCGCATTCCTATTACCTTCTTCCATGGGGTATCGGGGTAATGGGCAAAGAGGCGTCCTTTCGTGAAATTGTCTACTTGCCGGATGGTTTCGCCGATGCTTTGCAGACACATGCAGGTGGAATTGAACAATACCACGGCCATGTCCGATGTCAAGAAATCATGGTAAGTATGGACATGGGCTGTGGTGCGGATGACGAAAGCCGTTTGCCGCTCGGCAAAACAGAGCATGTCAATGATATTGCTTTTAGATATAGATTGCATCTCGTTCTATGTTTTGGCGGAACAGGCGGCGCATGTTCTCGTGCAAGGTGAGTAAATCTACTTTGATATGGAAGAGCTTCTGAAGTTCTTCTTGTATGTCTTGCAAGGTGAAGTAGTCGATGAGGCGTTTGGGCTTTACGCACACGTCTATGTCGCTGTCCTCCCGTTGTTCGCCACGGGCTACGGATCCGAACAGGATAAGTTGCTCGATGCCGTATTTCTCGCCTGCCGTCCGTTTGAACTCGCGCAGGATGTCTACTATTTCTTGAGTGCTCTTCATTTTGATAATTTCTTGTATTTTACACACTTGCCTTGATAGCCTTTATGATGGCCGACGTAAATCCGCCGTGTTCCAGCTCGTTGATGCCCCGGATGGTGTAGCCGCCCGGGGTGCACACCTTCTCGATTTCGGCCGAGGGGAGCCGCGAGGGGTCGTCCAGCAAGAGAGCGGCCGCGCCGGCCACGCATTGCGCCGCCATCCGCCGCGCCTCCTGGGGCTTGAGGCCAAGTTCCACGCCTGCCTGCACGGCGGCCCGGATGTAGGCCATGGCGTAGGCCGTGCCGCACGAGGCCAGGGCGGTGGCGGCGGCCAGCTGTTCTTCGGGCAGGAGCATCGTCGGCCCCAGGGGGGAGAGGAGACGGAGCACGAGTTGCTGCTGCTTGGGGTTGGCCGCAAGGCTGGACACCAGCGTCATGCTCTGTCCGATGGCGGCGGCCGTGTTGGGCACGATGCGGAAGAACGTCAGGTTGGGCATCGGGGCCAGCGGGCCTTTGGCCGAGAGGATGGCCGCCAGGCTGCTGATGCTTCGCCCGGCCACCACCGAGGCCAGTATCTGACCGTCGCGCCAGGGGAGCTCCAGGAGCACGTCGTCCACCACCCAGGGCTTGACGCAGAGGATGACGAGGTCGGCATCGCCGGCGGCCTTGACGTTGGAGGCCGTGGTCCGCAGCCCCGGGATGTCCCGTTGCAGGGCCTGGAGCTTGGCCTCCGAGGGGTTGGACACGGTGATGTTTTCCGGCGGCACCAGGTCTCCCTGGGCCAGCCCGCGGGCAATGGCGCTTCCCATGTTGCCCGCTCCGATGATGGCTATCTTCATATCTGTCTTTGGCTTATAGTTATGCGGCAAAAATACGTCTTTCTGTTTGGAAATGCAAGGCGTTTGCGACGGATTGTGTATATTTGTCAACAAAAACCGCAGATTTATGGAAGAAACATTTGATTACGGCCAGGTGCCGAGCTCTTTTGTACACTGTTTCCACGCCCGGTGCCCGCGGGCGGGCGAGTGCCTCAGGCAACTGGCCGCGCGGCATGTTACGCCGGTGCATCCCGTGGTGCAGGCGGTCAGTCCCGCCGTGTGGGCCGATTGTTCTCTCTTCGTGCCCATCCGTCCCATCCGGGTGGCGTGGGGCGTGCGCAACTGCATCGACCGCATGCCCCACAAGGAGGCGAAAGGCATGAATGCCTGGCTAAACCACACTTACTCGCGCATGGGGCATTCGCGCATTGTGCATCACATCAAGCCCCTCTTGCCGGCCGACCAGAAGCGTGTCCGGGAGGCCTTCCGCCGCTTTGGTGTGACGGACGAGGAGGTGTTTGATTACTACACCTATACCTATGACTGGAATGCAACGCCCAAGAAGAGTGAGGGGGATAGTCGTAGCGTTACGTTGTAACAAGGGTTGTGTTACGGTGTAACAGTCTCCTTGTTACGGTGTAACATGGGCACTGTTACGCTCTCCAGAGTGACGAAACATATACGGGGAACCTTCCTGCTTGTGCTTAGGAAAATTCCCCGTATACGTTGTTCTATATTGCCGTGTCAGAACTCCAGGCCCAGCTTGATGCTGAATCCGCCTATGTTCTCTTTGCTGAAACCGTAATATTCATAGTCCGTTACAGCACCTTCGCGAATCTTTCCAGGAACGTGTCGGCCTCCTGCATCGTCAGGCACAGCGGCGGGAGCAGGCGGATGACGTTCGTCCCGCTGACGCCCGTGAACACTTTCTGCTCGTGCAGCAGCCGGCTGCGCAGTTCCTTGATGGGCTGGTCGAACTCCATGCCGATCATCAGGCCCCGGCCTCTGACCTCCTTTATTTGCGGCAGCTTCTTCAGTTCGTCCATGAGGTGCGCGCCGACGCGGGCGGCATTCTCGATGAGGCCCTCGCCCTCGATGACGTCCAGTACCGCCAGGGCGGCGGCGCACGCCAGGTGGTTGCCGCCGAAGGTGGTGCCCAGTTGTCCATACACGGGCTTGAACTGCGGGCTGATGAGGACGGCGCCCATGGGGAATCCGTTGCCGATGCCCTTGGCCACGGTGATGAGGTCGGGGCGGATGCCGGCGTATTGGTGGGCGAAGAACTTGCCGCTGCGTCCGTACCCGCTCTGTATCTCGTCCAAGATGAGGACGGTGCCCGTCGCGTCGCACTCTCGGCGCAGGGCTTGCAGGAACGCCGCCTCGGGCACGCGGATGCCGCCCACGCCCTGGATTCCTTCAATAATCACGGCGCAGACGTCGCCCTTGCGAAGCTCGGTCTGCATGGCCTCGATGTCGTTCAGGGGCAGGTAAGTAACGTGCCCGCAGGCGTTGACCGGGGCGATGATTTTCGGATTGTCGGTCACTTCCACGGCAAGGGATGTGCGCCCGTGGAAGGCTTTGGCGAAGCTGACGATGCGGGTGCGCCCGTTATGGAACGAAGCCAGCTTCAGCGCGTTTTCGTTGGCTTCCGCGCCCGAGTTGATGAGGAAGAGCTGATAGTCGTCGTATCCGCAGGCCCGGCCCAGGCGTTCGGCCAGAGTCTGCTGCAGCTTGTTGACGACGGAGTTGGAATAGAAGCCCAGCGTGGCTGCCTGGCAGGAGAGCATGTCCACGTAGTGCGGGTGGGCATGTCCGATGGAGATGACGGCGTGGCCTCCGTAGAGGTCGAGGTACTCGTTGCCTTGGTCGTCCCACACGTGGCAACCTTTGCCTTTTACGATGTTGATGTCGAACAGGGGGTATACGTCGAAGAGTTTCATGTTGAATGAAGAATTAAGAATGAAGAATAGAGAATTTCGTTGTGCTTCTCACTCTTCATCGGGTTAATTGATAAAGAGAAGGATGGAGAACGAGGGATGAGGAAGGCCGGTACGGATTCTTCATTCTTCGTTCTTCATTCTTCATTAAAACGCGCTCGGCTTCAGTCTCAGTCCTACCGTCTCCTCCAGGTTGAACATCAGGTTCATGTTGTGTACGGCCTGCCCGCTGGCTCCCTTCAGCAGATTGTCTATGCAGGAGACGATGAGCAGTTTGTCGCCATGCTTCTCCAGGTGCAGGAGGCACTTGTTGGTGTTCACCACCTGCTTGAGGTCGACGTTGCGGTCGGACAGGAAGGTGAAGGAGTCCTCGGCGTAATACTCCTGGTAGATGCGCGTCAGCTCCTCGAGGCTGCACCGGTTCTTCACGACGATGGTGGCGAAGATGCCGCGGGGGAAGTTGCCCCGGTACGGGATGAAATCGATGGCCGCGTCGAAGCTGTTCTGCAGTTGCTTCAGGCTCTGGCGGATTTCGGGCACGTGCTGGTGCTCGAAGGCCTTGTAGATGCTCAGGTTGTTGTCGCGCCAGCTGAAGTGGCTGGTGGCGGAGGGTTTGACGCCCGCCCCGGTGCTGCCGGTGATGGCGTTCACCATGATGTCGTCGTTCAGCATCAGGTGTTTGGCCAGGGGTAGCAGGCCCAGCTGGATGGCGGTGGCGAAGCAGCCGGGGTTGGCCACGTGCAGGGCCGTGCAGGTGGCGCGGCGGTTCAGCTCCGGGAGGCCGTAGACGAAGTCGTTGCCCTCGGCCTTGAGGCGGTAGTCCATGGAGAGGTCAATGACGCGCAGCCCGTCCGGCAGGGGGTGGGTCTGGATGAACTTGCGCGTGTCGCCGTGGGCGGTGCAGAAAAAGAGGCAGTCTATCTCGTCCAGCGCCAGGCGGTCGGTAAAGCGCAGGTCGGTCTCGCCCACGAGTCCTTCGTGTACGTCGGTCACGCGGCTTCCGGCGTTGCTGCCGCTGTGTATGAAGACGATTTCCGCCTCCGGGTGGTTGATGAGCAGGCGGATCAGCTCGCCGGCCGTATAGCCTGCGCCGCCTATGATTCCTATCTTTATCATATATGTTAAGTTTGTTAGCTACGAGCTACCAGCTACGAGGCTCGCGAGCTATGGTGTATAATAAGCGCTATGGTGTATGATGTTCGTGTGGCAGGAAGCTGCTCGCAGCCCGTAGCTTGTAGCTCGTAGCAGTCGGTCGGCTTCACAGCGTGTCCCGGTAGCTCTCCGACGGGATGACCATCCACAACACCAGGTAGAGGATGACGCCCGTGAATACGGTGAACACCGTGAGGACGGCGAAGCCCACGCGGGCGGCGGTCGGGTCGATGTTGAAGAACTTGGCCAGGCCGGCGCACACGCCGCCCAGCTTGCGGTCTGTCATGGAGCGGCGGAGTTTCTTGGGTTCGTTCATGCGATAAAGGTCGTCTTGGTATTAATGATTGTCCGTTTCTCCCGAAACCCGCCTACAGATGCTCCTGTGGGCGGGTGGGGAGGTATTGGGGCTTATTTCCTTTACATGCGATGGCTTATTCCATCTCGTCCTTGTGGGCGGCGTAGTAGGCGCGCAGGGGGGTGGAGAGCACCTTGATGAAGCCCTTGGCGTCTTCGGCTGTCCAGCCCTTCTGCATTTCGCCGTATTCGCCCAGCTTGTTCTTCACCAGGTCGTCCGGGCTGTCGACGCCCACGGTGTGGAAGCCGTAGGGGCGCAACTCGAGGATGGCCGTGCCGTTGACGTGGCGCTGGCTGGAGGCGAGCATGGCTTCGATGTCGCGCATCACCGGCTCCAGGTACTGACTTTCGTGGAGGAACATGCCGTACCACGTGGCCACCTGGTCCTTCCAGTACTGCTGCCATTTGCTCAGGGTGTACTTCTCCAGGAACTTGTGCGCGCCGATAATCAGCATCGGCGCGGCGGCCTCGAAGCCCACGCGGCCCTTGATGCCGATGATGGTGTCGCCCACGTGCATGTCGCGGCCGATGGCGTAGGCGGCGCCAATCTCTTCTACTTTCTGTATGGCGCGGATGGGGTCGTCGATTCGCTCGCCGTTCACGGCTTTCAGTTCGCCGTGCTCGAAGGTAAGGCGCAGCTGTTCGGTGCCCTCCTTGGTGCAGTGTTTCAGGTAGGCGCTTTCGGGCAGTCCTTGGGCGGAGTCGAGTATCTCGCCGCCGCAGATGCTGGTGCCCCAGATGCCGACGTTGTAGGAATACTTCAGCTTGGCGAAGTCGGCGGCAAATCCGTGCTGGTTCAGGTAGTCGATTTCCTTCTGCCGGCTCAGGGCCATGTCGCGTGTCAGGGTGATGATTTCCACGCCCGGGGCCATGACGAGGAACGTCATGTCGAAGCGCACCTGGTCGTTGCCTGCGCCTGTGGAGCCGTGGGCGATGGCGTCGGCCCCGATTTCGTTGGCATAGCGGGCGATGGCCAG
This sequence comes from uncultured Bacteroides sp., assembly GCA_949289265.1. GTDB lineage: Bacteria > Bacteroidota > Bacteroidia > Bacteroidales > Bacteroidaceae > Bacteroides. Next base: position 10,640 of record CASENE010000075.1, read on the forward strand.
CGCCTGGAAGATGCGTTCGGAGCTGACGGAGATGGGGTAGGTTCCATTGCGCAAGACGTTGCCGTAGACCATGTACTTCAGGCTCTTCTCGTAATACTCGTGCGTCACGTCGAGGGTGACGTACTTGGTGGCGCCCAGCTTGTAGGCGTTCTCTTCGTTCTGCCGTAGTTGTTCGGCGCTGAAGCCTCCCGTGTTGGCGCAGGCTGCGTGTACTTCGTATCCTTTCTCTTTGGCCAGATACATCACGGTGAACGACGTGTCCAGCCCGCCGCTGAAGGCGACTACTACTTTCTTTCTTTCCATATTAATGAAGAATTAAGAATGAAGAATGAAGAATTTAGAGTGCGTCTTCATCCTTCTTCTGGTTATTTTTTACTGTTTTTATACTTGATATGAGCAAAGCTATCAGTTCGCCGCAATTGTCTTCCATGCTGCTGAAAGCCTGCTCCTCGATGTAATCCGAGTCCCGTAGCAAGCATAGCCAATAATCAGTCTCGTTCGCTTCTTTGAGTGCTATGCTTAGTTTGTTAATGAAGTCGGCGCCGCTTTGGGCAAACTCCGATTCGCGGACGAGCGCCCCGATTGCCGTGCCCGAACGAAGAACCTGTTTGCTTAGGATGAACTCCTGCTGCTCTTCACGCAAGAAACGTGCCATGCGTACTACGCGCAGTGCGAAGGCATAGCTCTTTGCGTGCAGTAGCGAGTTCTGTCTGTTACGCGCATTCTTCATTCTTCGTTCTTCATTAAATTTATATCTTGTCCTCTTCGTGCAGTGCCGGGTCATACAGCATCGCCGTGCAGATGCAGAACTTGCGGTTCTTGGCCACCAGGATGTCGTGGTTGATGCAGCCCTCGCATCCTTTCCAGAAGGCGTCGTCGTCCGTCAGCTCGTTGAAGGTGACGGGCACGTAGCCCAGCTCGGTGTTCATCTTCATCACCGCCGCGCCGCTGGTCAGGCTGAATATCTTGGCCCAGGGCCAGCGCAGGCGTGCCAGGCGGAACGAGGCCTGCTTGATGCGCTTGGCCAGGCCGATGCCCTGGTACTTGGGGTGGACGATGAGGCCGGAGGTGGCCACGTATTGCTTGTTGCCCCAGCTCTCTATGTAGGTGAACCCGGCAAATTCGTCGCCGTTCAGGGCGATGATGGCTTTGCCTTCCTTCATCTTCGTGGCTATATACTCGTGAGTGCGCTCGGCGATGCCGGTGCCACGCTTCTTGGCCGCCTCGCGGATGGTGTCCAGAATCGTATCTACGTAAACTTCGTGTGAGGCGTCGGCCACCATCACATCGATTTGCATTACATCCATTGTCTTCTATTTCTTGTTGTGTCTTGGTCTTTCTCTGTTGGTTTGTTTCTCAGGGGTGCCGGTGGGGCTGCGTCCTCATCCTTTGATGTTGGGGATGACGCTGGCCAGGAACTTGCGCACCTCGCCGTGGGTGACGTGCTCGGCCAGCACCAGCATGATGGTGTCGTCGCCGGCGATGGTGCCCAAGATGGCGGGGCATTCGCGGTTGTCGATGTCGTATGCGATGCTGCCCGCATATCCCGGCCGGGTGCGTATGACGGCTATGTTGTGCGAGAAGTGCAGCGAGACAAAGCCGTTGCTCTGCAGCATCTCGGTTGCGCTCTGGCTGCTGCTGAATCGTTTGTAGAGGATGTCGTTGGGCAGGACGTAGACGTATCGTCCGTTGGTGTTGGCGGCCTTGGCCACCTTCAGTTGCTTCAAGTCGCGCGACAGGGTGGCCTGCGTCAGCACGAACCCTTCCTGCCCCAGGGCCTGTATCAGCTCTTCCTGCGAGCCGATGTCCCGGCTCGATATGATCATCTTGATGGCATCCAAGCGGTTTGCTTTATTCTTCATGCTTCGTATAAATATTCTTATTGGCGGTGCAAAAGTAACCATATCTGGAAGAATATGCAAAGAAAAACGCGCTTTTTATGGGTTTTATGCGAAAATAGGGCATGTTTAGAGGGTATAGGCGGGAGGAGTGGTCTATGGGCAAGGCCGATGGCTTCGGATGGAGTCGGGTTTGCGGACGCCGGGGCCGATGATTCCATGGCGGTCGCGACGCGCAGGAAAGTGCTCCCAATGGATTGGTTTTCAGACTTTAGTAGAGGCTAACTTCCCGGTAGCTGGAGCTATAGTTCCCGGTTGCTGGGGCTATAGTCCCCGGTCGGACGGTATATAGTCCCCGGTCGGTAGGCTTTTAGAGACTGCTGGGCGATGTTTTTTCAGGGGGAGCGCGTCCGGGTAGGGAAGGAATCGGGCTGTCGGGGGATGGGAGGGGAAGAATAAAAAAATGCCGCCTCCTGAAGGGGAAACGGCATTTCTTGTGTCCCGTCTGTGCGGGGATAATTTGCTTAGTCGATGTTCGGGTTGATGCTGTGCCAATCCTTGATGGCGGGCAGTACACCCATTTCGATAACTTCGTCGCGCAACGTGCAGAGGTGGGCGTAGCTCTTCTTCAGGGCTTCCATGTCCTCGGGCGTACCGATGACCTCTTCGTAGGCGCAACCGTTCTTCGTGATGGTAACTTCCATGGCCATCATGATGTGGTCGAAGCCCTGGAACGAGCAGTAGCGACCGGCGGGCCAGCTGAAGGGCTTGCCACCCATGGCTGCAGCAATCATTTCGACAGATACGTAAGCCGGGCTCTGGAAGGAGGAGCGGCCGCGCAGGTTGATGATGTTGGAACCGCCCTTCGTCACCTTCTGCTGGATTTCGGCCCACTGTTCCTTGGTCAGCTCGGGCGTGCCGATGATGTCAGTCAAAGGCTTGCCGTCTACCGTTGCCGTAGAAGCGAATACGGCCATCTGTTCGCCGTGACCGCCATACGTGCGGCAGTTCTTGATTTTGTCGGGGCACATGTGGAAGTGCTTGGCCAGTTCGCTGCGCAGGCGGGTGCTGTCGAGGGCAGCCAACGTAGTAACCTGAGAGGGTTTCAGGCCGGAATATAACAGCGTGATCAGGCCGGTGATGTCGGCGGGGTTGAAGATGACTACCACGTGCTTCACGTCCGGGCAGTAAGCCTTCAGGTTCTTACCCAGCTCCTCGGCGATGGCTGCGTTGCCTTTCAGCAGGTCTTCGCGGGTCATGCCGGCCTTGCGAGCTGCACCGCCCGAAGAGATGACGTACTTGGCATCGGTCAGAGCTTCCTTGATGTCGGAAGTGAAAGTCAGGTTCACGCCTTCGAAACCGCAGTGGACCATTTCTTCTGCCACACCTTCCAAGCCCGGAGCATACGGGTCGTAGAGGCAGATGTTCGGGGTCAGGTGCATCATGATGGCAGTCTGCGCCATGTTAGAGCCGATCATACCGGCAGCACCAACGATTGTCAGCTTTTCATTTGTAAGAAATTCCATAACTGTTATAATTTAAAAGTTGGATAATGTGATTCCTTCGTTTTGTTACGATGCTGCAAAGATAATCCTTTCTTGCGAATATTGTTCTGTCTGGATGGTTATATTTTATTGCAGAAAGTTACATAACATGTATGATTTACGCTATCTTTGCCCGAAAATTAGTGAGTTATGGGCATTGAATTAGGAAAATTTAATACGCTGAAGGTTGTAAAGGAAGTGAGCTTCGGCTTGTATCTGGACGGCGGCGACGAGGGCGAGATCCTCTTGCCGGCCCGTTATGTGCCCCAAGGGTGCAAGCCGGGCGATGAAATCAGGGTTTTTATCTATCTGGACAACGAGGAACGCTTGGTTGCCACCACGCAGACACCTCTGGCGCAGGTGGGCGAATTTGCCTGCCTGGAAGTGGCGTGGACCAACCAATACGGGGCTTTCTTGAACTGGGGACTGATGAAAGACCTGTTCGTACCCTTCCGTGAGCAGAAGGTGCGGATGGAGGTGGGCAGACGCTATGTCGTGCATGTGCATCTGGACGACGAGAGTTTCCGCATTATGGCCTCGGCCAAGGTGGAACACTTCTTGTCGAAAGAAAAGCCCGATTACGTTTCCGGCCAATTGGTAAACCTGTTGGTATGGCAGAAGACCGAACTGGGGTACAAGGCGATTGTGGACAACCGGTTCGGAGGCTTGCTGTATGAGAACGAACTGTTCCGCACGCTCCACGTGGGCCAGCAGGTGCAAGGCTACGTTAAGCAGGTGCGCGAGGATGGCAAGATAGACCTGGTGTTGCAGAAGCCGGGGCGCGGCAGGGTGGAGGATTTCGCTTCCGTGCTGCTTGAGCACATCCGTGCCAACGGTGGCCGTACGTCGCTGAACGACAAGAGTCCTGCCGACGAGGTGTATGCCTTGTTTGGCGTAAGTAAAAAGACGTTCAAGAAAGCGGTGGGCGATTTGTATAAGAAACGGTTGGTGAAGTTGGAAGACGACGGTATCCGTCTGGTGTAAGGTTATGTGTTAAGTTTGAAGAGTTGAGAAGTTAAAGGAGTTAAGCCGATACATTTTTGCATTGTATGGTGATACAGGCAACTCATTTGCCAATTGCCGGCTTAACTTCTTTAACTCCTATGATAACTTCTAAGGCTCTTTATCCTTTCCTTTTGCTCATCATTCGATGGGTATTCCCTGATAGAAGTCCAGAATCTTGGTGCGGAACAGGTATTCGTATTTAGCCTGCAACTCGTCGCTTTGAGCCTTCATCAGGTTCTGTTTGGCCTCGTTGTATTCCACGGCGTTGGCCTGTCCGTTTTCATATTTCTTTTGGGTCAGTTGGAAGGACTCTTCGCTGGCTTGCGCGGCGGCGTGGCTGCTGTGGAACTGGCTGACGGCTGCCGCGGCGTTGTACCATGCCTGCTGTATCTCCTTGTAGAGCGTCTTCTTGGCATCGTCCAGCTGCAGGGCGTAGCTGTCGCGCTGCAAGCGGGCGGTGCGCACGCGGTTGCGAGTGGCCAAGCGGTTGAAGAGGGGAACGCTGAGGCTGAATCCCACGTATTTGCTGAAGTTGTCGCGCATCTGCTGATTGAAGGTGCGATCTAGGGTGGAGTAGTAGTTGGTTCCGATGCTGCCGTTGAGGTTCAGTTGCGGGTAGTATCCGCTCTGCGCGATGCGTATGCTGTGCTTGCTGCCCTCCAGACGGTATTTGGCTGCTTGGATGGACGGTTTGCCGGCCAAGGCCATTTGGTATATTTCGTCGGGCGGCGTGAGGGGAGCCGGGTCTATCTGTGCAGCGGGCTCTTCCACTTGGAAGCCTTCGGGGCTGTCCAATTCGATGAGTTGGCTCAGGTCGAGCAGGGAGAGGCGATAGTTGTTTTCGGCTTGTACCACGTTCATCTCGTCTTGTGCCACGCGCGACTTGGCTTCGGCTACTTCCGAGGGTGAGGCTTTGCCAACGTCGGCCAGGCGGCTGATGCGTTCATACTGTTCCCGGCTTAGCTCCGCCTGCCCCAAAGCCACTTCGTGCAGTTCCTGGTTGAAGAGCACCTGCAGGTAGGCCGAGGCGATGTTGATGGAGATGTCTTCCTTGGCCTTATCCAAGTCGGCCAGAGCGGCCTTGAGGTTCAGCTTGGCCAGGGCATATTGGTTGGGCAACTGCAGACCGGTGAAAAGAGGCAGGCCGGCACTGAGCGAGAAGTTGGTGCCGTGTGTGCTGGTGTTGACGTAGACGGTGTTATACTCGCCGGTAGATTCGTCGGCCACGGCCGTCTGAGAGCGTCCCCAGTTCCAACTCTGCCCGGCGCTTCCGTTGAGCGACGGCAGGCGGGCCCACTTGGCGGTGTTCACCTCCACACGGCTCTGCTCAGCCTGATTGGCGGTCTGACGGATGTTGATGTTGTGTTGGATGGCATAGTCGATGCATTGTTTCAGCGACCAGCGTTCCTGCCCTTGGGTGGCGCCCGTGCAGGTCAGGACGAGCGCGAGGCCCAATCCTGTCTTCTTATATATATTATATATGTTCATCAGTATAAGGTAAGTAACTGTTTTTGTAAGTTGGCAAGGAGGCGAGTTGACGAGGCTGTTAGTTCCCTTGTAAAAGAACTGTTCCGCGTGATAAATTCAGTCCTTGTAGCCTCGTTAACTTGTTCCCTCGTCAACTAAATCATCGTTTTATTGTTCTATTTCCCCGTTGCGTATCTTGTCGTTGGCACTGATACCTTCCAGAACGGCAATCTTGATGCCGTCGCTCAGTCCCACCCGCACGGGCCGACGCTCGAAGGCCTGCCGGGGCACACTGTCGGTCAGAACATAGACAAAGGTGCTGTCGCCGCTGAACTCCACGGCTCCCTCAGGGATGGAAAGTGTCTGCAGAGCGCGCTCCAGCACGATTTCTGCATTGGCCGAATAGCCCGAGCGGATGGTTACCGTGTCCGGTACTGTCAGGGCGGCCTTTATCTCGAATTGGTTGGCTCCGTTCTCCTCAGTGGCCTTGGGCGCAATGTATTCCAGCTGTGCCTCAAACGAGAGGTTCTGCAGGGCCCCAATGGTGATTTTCACGGGCATGCCTTCATGTACGCGGCCCACCTCCGTCTCGTCGATGTTGCCGCGGAATATCAGGTCGTTCATGTCGGCCACGGCAGCGATGGTCGTACCGTCATTCATCGTGTTGGCCATGATGACCGAGTTGCCCACTTTGATGGGGACATCGAGAATGAGGCCGTCGATGGTGCTGCGGATGAGGGTGCTGCTGATGTCGGCACTGCTCTGCGTGATGCCGTCGCGTACGATGTCGCGGTTGTCTTGCGCGGCCTGCAACTCCTCACGTGCCTGCTCAACGGCGACACGCCCCTTTTCATATTCTTCGCTGCTGATGAGGCCGTCATGGTAGAGCGTTTCGAGTCTCTGGAAGTCCGTCTCGGCCTGCGCACCGTTGATTTCTGCCAGGCGCACGCGGCTCTCGGCGGCGGCCAGGGTACCCAGTTCGGGGATGACCTTGACCTTGGCTATCACCTCGCCTTTTTTCACCGTCTGTCCGGCTTCCTTATACAGTTGGTCGATGATGCCCGATATCTGCGGTTTGATAAGTACTTCGTCCCGTGGTTCCACCTTGCCCGTGGCCACAGTGGTCTTTTCCAAGTCGGCCACCTGGGGGGAGACAATGTTATAGACCACGGTCTCCGGGCGCGATTTCTGCCACAGGAAGACGAATGTCCATACGAAGATGGCGGCTACGGCCACCAGCAGTGCGATTTTAAGATACTTCCTTGTTTTCATACGTTCTTATCGTTCTTAATTGTTAATATATGCATAATTTGAAATTCTCCCAATCCTCCCGAAGGAGGGAATGGAGCGGCTTCTTCCTTTTGTTGGGTCCTTCTTATTCGTCTCGTATGGCTTCGATGGGTTTGATGGACATGGCGCGGTAGGCGGGGGCCAAGCCGGCCAGCAGCCCCAGGACAATGACCAGCACGCATGTGCCCACGGCCATGCCGAAGCCCACCTGGTAGTGCGTCTCGACCACGCCCGGCGGATTGGCTGCCATCTCGAGCACGTTGAGCACGAACACGCCGAACGAGATGCCGGCCATGCCTGCCACGCTGGTCAGCACGATGCTTTCGCTCAGTATCTGTTGCAGGATGTCGCGCGGGCGGGCGCCGATGGCCCGGCGGATGCCTATTTCGGTGGTGCGCTCTTTGACGGTTACCATCATGATGTTGCTCACGCCGATGGCGCCTGCCAGCAGGGTGCCCAGTCCTACCATCCAGGTGAGGAAGCGCACACCCGTCATCAGGTTGTCCATCATGCTGAACATCGCTTCCAGATCCAGCATCATCACCGCCTGCTTGTCCGTAGGACTGATGTAGTGCGCCTCCTTGATGCGACGTTCTATTTCGGGCTGCACGTCCTTCACACGCATGCCCGGCTTCATGGTGAAGCATACCAGTTGCACCTTGTTGCCCAAGTTATACATTTTCTGCATCGTGCTGTAGGGCAGGGTGACGGCCTCCGAGGCGCGGCCCTGTATGTTGACGTTGCCCTCGCTGCTGCATACGCCGATGATGCGGTAGTAGATGCTGTCCACCTGCACGTACTGGCCGCAAGGGTCTCCTCCGTCTTTGAAGAGGCTTTCGTAGACACGCTTGCCGATGACGCACACTTTGCGCCCCTCGGTGATGTCCACATCGTTGATGAAGCGGCCGTATTGCATTTCCTGGTGTTCCAACTGCTCGTAGTTGGGATACAAGCCGCGGACGTTGCATTCGTATTTGTTGCCTTCGAATACGGCCGACTTGCCCCAAAGCGAGACGCTCGGCGTGGCCATCTCGACGCCCGGAACAGTGGCTACGCGCTCGACGTCGCTCACTTCCAAGTCCCACCAGCGTCCCTTGCGGAATCCTTTGTAAGCCTCGTTGGTTTTGTTTGAAATGACGAAGCCTGAGTTGGTGGCGAAGCCCTCGAAATTCTGCTGCAGTTCTTCCTGCATGCCCCGTCCGCCTCCGCTCAGGGCCACCAGCATGAAGATGCCCCAGAACACGCCGAAGGCCGTGAGCAGGCTGCGTGTCTTGTTGCGGGTGATGGTGACGAGGATTTCCTCTAAGGTGTCTTTGTCTATCTTCATAATCATATTGTTTTAGTTGACGAGTTGACAAGTTAACAAGGCTACAAGGTGCAGTGCCAGAGGGATATGCGTACTTCGTAAGTTCATTGACTTGTTGCCTCGTTAACTCGTATCCTTGTCCCTTAGATTAATCTGCCCTCAGTGCTTCAATGGGGCGTATCTTCACAGCTTTCAGTGCCGGAAACAGTCCGGCCAGCGTGCCTGCCACGATGAGGGTCACCGTGGCCTGTATGGCAATGCCAATGTCCACCGTCGGGTTGCTGAACATCCTTGCCTGAAACAGTCCCGCGTCTACCGACTGGCTGCCGAACGCGGTGTCCATCCACTCCGTGGCTCCGATACCTGCCACCATGCCCACGTAGCCGAACACAGTGGTGATGAACACGCTTTCCACCACGATGAGCCACAAGATGCTGCGCGGCTTGGCGCCCAGAGCTTTGCGTATGCCGAACTCGTGTGTGCGTTCCCTCACGGTGATGAGCATGATGTTGCTGACGCCCACGATGCCACTCAGAAGCGTGAATATGCCGATGACCCAGATGGCGGTGCGCAGGATGCTCATGGCCCCCATGGTCTGCAGGTAGCTGGTGAAGCGGTTCCATAGCCAGATGGCTCCGTCGTCCGTCGGGTCGAAGCGGTGATTGGCTCCGATGACGCGGCGGTAGTCCTGTTCGAATGCTTCATTCGCTTTCTCCGTGTCCAGTCCTTTGGTGGTGAATACGATGCTGTTCAGTTTGTTGCCCTTATTATAGATGGTCTGCAGGGTGCTGAAGGGAATGTAGGCCATGTTAGGCTCGCTGTTGCCCTCGTCCTCGAAGAGCCCCACCACTTGGTAGGCCACTCCTCCGGCGTTGACAAATCGGCCGATGGGTTCAGTGTGTGTCTTGCCAAACAATACGTCGGCAGACTTCCGGTGCAGCACGATGACTTTGCGCCGCTCCTTGATGTCCGTCTGGTTGATGAAGCGTCCCTCTGCCGTCCGTACGGCTTCTACCTCCGTGAAGTTGGGATAAACCCCATAGAGCGACAGGTTGACATATTCCGCCCCATAGCTGATGTCCGTGGCCGACTGGTAGAGGGTGGCGCCTGCTTCCTCCACCCGGTCGGTGAAGAGTGTCTCCGTGTCCTCCATATCCCGGTTGTCCAGTTCTATCCAGCGTCCTTCTTTCAGTCCGTCGTAGGGCTTGGTGGTGCTTCCGCCATAGACGTTGATGCTGTTCAGTGCCCGTTGTGACGAGTTCTCTTCAAAGGCGTGTATGATGCCGTTGCCCGCACCCAGCAGCACGATGAGCATGAAGATGCCCCAAGCCACGGCAAAGCCTGTGAGAAACGTGCGCAATTTGTTGCGTTTGATAGTGCCGTATATCTCTTGCCAAATGTCAAACATGATAAGGAATGTTCGTTAGTATTTTGTGGTAAGTGATTGCTAGAGTAATGTGGTGAGTGTTCAGAGATTCTTATTCATTCGACTTCTCTTTTTCATTCGTATTACTCACCATACTCCCATCGCTATTTCATCAGTCCTCCCTGCCCGAATGGCGAGGCATCGTGCCGCAGGTTCTCCTCGATGCTGCCTATCACTCCGTCTTTGATGTGGATGATTTTGTCCGTCTGGTTGGCCACGCCGCTTTCATGCGTCACTACCACGATGGTCATGCCCGTCTGATGCAGGTCTTTCAGGATTTGCATCACCTCTACCGATGTCTTGCTGTCCAGGGCACCTGTGGGCTCGTCTGCCAGGATGATTTGCGGGCGGGTGATGAGGGCTCGTGCGATGGCCACGCGCTGTTTCTGTCCGCCGCTCATTTCGTTGGGCATGTGGTGTGCCCAGTCCTTCAGCCCCAGTCGGTCCAGGTACTCCAATGCCAGGGCGTTGCGCTTGCGACGCCCCACCCCTTGGTAGAACAGTGGCAGGGCCACGTTTTCCACTGCATTCTTGAAAGAGATGAGGTTGAACGACTGGAAGATGAAGCCAATCATGCGGTTGCGGTATTCGGCCGCCTTGTTTTCGCTCAGCCCCTTGATGAGCGTCCCGTTCAGGTAATACTCGCCCGTGTCATAGTTGTCCAATATGCCTAATATATTAAGCAAGGTGGATTTTCCCGAACCAGAGGCTCCCATGATGGAGACAAACTCTCCCTTCTCGATATTCAGGTTGATGCCTTTCAACACGTGCAGGGGCGCACCGTTATAATAAGTCTTGTTGATGTCTGTCAAGCGTATCACGTTATTCTCTATTTATGTCTCTGAAAAATGTTATTTGTCCTATTAGACGCTGCAATGTTACGAAAAGTTGCAGTAGAGAAGAAATTTTTTACGGAAAGATTTTGCCGTCTCATTTAGTTTTGTGAATTTTGTAACCAATAAAATCAATAATAACCCTTTAAAAACAAAATCTATCATGAATTCAAACATGGAGAAGCCCTATGTAGTGGGCATTGATATTGGCGGTACAAACACAGTGTTCGGAATCGTAGATGCGCGTGGAACCATTATCGCCAGCAATTCGATTAAAACAGGAGCCTATCCTGAAGTAGAAGAATATGTAGATGCAGTCTGCAAGAACCTGCTCCCCTTGATTGCAGCCAACGGAGGCGTAGATAAGATTAAAGGCATCGGCATCGGTGCGCCCAACGGCAACTATTACAGCGGCACCATCGAGTTCGCCCCCAACCTGCCGTGGAAAGGCGTCATTTCGTTGGCTGCCATGTTCGAGGAGCGTCTGGGCATCCCGACGGCACTGACCAACGATGCTAATGCGGCAGCCATCGGCGAAATGACTTACGGTGCTGCGCGCGGCATGAAGGACTTTATCATGATTACGCTCGGCACAGGCGTGGGCAGCGGCATTGTGATCAACGGCCAGATGGTGTATGGTCATGACGGCTTTGCCGGCGAATTGGGGCACACCATCATCCGCCGCGAAAACGGTCGCTTGTGCGGCTGCGGACGCAAGGGCTGCCTGGAGACGTATTGCTCGGCTACAGGCGTAGCCCGCACGGCACGCGAATTTCTGGCTGCCCGCACCGAACCCAGTCTGTTGCGCTCGATTCCCGCAGAGAATATCACTTCGAAAGACGTGTATGATGCAGCCGTGAAGGGCGACAAACTGGCCAAAGACATTTTTGACTTCACGGGTCAGATATTGGGCGAAGCCTTGGCAGATTTCATCGCCTTCTCCAGCCCCGAAGCCATCATCTTGTTTGGTGGACTTGCCAAATCCGGCGACTATATCTTCAAACCCATCCAAAAGGCCATCGACGAGAATGTCCTGAACATCTATAAGGGCAAAACCAAATTGCTGATGTCCGAGTTGAAAGACTCCGATGCCGCCGTATTGGGTGCCAGCGCTCTAGGCTGGGAATTGAAAGACCTGAAATAAAGCCTTCAAGAGCGGCGGAACCTGCGGACGTCTGCCTGCTTGTCGGCAAAACGGGTGATGCCCCGAAGAGAACAGTTCGACTTTTGCAGGTCGGGCCTTTTCTCTTCGGGGCATCTTTTTGAAAAGAAGCTGGATTTCACGAACCTTTTTCCAAAATGTGGTAAGCAGAGTGCAGCGGCACCAATACCACGAGGAAAATATACGGCTGAAAATTATTGGCGACGCGACAAGCATAATATTATACTCCAAAAATCGGTTGTTGACGTCAAGCATACGGGAGGCTGGTAGAAAGAGCCGATGTGGATTCCACATTGAAAGTGTTTTATAAGCAAGGAAGGAAAGCGGAAATATAATTTTGAGCAGGAAACGAAAAGTAAGGCGTTTTTTTTGCAGATAATTGTTGAATGATTTGTTTTAACTTTTTAGAAAACAAGGAAAAACTTTTCAGAAAAACCAGAATATCAATAAATCAGTAACTTTGTACCAAAATAGCAAATAATTGCTTGATAATAGAAAAAGTATTACCCATAAATGAAGTATACAGAAATGGATGCCGGTATAACAGTTTACGATTACATGGATACTTTCTTTTGCTGCAAAGTGGAGAAAGACAAATGGTGTGAGGAAATGGTGTCGGAACACATGTTGGTTTATCTGTGTTCCGGGGAGTTGGATTTAATTGCACCCGACAAAAAGTATCACTTGAAAAAAGGGGATTCCTTTTTTATCAAGCGTAACCAC
>CASENE010000076.1 GCA_949289265.1 uncultured Bacteroides sp.
ATGCGAAAGATACTGACGGATTGTTTACCCGAATTATAGGGAAGATTAGCGCACTTACAATCCTACAATACATTAACTATAAAAATAACAAACCCATTGGCAAAGTTAAATATGCGCTGATTTAATTCCGCCAACGGGTAAGCAATATACCCGGGTAATCAGTGCTTCAAACGAACGCTCATTATTGTATGCTGTTTCTTTGGAGCTTGTTCAGCAAAAAGATTCCCTTGTTGATGTGTGTATAAAGCGGGGTAACAAAAAGCTAAAGTTTTCTATATGCGGTTTAACCGCCGAAAAATATTTCCCATTAAAGGCGGAATCTGTATCTAACGTGTCTTATTGTAAGTGGTTACCTGATAGCATTGGCTATTTTTCTCCAATAGCCCCATATCGCAGCGATAGCTTGCCGCTTATCATGCACAGATTCAAGGATGCTAAAGCACTGATTCTTGACATGCGGAATTATCCTTGCGATTTGTTACACCCTATTGCAGATTATCTCTTGCCGAAGCCTGTCGGTTGTACCAGGACTACTTCTGTTGTGCCAGACTTTCCCGGTGTCATAAAGTGGGATGACATTCAATATTTTGGGAAAGAAAATCCAGCCAGCTTCAAAGGGAAAATTATAGTGCTTATCAATGAAAAGACTGTAAGCATGGGTGAAAGTATTGTGGCTATTCTGCGCCATTGTCCCAATGCTCTCCTTATAGGTTCATCTACAGCAGGTTCTGATGGCCCCCTATCAACATTTGTGTTACCGGGAGGCGTACATGTAAGATTTACAGGAGAAGGTTTTTACTTTGCGGATAAAACAGCGATACAAAATATCGGAATCCTTCCCGATGTGAAAGTTGGTGTAACAAAAAGAGGAGTTGATTTGAATATGGATGAAATACTCCAAAAAGCCATGGATATGGTCAGATAAATGTTTTTATAATATATTTGTTTAACCTCAATCGGGCATTAGAGGTCTTTCATAAGCAAAACGTAAAATAATAGTTTTGTTATAGTTTGAATTTGCAATGTACGACAGACTCTAGGCACTCCATGTTTGAAATACGCCATTCACAACCTTTTACTCAAAAGTCACAAAACACTCCTTGAAATTAATCGTCACTTTGTTAAATTGATTAACAAGCGCCATTCCTATATTGCCTGCATAGGGCGTGTGACTGTTGCTTTCAAACGTTACACAAATATCCCGGAATACGACATTCTTTCCGCCAAATTGGAAGGACCATTCGGGCAGCATCAACATGTCGCGTTCTGCCACGAGACCGATTCCACCCGTAAGCCTTCTGACACGTTTGCCTTTGGCGTCAATTCCGGTTTTGTTGTTCTCGTAAAAGCTATGAGACAGAGCGGCAAGACCGTTACCCGTATCGAAGAGGAAATTGTATGATTTTCCACCGCTTTCTCCTCGTAGTATGAGTGTGCGATTGTCCATGTACATATTGCTGCCACTCGCCGGCTTCTCCGAGCGCTTTGTGGGGATGACTATTTTCCCTCTGTGTGGAAAGATTTGTATCTCTCCCAACAGCCTCATGATGTCTGCCCCAATAAGGAAGTCAATGTCTTCTACCCGGTTCAAGGTCGTGTCCGAGTTTATCATCACAGGAATATTCTTTACCATGATGTCGCCTATTTGCATACTGTCCAAGATACCCGCTTGTCCGTAAACCGTAGTGCCGCCATGTATCGGTAAAGAATCTGTTAGCTGTCTCACACCTGCCTTCTTGGCAAATGCTTCCGACATGAAAGTGGAACCTGCTCCCGTATCGAATATCGCTTTATACGGCCGGTTGTTCACAATTGCCGTCACATACATAGCGGTTCCCCTTTGCACCGTGTCGTTTTCTATCTTCAATTCGATGCTGTCGTTGCTCATTGCAATCACGGCATCGCCTTGGGGAAGTTCTATCTTCATGGGCGGACAATCGCGGAAACTGTCGTAAAATCGGATGGCTTCATCTATCGGGGTATAGTCCATTTTCACGCCCTGTGCCCTTAATTGTGACGTAAAATCCTTCAGCATGTCGGCAGCTACGGCATGATTACCTCTGTTTGCTTCTACATTAGATTTCACCAGCAACATGGAGGTGATGTTGCCAAGTCCAAGTTCTGCCTGATGATGTCGCAACAACGAATCTACACACGCTACCGTTTCGTCCGGGCGGTTGAAATAATATCCCAACAAAGCTTCAGACATGAGCCTGAGCATAGGAGTCTGTACGCTGTCCCTCATCACAGGATATTCCTTTCCCAACGCAAACCAATCGCCGTTATTGAGCAGTTCGCCCACACATATATCGGCCTTCTGTGCCTTTGCACTCGTTGTCGCCAATATCATGAGTATGCAAAACAAGTTTTTAATAAGTTGCATGTCTATTACAGTTTTATTTGTTTTTCCAATCAAAATACGATAAGTGAGTTTTCAGATGTTCGTCTTGCGGAATATCATAATACTGTTTTTCTATGTCTCCCGTTTTGTATAGTGGAACAAAGCCGTTCTTCTCATAACCTTGAACTTCAATCTTGTTGACCTGAATTCTGTCAACGAAGAAGCGCATAGAGCCGGTCGTAGGTTTGTTTCAGTCGGTCTATGTTGTATCCGGCATCGGTAAATACGCCGTGAAACGCCCTGCCTAAATAACAGTCTTCATAGAAATAACTGATGGCGACGGGGTCGATTCCCTTTCTGATTTCTCCGGTGGAAATGGCATTCTCGATAACCGCTTGCCAGATTTGCAGCTCTTCTTCATACCACCGGGCGGTTTGCTCCTTGAAATCTGGTATATAAGTCAGCGCCGAGTTCTCAATGCGCATCAGGGCCTCGTTGATGTTGGCAATGCCCATGCCTGCCATCTGCTCTTGCTCGCGTTTCAGCGTTTCGATGAAATAGGTATAAAACGAGCAAAGGGATAACTTATAGGCATCGGGCACGGCCCTCACGGAGGACGCCCCATAGACAAAAGAACGAACCACTTCCTTGAACAATCCTTCCTTGTTCTTGAAATAATAGACCATGGAGCCTCGGCTTATTTCCATTTCTTTCTCCATGACGCTGAAAGACACGCGGTCATAAGGCATGGTGGCAAACAACCTAAATGCTTCTATTAGTATTTTCCGGCGGCTAATCTCTCCTTTGCTCATGATGTGAAAAACAGGCTTAATGCTGGTGCAAAGGTATGAAAATATAGTGCACCATGAAGGCTGGCGGGCTCTTAATTTTTCGTCTTCCTTAGGAATGTCCGACTTCCTCCTTGCGTATGTCACGCCAAGGCGCGGAATAAAGGTGGCTCAGTGGCACTGATTCCTTGGCATGCCGCTTGGTATGTTTCGCCTATGTCTGTGATACAAGCGAACTGTTTGATTTTTCCGCCCATCATGGTTTTTTTACATATTCTTTTTTGAGAATTAAAAGATTAGCACTATTTTTGCACGCTCGTTTGGAAGATAACAAATAGTAATCAAATAAATAATCGTCAAGAATGAACGTTTCATTACAAAACAAGGACAACGTAAGCGCATTGCTTACTGTAAGACTGGAAAAGGCTGATTACCAGGAGAAAGTGGACAAGTCTCTGAAGAGCCTCCGTCACAAGGTGCAGATGCCTGGCTTCCGCAAAGGCATGGTGCCTGCCGGCTTAATCAAGAAGATGTATGGCAAGACCGTATTGGTCGAAGAAGTAAACAAGCTGCTTTCTGACGCCCTCTCCCAATATATTCGTGACAACCACGTAAACATCCTGGGCGAACCCCTGCCCAACGAGGAAAGCCAGCAGAACGTTGATTTCGATACGCAGGAAGATTTTGACTTTGTGTTCGACATCGCTCTCGCGCCTGAATTCAAGGCCGAAGTGTCCAAGGACGACAAGGTGGACTACTATGACATCGAAGTCACGGACGAGATGGTGGACAATCAGGTGAAGATGTACGCCCAGCGCAATGGCAAGTATGACAAGGTGGATACCTATGCCGACAACGATATGCTGAAAGGCTTGCTGGCCGAGTTGAACGAGGACGGCAGCGTCAAGGAAGGCGGCGTTCAGGTGGAAGATGCCATTATGATGCCTTCGTATATGAAGAATGACGAGCAGAAGGCTATCTTTGCCAATGCCAAGGTGAACGACGTGCTCGTGTTCAATCCCTATGCGGCTTGGGACGGCAACGCCGCCGAACTGGCTTCGCTGCTGAAGACCGACAAGGAAAGCGCCGGCGAGATGAAGTCGAACTTCAGCTTCCAGGTGACGGAAATCACCCGCTTCGTGCCGGGCGAACTGACGCAGGAAATCTTTGACCAGGTGATGGGCAAAGATGTGGTGAAGACGGAAGAAGAGTTCCGTGCCAAGGTGAAGGAGGCGATTGCCAAGCAGTTTGGCGCCGACAGCGATTATAAGTTCATGCTGGATGTGCGCAAATACCTTATGGACAAGGTGGGCAAGCTGCAGTTCCCGGACGAATTGCTGAAGCGCATCATGCAACTGAACAATCCGGACAAGGACGAGAAGTTTGTGGAAGAAAACTATGACAAGAGCATCGAAGAGCTGACTTGGCACCTCATCAAGGAACAGTTGGTGAAGGCCAACGAAATCAAGGTGGAGCAACAGGATATCGCCGACATGGCCAAAGAGGCCACGCGCGCGCAGTTTGCCCAATACGGCATGCTGAATGTGCCCGACGAACTCTTGGACAATTATGCCAAAGAGATGCTGAAGAAGAAGGAAAGCGTGGAAGGATTGGTGAACCGCGTTGTCGAGGTCAAGCTGGCCACAGCCCTGAAAGAGCAGGTGACGCTGGAGCACAAGCCTATCTCGGCTGCCGACTTCAACAAGATGTTTGAATAATTTTTGTTTTAATAAGCCATAGACTTTGCCCTGAGCGGGCAGCGGCATACGGACGACGCAGAGTTCGCGGATGAACACAGATTTAGGTAAGGTTATATCTGCGTTCATCTGCGTTGGTCTGCGTCTTCCGTGTTCTGTCTGCGGCAAGGACTGTGGGTAAACCAGAGAAAGCTATGAACGATTTCAGAAAATATGCTACCAAGCATTTGGGCATCAACAGCATGGTGCTTGACGACGTCATCAAGTCGCAGGGCGGGTACTTGAACCCCTATATCCTGGAGGAACGCCAGCTCAACGTGACGCAGCTTGACGTGTTCTCGCGCCTGATGATGGACCGCATCATCTTTCTGGGTACTCAGATTGATGATTATACGGCCAATGTATTGCAGGCTCAGTTGCTTTACCTGGACTCGGTAGATCCGGGTAAGGATATCTCTATTTATATCAATTCGCCGGGCGGTTCGGTATATGCCGGCTTGGGCATCTATGACACCATGCAGTTCATCAGCAGCGATGTGGCTACCATCTGCACGGGCATGGCTGCCAGCATGGCCGCCGTGTTGCTGGTGGCCGGCGCCGAAGGCAAACGTTCGGCCTTGACGCATTCGCGTGTCATGATTCATCAGCCGTTGGGCGGCGCGCAGGGACAGGCATCCGACATTGAAATCACGGCCCGCGAAATCCAGAAAATCAAGAAGGAACTCTACACCATCATTGCCGAGCATTCGCATACGCCTTATGACAAGGTGTGGGCGGATTCTGACCGCGACTATTGGATGACTGCCCAAGAGGCAAAGGATTACGGCATGGTGGATGAGGTGTTGATTAAGAACAAGAAATAAGCGCGCGTATGGCTACAGATTCAAAACGGAATAAAAACAGGTGCAGCTTTTGCGGGCGGTCGGAAGACGAAGTGGGCTTCCTGATAACCGGCATGAACGGCTTTATTTGCGATTCTTGTGCGACGCAGGCTTATGAAATCGTACAGGACGCGTTGGGCCGGAACAAGCAGGGGGCAGCCGCGAAGCTGAACTTGGCCGAACTGCCCAAACCGCAAGCAATCAAGGCCTTCCTGGACCAGTACGTGATAGGCCAGGATGATGCCAAGCGTTATCTTTCTGTCTCGGTGTATAATCACTACAAGCGCCTTTTGCAGCAAGACAAGGGAGATGACGTGGAGATTGAGAAGTCCAACATCATCATGGTGGGCAGCACCGGTACGGGCAAGACCTTGCTGGCGCGCACCATTGCCAAGTTGCTTCACGTGCCTTTCACCATCGTGGATGCCACGGTGCTGACAGAGGCCGGCTATGTGGGCGAGGACATCGAAAGCATCCTGACGCGTCTGTTGCAGGTGGCCGACTACAACGTGGCCGAGGCCGAACGGGGCATCGTCTTCATTGATGAGATTGACAAGATTGCTCGTAAGGGCGACAATCCTTCCATCACGCGCGATGTCAGCGGCGAGGGGGTGCAGCAGGGCCTGCTGAAACTGCTGGAAGGCTCGGTGGTAAATGTGCCTCCTCAGGGCGGACGCAAGCATCCGGAGCAAAAGATGATTCCGGTGAACACCAAGAATATCCTCTTTATTTGCGGAGGTGCGTTTGACGGCATCGAGAAGAAGATTGCCCAGCGTCTCAATGCTCATGTGGTGGGATATAATGCCGTGCGTCATGCGGCTACCATCGACAAGAACAACCTGATGCAGTATATTGCTCCGCAGGACTTGAAGGCTTTCGGCCTGATTCCCGAAATCATCGGCCGCTTGCCGGTGCTGACCTATCTCAACCCGTTGGATCGTACGGCCCTGCGTGCCATTCTTACCGAACCCAAGAACTCCATTATCAAGCAGTATGTCAAGCTGTTCGAGATGGACGGCGTGAAGCTGACCTTCGAGGAAGCTGTCTACGAATATGTGGTGGACAAGGCCATCGAGTACAAGCTGGGAGCCCGAGGCTTGCGCTCCATTGTGGAGACCATCATGATGGATGCCATGTTCGAGGTGCCTTCCGAGCAGAAAGACAGTCTGGTGGTGACGCTGGACTATGCCAAGCAGCAATTGGAAAAAGCCAACGTGGCAAGACTGCAAAACGCTTGAGAATCAGATGTGAATGCGCTTCCTGCGAGATTCGTCTGATGGAACTTTGAAAAATATTCGGCAAAAAATGTTTGAGTTTTAAGAAGTTGTTTATAACTTTGTTAGGCTCTGACAATTCCTTGCATCAGAGTTGCGTTATTTATTAATCCTATAAACAACAAAAAGAATATGACAGGGAAGAATGTGAACTTGACTGAAGAGCTGAAAAAATATTTCGGCTTTGATACTTTCAAAGGGAATCAACAGGCGATTATAGAGAATCTCTTGGCAGGCAACGACACCTTTGTGCTGATGCCCACCGGAGGCGGAAAGTCCTTGTGCTATCAGTTGCCTTCGTTGCTGATGGAGGGGACTGCCATCGTTATTTCGCCCTTGATAGCCCTGATGAAGAATCAGGTCGATGCGATGCGCAATTATAGTGAAGAAGACGGCATTGCGCATTTCATCAATTCTTCCTTGAACAAAAGTGCCATCGAACAGGTAAAGGCCGATATCGTGAGCGGGAAGACCAAATTGCTGTACGTTGCGCCCGAGTCGTTGACGAA
This sequence comes from uncultured Bacteroides sp., assembly GCA_949289265.1. Lineage (GTDB taxonomy): Bacteria > Bacteroidota > Bacteroidia > Bacteroidales > Bacteroidaceae > Bacteroides. Next base: position 7,491 of record CASENE010000076.1, read on the forward strand.
AGAGGAGAACGTGGAGTTTCTGCGCACGGTGAAGATTTCGTTCTATGCCGTGGATGAGGCTCACTGTATCTCGGAATGGGGACACGATTTCCGTCCGGAATACCGGCGCATCCGTCCCATCATCAATGAGATAGGGAAGGCACCGGTGATTGCGTTGACGGCTACTGCCACGCCGAAGGTGCAGCACGACATCCAGAAGAATCTGGGCATGGTGGATGCCAAGGTGTTCAAGTCGTCGTTCAACCGCCCGAATTTGTATTACGAGGTGCGTGCGAAGACCAACAACATCGACAAGGATATCATCAAGTTCATCAAGGCCAATCCGGAGAAGTCGGGCATCATCTATTGCCTGAGCCGCAAGAAGGTGGAAGAACTGGCCGAGATTCTGCAGGCCAACGGCATTAATGCCCGCCCCTATCATGCGGGCATGGATTCAGCCACGCGCACGCAGAACCAGGATGACTTCCTGATGGAACGCGTCGATGTGATTGTGGCTACCATTGCCTTCGGCATGGGAATCGACAAGCCCGACGTGCGTTTCGTCATCCACTATGACATGCCCAAGAGCCTGGAGGGCTATTACCAGGAGACGGGGCGTGCCGGGCGTGACGGAGGCGAAGGAAAGTGCATTACTTTCTATTCTAACAAAGATTTGCAGAAACTGGAGAAGTTCATGCAGGGAAAACCTGTGGCAGAGCAGGAAATCGGGAAGCAGCTTCTGCTGGAAACGGCTGCTTATGCAGAGTCGTCCGTGTGCCGCCGAAAGACATTGTTGCATTATTTCGGCGAAGAATATGCGGAGGACAATTGTGGAAATTGTGACAATTGTTTAAATCCAAAGAAACAAGTGGAAGCTCAAGATTTATTGTGCACCGTCATTGAGACCATCCTGGCGGTGAAAGAGAATTTCAAAGCTGACTATATTATAGATGTTATTCAAGGACGGGAGACGTCCGAAGTGTTGGCCCACCGGCACGAAGACCTGGAGGTGTTCGGCTCGGGCATGGGCGAGGAAGACCGGACGTGGAATTCTGTCATCCGTCAGGCGTTGATAGCCGGATACCTGAGCAAGGACGTGGAAAACTACGGACTGCTGAAGGTGACGGACGCAGGACGTAAGTTCCTGAAGTCGCCCAAGTCGTTCAAGATAACCGAAGATATTGATTTTGAAGAGGTGGAAGAGGAAGCCCCGATGCGTGGCAGCGGTGCATGTGCCGTAGACCCGGCTTTGTTCTCCATGCTGAAAGACCTGCGCAAGAAGTTGTCCAAACAGTTGGAGGTGCCTCCTTACGTCATCTTCCAAGATCCGTCGCTCGAGGCGATGGCCACTATTTATCCCATCACGTTGGAAGAGCTGCAGAACATACCGGGCGTGGGAGCCGGCAAGGCCAAACGCTATGGAGAAGAGTTCTGCAAACTCATCAAGCGGCACTGCGAAGAGAACGAGATTGAACGTCCCGAAGACTTGCGTGTGCGCACGGTGGCCAACAAGTCCAAACTGAAGGTGTCCATCATTCAGGCCATCGACCGTAAAGTGGCGTTGGACGATATTGCCATGTCCAAAGGAATCGAGTTCGACGAGTTGCTGGACGAGATAGAGGCCATTGTCTACTCGGGCACCAAGCTGAACATTGATTACTTCCTGGAGGACATCATGGACGAGGATCATATGCTGGATATCTACGATTACTTCAAGGAGTCGACCACCGACGACATCGAAGAGGCTCTTGAAGAACTGGGCGAAGACTTCACGGAGGAGGAAGTCCGGCTGGTACGCATCAAGTTTATTTCCGATATGGCAAATTAGTCTTTTTCTAACGGTTTGAAACAAGAAGCCATGCTTGTCGACGTTTATTGCGTTGGCAAGCATGTTTTTTTGTCGGGTTGCTGGCGTTCTATTCTCCGCTTGCTGGCGTTCTATCTCCCGCTTGCTGGCGTTCTATTCCCCGGTCGCTGGCAATATATTCCCCGGATGCTATGTATTAAATGGCTGGACTGCGATATCTTGCCCGAATGATTTTGCAGTATAAGGATTATGCACTATCTTTGTAAATAAGTTTTTTTACAGAGGTATTTTGGAAGGGCGGTTTTTCTGTCGGAGAGAAACGGGAACTATTGCCGGGAAAAATGCTACTGAAATGGAACATATGCCAAGAAATAGCCATGAAACTACATCAGTCCTTTTCAATCTTCATGATTCCCTTCTATTGGGGGAATGGTTTAAATCGGTTGGAGCATCAGGAAGGCATGCCAATACCTCTCGACGCCCATGTATGGGAACCGGCCAAGATGAGCGTGGAACAGGGAATCTTGTTTCCGCACATTCAGCAATTTCTGCAGGCATCGTTGGACGAGCGTCCGGGAGGGCGTCAGAAACTGCATCCGCACGATTATCGGATTTATGCGCTGAATGTTGGCGCAGAGCCTTGGAAAACTTTGTTTTCCAACCCAATGTCGATGGTGTCCAGAGAGGAGGAACAGGCAGTGATTTCGTTCCAGTTCCTGAACGACGCAGACACGTTCCTTTCTCCGAAACTGGTCATATGCCCGAATGCGTCGGTTGGAGTGATGCTTTTTGCGGTGGCTTTTTGGGGGAAATCGCCCGAACTGGTCGAGCTGATGGAGTTGAACTATCGGTTGCATAAGACCGACAAACAGTTGATGCCTCTTTATCTGGCAATGGAATGGGAGGTGGAAAATTGGCGGAGACGCGTAGACCGGGAAGAAGACGTTCAAAAGAAACAGAAGGGAAAAGAAATCCTGCAAGCCAAGCTGGAAGCGCTGGAAAGGAAACGGGAAAGGATGAAGGCGCTGTATCAAGGGATTTCTCCGTTGAAGACAGATGCCGAAGGACGGCCTTATTGGACTATTGACCAATTTGTCAACTTGTTGTTCCGTGGGTTGAAGGGGACATGCCATCGTTTTAATCCGTTCCGGGCGCATCTTTTCACTTATTTGCAGGTGGAACAGGATGTCGCTACTCCCGAACTGTTGCAGGATTTTGAGCGGATTGTCAGAGGCCAGAACCGTCATTACCAAGTGGCTATGAACGAACCGTCGTCCTATCAGCAGACGTTTGAGAACATCTATATCGGTTCTTCGGTAGAGGGAGGAGGCATCTTGACGCTGACGCCGAAAACACATGCTGATTTTGTCAATCAGTTTGCGACGTCCAGCTTGTTGCCGCGTTATTTTTGGATTTACCTGATGGTGGTTGTCCAGCGTTTTTCGCTCTTATATCTGATTAGGTGTTTGACCAGCGTGGATGACTATCAGACTTCCTATCCCCCTGTATCGTTGCGGCTGCTTCGGCAATTTGTCAGGCGGCTGGCCGAGATCAAGGTGAATACCTATTTTACGGACGTGTCCGATCATACCCAGCACAACCGTTTTTATCGCTTTTGCTGCAAGCAATTGGGCATTGCCGATTACTTTCGTGAAATAGATGAAAAGATGCAGGCCTTGAACGAATACCTGAAGCAACTGGCCGACCGTAAGAAAGAACATTTGCAGGAGTACTTGGGATTGATTTTGGCTCTGTTGACGGTGGTGTCGGCCTCTAATGACGGCATCGGCCTCTTTGAAAAGTTGGGCATCCTTTCGGAGCAATCGTCTTTCTATACTCCTGCCACCATTGTGCTGATAGCTTTGATTGTGCTGTATATCTTTTATCTGCAGCGGAAAGTGTATAAATAATCCTTTAACCTCGTTTGGACATGGAACCGGAACTGACCTTTGATTACATTCCCAAAGAAGAACGACAGAAGTACAGGGAGTTGCTAGATTATATTCAAAAATTGGAATTAACTTATAGAGAAGAGAGGACATTGGATTTTAAAGATATTGTTAAAGAACAAAATATTGCTATAGAATCGGTCTTGGCATTGATTTATTACTTTGTATCTTATCTGCAACAGCATGGGAGGGGAGAAGGTATAATGTATATAAAGAATTATGTCTTGTCTCCACCGGATACTTATAATGCTCTTAGGGAGGCCGATGTTGCAGCTATTTTGCAGGGGACTGAAGGTTTCATTAAAGGAATCGGATATGTGTTGTATCAGAATGTTGAAGGAATACAGGAATTAATCGAACATTCAACATTAAGTCCTTTAATAAATGGAAGGGTAAATAGGGAAAGAGGATCTATTCCTTTGCCTGAATTTGCTGTTGGGAAGAGTGGTTTTGTCAATCTGGAGGACGACAACTTTAAGGAACTGGCCCAAATGGTTCTGTCGTATCGTAATGCTAATTCGCATGGCAACACGGAGGACGAGAAAAACAAACCTTACCTCAATAAGAAAAATAAGAAGAAAGTCGAGATCCTAGAAGATGTCATCGGTTTGTTGATACTGCTTATCCATTACCGGTATGAAGAAATAGCCCAAGTGGTCTGCGCTGATGTGAAGTCGCCTCTTCCACCGGTGGATGAAGCCCAAGTGGCCGAAGAAGCCGTGCGCGATGTATATCTTCCGGCCTTGCAGAGACAGCAAACCGGTGTGATTCGGAGGGTTTATCCGGGGATGGAATATGCTTCGGAAAATGAACTCCCGCCCGTGATTCATGTGCGCCTGAAGAAATATGAACCACACGAACAGACGGCCGATGAGGAGGAAGAGGGAATGGGATCCCAGGAAGAGGAGATGCTGGATGCCTTGTCCATTATTGTTGGCGATAATGCTGCGGAAAACCGTTGGGTGTTTCTGGGTGGCGCTTCCGGCACGGGGAAAAGCACGATGCTGGCACAGATGATTTTGCAGGTGATTGACCAGTGGAAGGAAAAGGATAGTAACGAGGGGAAGAAATGCCCGTTGCCTATTCGCATAAATATGGCGGATTATGTAGACCCCAAAAAGAGCTTTTTGGCTTTTGCAACGGAGGTTCTGCTCAAAGGGCAGAATGTGCTGTATTCGGAGGTGCAGGAGCGTGCATTGAAAAATCAATTGAATGTTTGGCTCAAGGAGGGACGAGGCTCTTTCTTCATTGACGGCTTGAATGAAATACCTAACAATGCCAAAGGGGTCTTGGAGAAGATTCTGGAGTTTGTGAAGGAATTCTCGGACTGCCAGTTTATCTTGACCAGCCGGATTGTAGAAATCCAGAGTCTGTTTGGCTTGCTTGAGGGCTTCAAGAAATATGAACTTTGTCCGCTGGCTGAGAATCAAATTAAAGAGCAGGTGAAGAATTTTTCCTACGCTCGCTACAACGACAAGGGGCGTGGAACGGAGTTGTTGGAGCGTATCAGTGATCAGGAAAACCTGAAGAAGTTATCACAGAACCCCATGCAGCTGATGTTGCTGATTGGCCTGCTGGAAAACGACCGGCAACAGGATTTCTCGATGTTGAACCGTTCAACCTTATATGACTTGTTTATCAAAGGACTGATGGTGCAGGAAATCCAGAAGCATATGGGGGCAAAGTCTTCTCTGAACGAAGAAAACGAAGGATATGAAAGCAGGCGTCGGAATCTGGATAGGCTGCTTTGCTTTGTGGCTAGCATGATGTTGCAAGATAGCCAGCGTATATTGAGCATCAGGAAGTTGCAAGATAGTCTGATGGCAGCCAATGTGTTTGGGGGAAACTGGAACTTTATTTATGAACGTTTGGCTGATGCTAAGAAACTGGGTTTGGTGAGCGAAACGGGAGGTTTCCTGTCGTTTACGCATGATTCCTGGATGGAATTTTATCAGGCTTTGGATGTTGTTTGCCGCTTTGTGGAGCTTAATACTAATACTAAGGGAGATAAAATAAGCACCGAAGAATTGCAGAAATTACAGGAAGAGGAGAGGCTGCTGTTGCAGGTTTACGGTGAAGGATTGGAAGAGACAGAATTATTGCGGACAACTTTTGAACTTATGGAACAGCGGGGCATCCTCCCGGAGGTGCAGTGCGAACTGACCATGATGCTCTTGCGGAAAGGGTGGAAACATGCGGGACAAAAGTTGGACGCTACTCTGGTTTGTCCCTCGGATGCTTCCGAAGGTGCTTTGGCGCTGGAAGGCCAGGCTTTCCCGGCTCCGAATTCTTTCCTGGAGAAATTGGCTGCCGCTACCTCCAGTATCCGATATGTAGAACCTGACCCTAAAAATAGGGGGCAGGCTAGAACTCAATATTTTCGCTTGCAGCCCCGTTTCCTGGTGGAGACATTCATTCTGAATCAACTCTATCTTTACAAGCGTTTCTATCCACGGGGTGAAGTAAACATGGAGGTGTTGCAGCCACTGTTCCGTTGCGCCTCTTTATCGGGAAGCCGGAAAGTGCTGGACGAACTTTGCCAACCCTATTGGTTGAGAATCTGGTTGCTGAGAAACGAAGACTTTGGTCAGTTGGTGACGCTGACTGAAGAAGAACGGAAAGGCGAATGGACGAAACTGCCATGCGAAAAACGTCCGGCTAAGCCGGGTGAGATGAAATTGCTGTCCATGTGCTTGCTTCTTAAGACGACTAATCCGTTCTATTTGTTCGATTGTTTGTATAACCTCCATGTCATTGCGAGCGGGATGCGTTTGCGTTTTACCTGGGGTGCCATCCAGTATGATACGCTATTGCTCCTGCTGCAGAAGAAGATGGACGATAAAACGCGGAAAAAACTGGTAGAACACATGGATCAGTTGGAAAAGAGCAATATCCGGAGTCTTTATCGGGGATATGCTTTGCTGGCAATGAAGGATGTTAAGTACATGAAAGCTTCGTTGAGCGTCGATAAGGTGAAAGGATTGTATCATCCGCTGATTATTGATAAGTTGTTGAAGCAGTTGGATGCTGATTCCTGGATTACGCAGGTGTTGGTTCAGTTACTCCGGCAGATGAACCAGCGGGATAGTGTGTTGCGTGTCATCCGCTACATGTTGTTTCATAACATTTACAACGAACCATTAGTTGATTTCTTGTGGAATAGGGACCACCGGCAACTGTTCGATAACAGCGAGATTGTAGACTTGCTTCCGCTTCGCTATATTCCGGATGAATATGTGCAGAAGCATTACGACTTGGATATCTATCGTTATCAAAAGGATCAGTCGCCGGAAGAAGACGATGCTGTGGAGTATTTTGTATATGACTATGCAGAAGAACGCCTTGCTTTGGCCACGTTGAATGTGAAATTTGAATTCGCAGGTTGTTTTTTCCGTCTGAAAACATCCCAGGATGAATGGGCAGGCGGCCAGTTCCTACGTGAGGAAGAGGTTTCGGCCTATCAGTACACCGTTCGTATCGTATGCGTTGCCGAACAACAGTTGATGCCCTTGCGTGGATGTATTCGGGGAGCGGATGAGGCCGGGCAAGAATTAGTCATCCATTATATAGCCGCTTTGAGTAATGCAGATGGATTGCTATTGCTTTTATATCATGCAGAGTCTGTCAGACAGTTGAAGGAATGGAAACGGCGTAAGGCAGAGGTCTGGATTGATAACATGGCCTGTCGGGTCTCAAAGATTACCCGCTCCGCTTTGCCATTCCGGTTAAAGGTGTTGCATTTGTCGGTCCCGGTAGCAAATCCTAGATTTCGTGGGGTGTTTTGGGTGTATCAGGATAGTGATTATAAAAAACTTTTGCGTGTCAATAAGGCTGTTAAGACTCTTTATAACCAGCGCCCGGAGTTATTCCGTCCCGTAGTTCGCGACCAAAAAGATGAAAATGGAGTATTACGTCGCCAGGCGGTGAATTATGTACTTTATAGTATGCCGAGTACGCAGACATTGGTGTTGGGGATGGAAAAAGTGACGACAAACCTGAATGGTTGTTATTGCCGGTTGGATAATTTCGACCAATGGTTCCTCGTAGATGATAATGCATCTTTTCCTGAGGCATTTGTTGAAATATCCTTGTCCGGCGTCGCTTCCCATATCCCGGTAAAGGGAATGATCAGATTGAACGTGAATGTTTCTGATGAAGGTGATAATGATTGGGATGTTATACCTTATATCTATTGCATTCGCCGGGGGCAGAATTATGTCATGCGTGTGGAGCATCCGTTGTGGGTGGCGAAATTGCAGGAGCCAGAAGTGGTAGCATTGCTTCAAGAAAATGATTCGGTGAGCGTAAGGCAGCAGCACTTGCGGTTTGTTGCTGTCAATGTATATTCGCATGCGGCAAGCAGTTCCCGCTTGAGTATTCATGCCGTAGATGATACGCCACAAGGGAAACAGCCGATAGCCTATCAGGCATCGGTTCCGGAAGAGGGGAAAATATCGTTTTATCGGTTCAAGAAGGAAATGCCGCAGAATCGGATGCTGTTGGCTGTTTCGGGAGTGTCCCGTGCTTGGGAAAGTAATTTGAAGCAGCTGGTTTATATTGGACATTATGAAAAAGGGGCTGCCTTTGTTTGTAAGAATCATCAGCCCATCGAAGCCGGTACGTACGTACATTTGGCTAACGAATCATGCACCCATGTCGTGTGTGAAACGAACTTGTTGAGCCAAATTTGGCGGATTCAGTTGCATTCGGAACAGGAATTGCCAGCCTACGGATGGATAAAACTGAATATTCTGAATGGATTGTGTTTCCGATATTGGAAAGAATCCCGCCAAGGAATGATGGAGACATTGGTCGTTTTGTTTGTAGGGAAGAAAATGGCAGATTTGATGGTGGAACAAATTCTGCCACTTACGGAGGCTGTAGAAATTGCAGAAGTATCGTATATGGTTGAGCAGGTACGTCCCCTTTGTAATTTGAGTGAAGATTTCGGGCTTTTCTTGATGTTGGCCGACTATACACCGGATTTCCCGTTGGGTACTAAGATAGAATGGGGACGTCTAGAGTATTACCAGCCGATTAACAACCATACGGAAGCCAGTATTTTTGAGGTGATTCCCGGACAGTTGTACGAGGCGGACAGCGTGAATTATCTGTTTGATGAATATAATAATACCGGTATTTTAGCTATTCCGCAACCGGCCACAAGTATTAAGTCGCTTTATTTTTCGTTGAATGACAAACAAGGCTGTTATCGAATCGAGCGTGGCGAATTGCCGGAAAATATGATGCGTGAGTTGTCGGATCTGCCGCTTTTTCCGCTGCAGCTGCCTCCTATGATTAATTTCAACGCTAAAACGGAACGCGAAGGGGTAATTCATTTCTATTATGATTCACATGGACGCATCCCGGCGAAAGTTGGCTACAATAATCTTTCGTCTCTGATTGAACTTAATATGCCGGAGAAATATCACACATCGGTTTGTAACTTGTTACTCGAAGAGTGTAAAGAATTGAACAACAGGGGGAATCGTGTAATCTATGATTTCTTCAAGCAGCGGAGTTGTGCAGCTGAATATCTGAAATACTATTTGTCTATGCCGGAGAAGTGGCAACAATCACACGATAAGTTTTATCCTGATGTTTGTATTGTGCTGTCTGTCAAACCAGTTGGCACCGTTTTGTTTTCACCGCAAAAAGCTGGCATTGGGAAGCAAAGAGTGACTCAGAAAGATTTTCAGAAGGGTTTGGTTAATTCAGAGTATGATATAGAAATGAAAGCTGGCGATCTGGTAGTGTATGAACTGAATCATCGTCTTGAACATATTCCCATGCAGAAACGTTTGCCTATATTAGGTTTCTTGCAAGGGGTGGTCGTACGTGTCACCGAACAAGATGCATTTATCCATTCTGATTGCATGGAAGAGGACTTTTATAGTCCTGTCAAACCTCATCAAGTTAAATTGGAAGAGGGTGATTTAGTTTCTTTCTTTCCTTCCATGAATCTGGCTATTCGCAGTCAATATAGCCCATTGGCTGCCTATGTACAGAAACTCCGGTCGATTCGTCGGCCGGGAACGGTGACAGGAATCAGGCAACTGGGTACGGGAAAAATATTGGTTCATACCAAAGATACGGAACTTGATGTCGAGGGGCAGACTTTCTTCAATTTTAGTCACGATAGCTCCGGGCGTGTAAGCACTTATTGCGAACAGTTGAAAGTTGGCGATACGGTATGTTATTATTTTTATGTAGGTTATGACAAGGGTACTTCAGACCAAACCTTGTCAATCGTTATTCCTTAAAAGAGTCTCGTTATGGATGATAAACTTATCTTTCAGGTGAATGTAGATAACCAAGTGGATGTGGGGATGGAAGGTTTGCTCACACTAGGCTCGGATGTAGAATTTTCGTTGCCAAATCCCAAATCTGCATATATTCAGTTTGAAGAAATCCAACTTGCGGCATATCAGAATGATTTTGAGATTTCTTTCCAAGAAAAGAGGCAGTTGTATGAACAGCAACGGAAAGAATTGGAAGATATGATGGAGCGGGAAGAACCTTTGCGTCTGGTGGTGAGCGGTCAAAAGAATAAGACCGTGAAATTGAAGCATGAGAGGTTTTGCAACTGGAGTTTTATGCTGATGCTGGATAATTGCCAGAGCAGGGTATTCGGAAAGATCCAGAAAGGCCAAGATTTACAGCTTTATATTCATCGCATTCAGGACAACTATTTTGTATATCTTTCGTGTAATAAAAAGAATACATGCACTAGAGACGCTCAAGAAAAAGTAGTGCGACGTTTAAGGGAAAATCCTAATGCCTTGCTGCGGGTGATGCTGGAAGAAGTCTTTGATGATAGGTTGTTAGTTTCGTACGAAGGTGTGATGGGCGTTATTCCGTCGGAGGAGTTGTTTTACCTTTGGACGGAAGAAGGAATGGAACATTACCGGAAATTGGTTGGGGAAGGGGAAAAGGGAGAATTGGAAGTTTATCTGCTTCAGATAGATGAAAATGGACATATTGCTTTCAGTGAGACTGGTATGACATCGAAACCTTCGATGATCAGCAGTTCATTGAGTGGCTTGCAAGTGGGACAGATAGTGGAATGTGTACCATATAAGTATTTCTATACGGTCGGTATCTTCGTTTCCAATGCCTATGGAAACGGCCTGATTCCTATGTCTTCTTTAGGACAGATTCCTTGGGGAGAAATCAAGCAGCGTTATCCGTTGGGGAAGCCAGTACAGGTACGGGTTCATTGGGTAGATCGGAAAAAGAATAGGATTGGTTATCAACCTGTGGATACTTCGACTTTGAAGCAATTCTCCATTGAGATGAAGATGCTCTTGGATACCACAACCAACAAGGTCGGAACGGATATTTTGGAAGGACAGTTGCAACCGGTGAAATTGGTTTGGTACGTGGAGCAGAAGAATACCACCTACGTGCGTTGTGGTGATAAGTATCGAGGAGTTATCTTTACAAGTTCTATTCCAGATTTGTTGCAACCATTTTGGAAGGAGATGGTGGAGCAACAGGTAGAGATAGAGGCTGTGGCACATACCTCAAAGGGGAAATATGAGTTTAATGTGAAAGAGGCGATGAGGCTGAATAAAGAGGCTCTTTCGGTTGAATATATGGCTCCTGGCTATCGGCAGATGCACGTCTGTGGTGTATTGCAGGAATCTTCTCGCTTGTTGCTGCAGTGGAAAGGGTTATATGCTTTATGGGATTATGCTCAGGGAGGGTATCAATCGGATGTTTTCGCAAAAGGAACAGATTTGACTTTCTTCCTACAGAAGGTAGAAGAGGATGGTTCGATGACGGTAGTGTTGCGTCCTGTAGAATCACAGCAGGCAGAATGGGACGCACTCAATTTGCAACGGGGGGATGTGGTGACCCCAACTCGTTCTTGGTGTGACGAAAAAGGGCAATGGAAGGCTTTGTATGACCACTGTTATGAGGGTGTCGTATTGGATGAGACGATGACGTCTGCGGTTCAGACCTTAAACCAACTGTTGGTTTTGGAAATCAATCCGGCTGAAAAATGGTTGCTCTTGGCTAATGATGGCGGAAATTTTGTTTATAAAAGAGATCTTCTTCAAGAAACAAATGAATATATGCTGGAACCGGTTCGTTTCCTGCATAAGAACCTTTATCTGATGAAATTGGAACAGAAATGGACTGTGATGCAGGTAGCAGAAGAGGATAACCGTTTCGTTCGCATCTTGGAAAAATATTTCTTGCAAGGACATCTTTGCATGGGTGCGGAAATGGAGCAAGAAGATGATTCTTCGCTGGCTCGTTTTCATTGGAATCGTCGTTTGGCTGATGCGGACTATACTACATTGTTGGCCGGGAAGCCTGTAACTGTAGAAGTGAAGCAGATAGAAAATGGCGACTTGTTGTTTGTATACCAGCATATAGTAGGCATGCTTCCTGCGGCGGCAGTAGCTCGGATGAGTAAAGAGCCGCGCGTGAACCAGCGGCTGGAAGTGGTTTTTACGCATGCGGTGGAGCCTGTTACGCATCGGCTGATTTTTGCTTGGAGTCAGGAGTGGATGCTTGGAGTTTCTGTGGGTGATACCGTGACTCTGGAACGTACGGATTCGGGACATTATAGTTACTGTGAGGTTGTGGCGGATTTCTTGCCGCAAGAAGTAGAGGGGATATCTCTGGAGAATGTCGCTCGTCTGTTCTCTAAACTACAGGCGGTTGTGATGTCTGTAGACCGGGAAAAACATGTTTTTCAGGTCAGCGTTCGAGCCTATCTTGAACAGTTGTGGGAGGACAAACCTATACAGATAGGTCAGATATTTGACGATTTGTTTGTGTTGGGAACACTCCCTGAACAACAGTTGGCTGTGATGGGAAGTTCGATATATGGCATTTTGCCATACGCTGCTTTGGGAGGAAGTGATGAGGCATTGGCTGCTTTGCTTTATCCGGTAGGAACCCAAGTTTCAGTGTCGGTGCAGGCGATACCGTCGGAAAAGATGCCGGTTCGTTTTGCCTTAAACCGGATAGTGCCTCTGAATGTTTGGCCTGATGTCCGTTTGTCGGTTGGAGAGCGGCTGCAGGCACGTGTTTGTGCTTTGGATGTGCAGGCTGTATTGCTGGAAATCCGTGGTATTTTGGTGCTGGTAACGGATGAGGCTGCTGTTTATACATGGGCGAATGTCTTTACTAAGGTTTCTGATTGGAGAAAACTTCCTTTGCGGATAGGGGGTGAAGTGGAGGTTAGAGTAGAAGCCTTTGACCGTAAGTCACGTCTGTTGCGGGTGCAACCTGTCACTCAGTTGGTTTGGAAAGTGGGACAATGTTACGAGATGTATGTGGAAGAGCACTTGTCGGATGGCATTGGATTGTTTCTGACCAATTGTATTGGATATAAGTACCAGTTGCTTAAAGACGAATATACGGAACAGTCATTGCATTCTTATCCGTTTGACCAAATCCCGATAGGTACTCCGATCAAAGTCCTGCTTATGGAAAATCGTTTGGTCAGTTTAAAAAGAGCATTGCGTCCGATGGCAGAAGAATTTTGCAAAGGTTGCATCCGTTTGGCTACGGTATTGGCATGTTTGGAGACTTCGGTTGTCATGGCAGTGGATGATTATTGGGTTGAGGTAGATGCTCGGGGAATGCAGTTGGGTGAACGGTTGATAGCACGGCTGCTTCATGAGAAGATTTACCCTGTGGGATACAAGGTATATCTGCGTGTAGTCGATTTCTCTTTGCCAGGTGGACTTCCACGTTGGGAAGTGGCGTATGAACCTGTACGTAATCAAGTTAGTCTGTTCCGGATAGTCGATGTTGACGATGAATGGACTGTTGCTGTGAATGAGGAAGGGGTAACGCAGATTCCTACAGTTGCTACATATCAAGAAGGTGATGTCCTGCCTCTGGTGGCATTTGATAGAAAAGATGGTATGTTGATGTCCCGCCCGCTTTGTCCGTCCGATCATTGGGGGCTTATGGGTACAGTCTGGAATTGCAAGTTAAAGAAGATTGAGGAAGAGATGGTTCAGTGGGAACTACCGGAGGCTTATCAGAATCAGCCACTGGTATTTTTGATGAAACCAGAAGAGTGGAGTTGGAGCGGTGAACGTTTATTGCCTGATATGGGATATGAAGGGTTGACATTTGCAGTTCAAGTTGTCCGGGTGAACGAGGATGTTGTTCCCAAAGAGGTGTTCGTGAGCCGAAGGTTGTTGCTGGAAGATGCTACACCGGTAACAGCAGCAGTCGTCGGGCATAGGCGTCAGGTGAAGGTGGTTGGAACGTCTGATAAAGGCTATCTTTTTGATACAGGTGGAATATCAGGGCTGTTGTCTTGGGAAGAGTGCGGCTGGGTTAGCTTGGATACCAAGGTGATGGGGCATCTTTTCCAGCGGCGGAAAGACTTCCTGCAGGAAGGTGAGTTGGTGCAGGTGCAGTTACTGGCATTCGATGCAGATACTCAGACGTGTGTGGGGAGTCTGAAAGCTTTTTGTCCGGATGCATGGAAGAACTGGCAGGCGCAGGTACGTTTGAATGAAATACAGTGGTGGACTGTCTGCAAAGTAAGACATTCGTTTGTCTTTCTAAGTCACGGTGACTTGATATGGCCGATTCCTACCCTGCTTATCAACAAAAGTTTTGGATATGATTATGTTTCCAGGATGAAAGTGGGCGAGCGTTTCCCGTTACGGATAACAGCTTTTAGAAAGGATTCGGAGATGTTTGATTATCTTATAGACGGAGTTAGCCAAGAGAAGTATGTACAGCATCTTCCTGTTCAGGGAGAGGTGGTAGAATGTCGGATTCAAGAGATTACGGGCACCAATCGGCTTTTGTTGGATGGAGGTTATTGGATTGGTTCCGTTCCGCAAGGCGATGTGTGCTGGGGCATACCGCCAAAAGGGCAATTGCCGTTCCGAGTGGGTGAGCGTGTCCGTTGTCGGGTGGAGGAGGTTTCTCCAGAGAAGCGTAAGCTCATCTGTAATACACGGGTATTGCTGCCATGTCCGGAGGAACTTTTAACAGTAGGGAAGGTTTATCCATTCACATTGACTGCCATCGAAGAAACTCAATTACTATTGGCAGGCCCCCATCAGGAACAAGGTATATTAATGGGCGATCAAAGTGGATTGACAATGGGAGAACTTCAAGCAGCCTTTCGTCCCGGAGATACTTTGTATGCTCAAGTGCTGGAGCTGGATTACGAGCATAATCGGATTCAGTGCGCTTTGTCGTCATTGAAGCAGTGGATTCAGGTTGATTCTATCGTTGATTGCACGGTGGTAGAAGCTATGGAAAATGGCATTCGGGTCAATTGTCGAGGAATCTTGGCTTCCATACCGAAAATGGAACTGAGCTGGTCTCCTTACGATTTGTCTCGGCTTTATACGCCAGGAGAGGAAATACAGGCCAAAGTAGTATCCTATGCTTGGCCTACTTGCGCATTGTCATTAAGTATCAAAGCGTTGAAGCCAAATCCATGGGAAAAAGGAAAACTCGCAGTGGGTACAGTCATTCAGGTTCAGGTGATACTTGTCTCTAACAAACGTTTGGTTTTCAAGTACCGTAGCTTGTATGGATGTATCCATATAGAGGATGCCTTGCCGCAACGTTTTTATAAACTCTCCGAGTTCT
Source organism: uncultured Bacteroides sp. (assembly GCA_949289265.1). GTDB lineage: Bacteria > Bacteroidota > Bacteroidia > Bacteroidales > Bacteroidaceae > Bacteroides. The sequence continues at coordinate 22,824 of CASENE010000076.1, forward strand.
ATCATGTCGGTCAGAAACTAGGATGTGAAGTCATTGCTTACGAGCCGGAACGCCAGTTGTTGCGTTGTCGGTGTGATATCAATTTTGGAGCATTGTTAAAGTCAGAATCTTTGGCTGTAGGGCAAATCCGCCAAGGGCGGGTAGTCCAAGTGAGTCAAACGGGAATGTTGGTGCAGGTTGGCAAACTACGTGGTTATGTTAGCCTTGACAATCTCTATTGGGTGAGACCTTATCAGTCTGGCATCCACTATAAAGTAGGTGATAATGTGCAAGTACGTTGTTTGGAGATTCATTCCGAGAATGGAAATATTGTCTTTACCACTAGGCTGGATGAACCACAAGTAGCTGATGGAAGGCTTCTGCAGTTGTTGCCGGAAGGTTTGCTGGTCTCTTATCTGGGAAGTGGAACATTGTTGAAGCGTGACGGTTATCCGTCGTGGGTTTATCAGGTCGGAGACATGTTGCGGGTACAGCCTCAGGCCCAAGGGGAAGAATATCATTTGGTGCAGAAGGCACCAGAACAACTGCCGGTGCAGGTAGGTGAGGACATAATGGTTTTAGTGCGTGCTGTTTATCCCAATCGTGGCCTTGCGGTAACGTGTGGGGATTTCCCGGGGTATATTCCTCGTTCTGAGTTGGGTTGGTTAAAAGCAGAACGTGATGCCGAACGATACACGGTGGGGCAGAGGGTGCAGGTACGTTGTTCTCAAATCCATCCTTCTGGAGTCTTGCAATTCAGTGTTCGTGCGCTGTCTCCTGACCCAATGGGAGGAATAGAAGTGGGGATGCTGGTGCAATTCCGGATTTCTGAAGTTTGCGACGCGGGGTTGTGGGGCGAAGCGAATGGCAAACGAAGTTGGATGGAACGTAGCGAAGTGGGATATGCCTATCAATATGATTTCATCCCGTCGCTGTTACAGTTTTATCGAGTGGGGCAGACACTTCTGGCCAAAGTATTGAAAGTAGATCGGGAAAAAGGTGTTCTCTGTTTGTCTAATCAGGAAGAACCTATTCATGCCCTCTCAGATGCTGTGATGGAAGCTAAAGTTTTAAAGTTTATGGAAAAGGAAGGGACGCTGCAAAATACTTATTTGGTACAAATAGGCAACTCATTTGCATTGTTGCCTTTGGCAGAATCCTCTTACCAGACTCATTATCTATTGCATTATTTGCCGGGAGAAGAGATTCGTGTTTGTATGAATAAAGAAAAAGAAAAGGACTCGGATACCGGTCTGCCGCTGGTGTCCTATGTTCAGTGCAATCCGGATCCTTTCAAAGGGTTTATTTGGAGCAAAGAAGAAGCAGTTAAAGCCCGAGCTATTGGTTGGACATCCGATGGATTGGTCGTGACGCTACCCAATGGAGTGCGTTCCTGCATTCCGATACGATTCATTTATGAAACGAAAGAGGAGTATGAAACACATCCTTACCGGGCAGGGGATGAACTGGATGTCATCCTGCATAAAATAAATGCCCGAAAACTAGACTATCTGCCAGTACGTGCGTACCATCCTCAACCTCGTTCTGTGGAATATACAGAGTGCAAGGTAACCGTTTTCCAAAAAGAGCGTTTGGGCTATGATGTCTGGACTGAAAGCGGATTGCTGGGGTGGATACCTGCCAGCCAGGTGGACTATAAAGAATCTCATACCACTGAAATGCAGTCCATTAAGGAGCATGAGGAATACACAGCCCGTGTTGTCAGCAGTGGTTCAGAACTATCCGTTTTGACTTTCTCATTGAGAGATCCGGTTCCCATAGAAGAAAAATATCCTTCTCGTGCTAGGGTGGAAGGTACGGTAGACGGAAAGAATAAGAAGGGGTATAGCATAGATTTAGGTGATGCCAGCGGTTTTATCCGTTTGCAGGATGTCACATGGAAAGTACATGATCCCGATGAAGAATTGTTGCAGATTGGCAGACTGTATGATTTCCAGGTGCTCTATTGTAGGAATACCAAAGTTCATTTGAGCCGTTTGTTTGGAACCTTGCCGTTCGATAAGCAGGGCCAGGCGGAAGGACGCATTATCCGTTCCGACAAAAACAAGATTTATATTCTGGTGGACAGAATCGAGACATATGCTCTTGTTGATCAGAATAACAGTAATCTGGGCGAGTTTAATACCGCATTTGGAAGGAAAAAGATTCTGAAGGGTACTCGTGTTATAGTACGTTTGGATGGCAAACCGGATTATGTCAATCATACCATACGTGTTTCTATTGTTGATGTGAAAGAGTAGGACTAAGCGAGTGCATCGGTTATAAGCAGGAGCGGGGACAGGTTGTTCAGACTGCAAGGCCTTGTGAAAAATAGATAACAAGTGACAAGCCTCATGGACGAAGACCATATGCTGGATATCTACGATTACTTCAAGGAGTCGACCACCGACGACATCGAAGAGGCGCTCGAAGAACTGGGCGAAGACTTCACGGAGGAGGAAGTCCGGCTGGTACGCATCAAGTTTATCTCGGATATGGCTAATTAGTTGGCTTTTCATAGCTGCTGAAACAAGAAAGCCATGAGGCTGTTTCAAAATAAGAATTGACTATTCTTCTGTTGTTCTTCACCTTCGTTCGGAAGGCTGGACACAAGGATATAGTTCGAATTCTTTTTGAGAGAGCCTCATGGCTTTTTTATGTCTCTTCTTCTAAAAGAAGTTTGTGACCCCACGATTTGTTTGTATGGATTCTGTTACCCTATCCGAAACCTGAATTTCTGATTTATGGGATAAGTGCTGCATGAAAAGCATACTTTGGTATACTTTAAAGATAAAATGTGTCATAGATTAATCCGGCATTAATCTGTCTGTTAATGATGTGGGCTTATATTTGCCAGTGATTAATTTATTAAATAATGAGTTATAAACTGATAGCAATGAAACGTTTATTCTTTTTTTCCGGTCTGGTGCTTCTGCTGGCATCGTGTGGACAGCAGGGCGGAGATGTGGCCGGCTCATCGCCCGTCGAGGCCGTCAATCCGTTGATGGGCACGGCATCTACTTTCGAGTTTTCACACGGCAACACTTATCCGGCTGTCGCATTGCCTTGGGGATTGCATGCTTGGAGTCCGCAGACGGGTGAGAACGGCAGCGGCTGGATGTATACGTATGCGGACACACTGTTGCGCGGTTTCAGGCAGACGCACCAGCCCAGCCCGTGGATTAATGACTATGGTACCTTTTCTGTGATGCCTTTGCGTGGCGATGTGAAAACGGACGACAAAAGCCGGGGCGTGTCTTTCAGTCATGCAAACGAGCAGGCTACTCCCTATTGTTATCGAGTGACGATGGACAACGGGGTGAAGGTGGCATTGGCTCCTGTGACAGATGGGGCGTTGATGGAGGTGGCATGGCCCGATGTCGAGGCGCAATATATGGTGGTGGATGCTTACGGTTACGGGGGAACGGTGTCGGTGGATTCCGTGTCTGGATGCGTCTACGGTGTTTCACGCTACAATAATGATAATGGGGGCGTACCGGATAACTTTGGCAACTATTTCGTCGTGGCATTCGACCAGCCGATAACCGGAGTTGGCAAAGAGGGTGATGGACTCGCTTATGTGAAGTTTGATTTGCAGCCGGGCGAGAAGCTGACCGTGCGCATGGCCTCTTCGTTTATCAGTTTCGATCAGGCCCGCCTGAATTTTGACCGCGGTCCGAAGTCATATTCCTCGCTTGAGAGTGCTGCTGACAATGCCCGGCAGATTTGGGATGAACTGTTGGGCCGTGTCCGCATTGAGGGTGGGACGGATGAGCAACGGCGGGTCTTCTATTCCTGTCTGTACCGCACTCTGCTCTTTCCGCGTCGGCTGACCGAGAATGACACTCTCAACGAGCCTATTCATTATAGTCCTTACGACGGGCAGGTGCACAACGGCGAGCTCTATACCGACAATGGCTTTTGGGATACCTTCCGGGCTGTGCATCCGCTTTTCACCCTGCTTTATCCCGAGGTCAGCAAGGAGGTTCTTCAATCCTTGTGGCATACGTATGAGCAGAGCGGTTTCCTGCCAGAATGGGCCAGTCCTGGTCATTGGGGATGCATGATAGGCAACAACTCCCTTTCCATCGTGACCGATGCTTGGCTGAAGGGCATCCGCAGTGTGGATGCCGACCAGATGCTGGAGGCTATGCTGCACCAGACCCGGGCACGCCATGCCGATATCGCTTCGGTGGGACGGGATGGCTACGAATGGTATGATTCGCTGGGCTATGTGCCCTATCCCGAAGTGGCCGAAGCGACGGCCAAGACCTTGGAATATGCCTATGCCGATTGGTGTTTGGCCCGCTTTGCCGAGTCCATTGGTCGCACGGACATTGCCGAGACGTATTATGAGAAAGCCCAGAACTACCGTCACCTTTTCTATCCGGAACAGGGTTTCGTCTGGGCCAAAGATGCCAAGGGACGCTGGCGTAAGGACTTTGATGCGACGGAGTGGGGAGGTCCCTTCACCGAAGGCAGTTCGTGGCATTGGACTTGGAGCGTTTTGCACGACCCGGAGGGACTGGCCACCTTGATGGGCGGACATGAAGCGATGGAGGCCCGGCTGGACTCGATGTTTACAGCCCCCAATACTTATAACTATGGCACCTATGGTTTCGTTATCCATGAGATAGCTGAGATGGTGGCTCTCGACATGGGACAGTACGCTCACGGCAACCAGCCCGTGCAGCATGCCATCTACCTGTATGATTACCTCGGTCGGCCCTGGAAGACGCAGCAGCACGTGCGTGAGGTGATGAATCGTCTCTACAATTCTGGCCCTGCAGGCTATTGCGGCGACGAGGATAACGGGCAGACCTCGGCCTGGTACGTGTTCAGTGCGCTGGGTTTCTATCCCGTGTGTCCGGGAAGCGGGCAGTATGCCTTGGGCAGTCCTCTTTTTGATAAAGCCACGCTGGCCTTGCCCGACGGAAAAAGCTTTGTCATCCGTACCGAGGGCAACGGCCCCCGCTGTCCGTATATCCGTCAGGCCATGTTGAATGGGGAGGAGCTGACGCGTAATTATCTGACGCACGAAGAATTGTTGCAAGGAGGAGAGCTGGTGCTCCAGATGGATAGTGTGCCCAACACGGTGCGAGGCGCGCAGGCCGAAGACCTTCCTTACTCTTATAGCAGGCGTTAAATCTGATTGACTCATGCATAGTTTTCCACGCTCTGGTTCCAGGGCGTGGTTCTTTTTTGTTATATGATGCCAGGGATACCTAAGGAGAAGGTATTAATAAGAAAGACAGCGATTAATCCGCTTGGTTAATCGGGGCTTAACCTCTTCGTTAAGCGTAAGGTGATACCTTTGCCTGCGGTGCCGAAAGAAGCGCGCCTTTACGGCACATTTTTCTTAATACCTATAAAAACATTGTATGGAAAGACAAGAACATGTAAGGAAAGACCTGCGGGTTATGAGCCTGGCGGTCTTGATGGCAGGAGCATTCCTGCAACCCAGCTTAGCCTTGCCCGTCAGTGGGGACATTGTTTCGGAGGCTATATCAGATGTCCGGCAGGTGGGAAACCTGGTGAAGGGCAAAGTGGTGGATGCCAACGGTGAGTCTATTCCGGGTGCCAGTGTGCGCCTGCAAGGGAAAGAAGGCGGCACTATAACCGACCTGGACGGCTTGTTTGAAGTGAAGGCGGTGCCGGGCGATGTGCTGGAATTTTCCTTTATCGGCTACGAGACACAGAAAATCACCGTGAAAGACATGAACCGTCCCTTGCACGTGGTGATGCAAGAAGACAATGCCCTGTTGGAAGAAGTCGTGGTAGTGGGCTATGGCACGCAGAAGAAAGTGAACGTGACCGGGGCTGTGGCCAGCGTGTCGGCCGACGTGTTGGAGAACCGTCCGCTCACCAGCTTGAGCCAGGGTTTGCAGGGCACCATCGCCAACTTGAACATGACCACCGGCAACGGTGCTCCGGGTACGGGCTATAGCTTCAATGTGCGAGGCACTACTTCCATCAATGGCTCTTCGCCTTTGGTGCTGGTAGACGGCGTGCAGATGGATCCGAACCTTATTAACCCGGCCGACGTGGAGAGCGTCTCGGTGCTGAAAGATGCTGCATCGGCTTCTATCTATGGTACGCAGGCGGCTTATGGCGTGGTACTTATCACGACGAAGAAAGGTAAAGAACAGAAACCGCAGGTATCGGTGTCGGCCAACTGGGCTTGGAACACGCCGACCCGTATGCCGGAATACATTGATTCGTGGTCGTATGCCAACTTCCTGAACGAGACGAACCGGAACTCGGGCGGAGGCGACTATTTCGACCAGAACTATATGGATCACATCTATGCCTACTATACCGACCCCGAGCATAACTCGTCCGTGTTTGTAGACCCTTCAGACCCGGACAAGTATCAGTATTGCGGTAATACCGACTGGATTCGCGAGTTGCGTAAGACCAATTCGCTGATGCAGCAGTACACCCTCTCCATTAACGGCGGTACGGATAAGACGACCTACTACGGTTCTATCGGCTTCCTGGATCAGGGCGGTATGTTGCGCTATTACGACGATACGTACCGGCGTGTCAATGCAGCGTTGAATGTCAATACCGAAATCCGCAAGTGGTTGCGTGTCGGCCTTCGCGTCAATTACAACAATAAGATACAGGACGCTCCTTACGGAACAAACAGCAACTCGATAGACGCTTCATTTTACGGGGCCGACTCAAAGCCTCTGATGCCTGTCTACCATCCGGACGGGAATTTCTCCGGTCAGGGCTCTTATACCAACTATGCCTGCATCCAGGCGTTGTCTGGCAACCGCAACAACAAGGCCAACGACCTGTGGCTGGGCGGGAACCTGCAACTGACCCCGCTGAAGGGATGGAACATCAAGCTGGACTACACGTTCAACCTCTACACTCTGCACAAAAAAGAGCATGGCAAGGAAATCATCGAGCACTATGCCAATCCGGACGTGACCACCATCTTCCCTCACACCACGCCCAGCCGCGTGAAATATACGGCTGATGATGACTACTACCAGGTGGTCAACTTCTACAGCGACTACGAGCGCCAGTTTGGCAAGCACGGCCTGAAGTTTCTGGCTGGTTGGACCTACGAGCGCAAGGACTACCGCTGGTTCAGTGCCGAACGTCAGGGGCTTATTGCGCAAGACATTGCCGGACTGGATTTGGCCAACGGCGAGAAATACACCTCAAGCGGCGAGCATGCCTGGGCCACGATGGGATATTTTGCCCGTATCAACTACAACTATGACGACCGCTACCTGCTGGAGCTGAACGGACGTTATGATGGCTCATCCAAGTTTCCGTCTGATGAACGCTTTGTCTTCTTCCCCTCCGTATCGGCTGCCTGGCGCGTTTCCAACGAGAAGTTCTTTGAACCAGCCCGCAACTGGGTGGACGAACTGAAGCTGCGTGTCTCCTATGGCACGCTGGGCAACCAGAACGTAGGCGGCGATTATCCTTACATCTCGACCATGAACACCAACATGGAGATGGACTACCTGGTGGGTGGAAGCAAGATTGCCAGCGTCAGCCCCGGCGGGCTGGTCAGCTCGTTGTTAACCTGGGAGACGATGAAGCAGGTAGACGTCGGCATTGACTGGACAGCTTTCCGCAACCGCTTCTATGGCACGTTCGACTGGTATCAGCGCCGCACGCTGGACATGATTACAACGGGCACTCCGCTGCCGGCCGTGCTGGGCACCGGCACGCCCAACGCCAATACGGCCGACCTGAAGACCAACGGCTGGGAGTTGACCGTGGGGTGGCGCGACCGCCTGAACAATGGTTTCTCTTATGACGTCAGCTTCATCCTGTCGGACTACAAGGCCACCATCACCAAGTTCAACAATCCCGAGGGCCTGATCAGCACCTATTACGAAGGCCAGCACATCGGCGATATCTGGGGCTTTGTCACCGAAGGCCTGTTCCAGAGCGACGGAGAGGTGGCAGCCCATGCCGACCAGTCGGAAATTTACGGTGGAGGCTGGTATCCGGGTGACGTGAAGTACAAGGACTTGGACAACAACGGCAAAATCAGCTATGGAAAGTCTACGATTTATGACCCGGGCGACCGCAAGGTCATCGGCAACAGCGAGCCGCGCTATGCCTATGGACTCCGGGCCGACCTGTTCTATAAGGGATTTGACTTGAACATCTTCCTGCAGGGCATCGGCAAACGAGACATTGAGCTGGGCGGAAACCAGTTCTGGGGCTTTGGCAATGAATGGCACGTGCCCTTCCCTCATGCGCTGGATGCCTGGCGCGAGGATAATCGCGATGCTTACTTCCCCTGTTCGACCTTTGAGAATGTCACCGGAAACCGTGTGACGCAGACCCGTTACCTGCAGGATGCCTCTTACTTGCGCCTGAAGAACATCACGCTGGGGTATACCCTCCCCAAGGCGTGGCTGGCCAAAGTGGGTGTGGAGAATCTGAGGCTCTATATCAGCGGACAGAACCTGCTGACGTTTGACCACTTGTTTGATATCTACGACCCGGAGACGCTGGGGCTGGATGTTTATCCCATCCAGAGGAGCATTTCTTTCGGCTTGAACATCACGTTGTAACACAGACACAATCAATAATATACTCTAAAATCTGATTATATGAAATCATTAAAGAACTATCCATACTTGCTGGCAATGGCCGCTTTGTGTGCAACGCCTCTGCTGCATTCGTGTGCGGACATGCTGGATTTGTATCTGGAGTCGTCTATCTCCGACCAGAACTTCTGGAAAAGCGAGCAAGACCTTGAACTTTTTGCCAACGGCTTCTATGGCATCTTGCCGGGTGCACAGGGGCCGGGCGCCGATGACCAGTCGGACTGTTATGTCAATGAGAAGCCCAACACCTGGCTCTTCAACCTGGAGACCATCCCCACCAGCGGAGGCGGATGGAGCAGCGGTGACTGGGGCAATATCCGCTCGGCCAACTACTTCATGAACCGTTATTCTACCGTGACGGGCGATGCCGAGCGCATCAACCAGCAGGTGGCCGTCGTGCGCTTCTTTCGCGCATGGGAGTATTTCTACAAGATACGCCGATTTGGCAATGTACCTTGGTATGAAACCGACTTGAATACCGATTCCGAAGAACTGTATAAGGGACGCGATGACCGCAAGGATGTCATTCCGCACGTGTTGGAAGACCTGGATTTTGCTATCGAGCACCTGCCCGAAGCCTCCGATGTGGAGACGGGGCAGTTGCACCGGTCCGCTGCATTGGCCTTCAAGTCGCGCGTGTGTCTTTATGAAGCCTCTTACCGCAAGTATCATAACTTGGGCGATTATGAAGATCTCTTCCGTCAGGCTGCCGATGCCGCCTGGCTGGTGATGAGCTCCGGGAACTATGCCGTGTGGAGCACGGGCGACCCCGAGCACGATTATTATGACCTCTTCGTGCAGGAAGACCTTTCTGCGAACAGCGAGTGCATCATGCCGCGCGTGTATGTGGCCGACCTGTTGATGCAGAACAATACCCGGCAGATGGAGGAATCCTATACCGGGATGAGCCGCGCCATGTTCGAGCAGTATCTCTGTGCCGACGGACTGCCCACGGCGGTCAGCCCCACGTGGGGCAGCGAGGCGCCCTTGTTTGCCGACGAAGTGCTGCGTCGTGACCCCCGTTTGCGTCAGAGCATTGACAACCCGACCTTGCCCTACAAGCAGAATGCCGACGGGACGGTTACCGTTCACGAACAGCCCTTGCTGGACACCAAGTATTGCACCACGGGCTACCACGTCATGAAGTGGCACTCCACCGACCCCGCACAGTGGAACCTGGCTCAGTCCACGCTGGACGTTTTCATCTTCCGCTACGCCGAAGTCCTGTTGAACTATGCCGAGGCCAAGGCCGAACTGAATCAGTGCGGACAGGCGGCGCTGGATTCTACCGTCAATGCTCTGCGCGACCGTGTAGACCTGCCGCATCTGAAGGTAGAAGTGGGCTACACCGACCCCAATTGGCCCGACTATGGCTATCAGCTCAGCCCGTTGCTTTACGAGATACGCCGCGAGCGTTCGGTAGAACTGCTGGGCGAAGGTTTCCGCTGGGATGACATCGTGCGTTGGGCAGCCGGCAAGCTGATTGAGAATCCCAAGACCATGTTGGGCATATGGATCTCTGACGAGATGCGGGCCGCCTATGGCGATTCATTCTCCCGTGAGGTGAACGACGACGGCTATTTGGTAGTGTACCCCGGCAATGATTCTCGCACCTGGGACGACAAGCTCTACCTGCATCCCATACCTATCGACCAGACCACGCTGAACCCCAACCTCCTGCCCAACAATCCGGGCTGGGGCGATTGATAGGCTTCGCATAACACTGCGTCCCCGGTAGACGTTCTCCTCACCGCGGACTACACGGACAGCATCCCGATGCTCTCTGCGTAGTCCGCGGTTCTTTTTGTGGTGGGGAGGAGGGAAAGCGATCTTTAAAGAGGGTATTTTATATGCAAGCAGGCAGGATGAAATGAATATATCTTGTTGCTTTTAGGCGCGGATTACGCGGATTATTTATAGGACAAAACACTGAATCTCACTGCTATTTAAAGAATATATCCGTGAAATCCGCGTAATTCGCGCCTAAATGTTCGTATCAACTATATACGAACATCTACTTAAGTAATTTTATTTTGATACGCACGCCTATAATCAGAGGCATGCACGCCTGTACTCGGAAGTAAGAGGGGAGTTGAGAAGGATCCAGGCTTTCATCTTGTCCCGCACGTTGCTACGTGTCGGGCAAAGAAATAAGGGGTATGCCGATTACGGCATACCCCTTACGGAATAAACGGAGTGCAGTGGGCGTCACTTCACTGCTAGCAAGTTTATAGTCCGCGTCTCTCTGAATCTCGTATTTGGGACGAGGTCCCGGGCCGCAGCTGGCGTTGCCCAAGCCGCGCTGGATGCAGTCTAGGTTGAGCACGACTTCGTTGCGCCGGATGCGGTCGAGGTCGTGGTTGTACTTCACGCGCCAGATTTCGCGGTCGTCATAGTGCAGGGCCGAGAAACTGAGCGAGTCTTGGGCCGTGATGCGCAGTCCGTGGCCTTCGTTGTCCGTCAGTTGGAGGAAGCGCACGCCGGTGCGTCCGCCCATGGTCTGAGCTCGCGTGTAGTATTCGCGCATGGCCTCTACCGTGGTGTGATAGAGATCGACGTAGGCTGCGTTTTTGCGGTCTGCGTAGTTCTCGATGGGGCCGCGTCCGTAGTACGTCAAGTTCTCTAAGGCAGGGTTGAGGCTGGTCTGCAGCGCCAAGCGCGGCATGTTGAAGTCGGGCGAGGTGTGGAAGGAAGCCTCCACGTCTACTGCACCGTTGCCATGCACGGTATAGGCCAGCGAGTGCGACACGTTGCCGTTGCCTTCCGACCGGGTCACGAGGCTGACCGTGACGTGTACCGATTTGCCGTCGGGAGCCGTCTCATAGCTGAAATCCTCCAGCCGGGTCTGCGTGTCAATGTGGTCGCGTGGGTCGTTGTTGATGCTGCGGTAGCCGTTGAATACAGGGCCTTGTTGGCGGTGCAGCATCTCCGTTTCTCCGTAGCGCAAGGCGATGAGCTGTCCGTTGTGCATGTCGAAGGCGGCTCTAACCTGTCCGTTCTCTATCCGCAGGTAGCGGCGTTCCTCAACGTAGCACTTCAGCGATTGGTTGTCCGGAGCTTCGGGGTTGATGGCCGGCAGTCCGGTGGGAAGAAGACGGAGGGCAAACTGCTCGGAGGCCACCACATGTCCGGCCGGTGCCCAGCGGCAGCTGTCCTTCAGGCTCACTTCATAGGTCACGTAATAGTTGGCCGTGTCCGTCAGCAGGCTCTCCATCCGCGTGTGGATGGTGCGGCGTTCGCCCGGCGGACAGTCGGGCAATCCGAAGATTTCTTCCTTAATCACTTCTCCGTCGCGTTCCAGGCGGTAGTGCAGGTTGAAGTGCGTCAGGTTGAGGTGCGTGTAGCGGTTGTGCAGCTCCACCTCATTCAGATTGTTCATCTTGAAGGAGATGTATTGGTACACTTTTTTCACCTCCATCAGTTTGGGCGTGACGCGGCGGTCGGGGGTGGTCAGTCCGTTGTTGCAGAAGTCATTGTCATTGGGCGTGTCGCCGAAGCTGCCGCCAAAATAAAACTCGTTGTCCGGCCGTCCGGGCTTGTTCAGTCCCTGGTCCACCCAGTCCCAGATGCAGCCGCCTATCATGCGGTTCGACTTATACTCGATGTAGTCCCAATATTCCTCCAGGTTGCCCACGGCGTTGCCCATGGCATGTGCGTATTCGCAGAGGAAGTAGGGCTTGTTTCTCGGCTGCCGGTCTTGCTCAATCATGGACTCGATGGAGGGATACATGCGACTGTCGATGTCGGCCTGGTCGTTCATGCCCTCGTAGTGGATGGGGCGGCTGTCGTCCAGGGCGCGCACGGCGTTGTATTCGGCCACTATGTTGCAGCCTCCGCCTGACTCGTTGCCCAGTGACCAGAAGATGATGCTGGGATGATTCTTGTCCCGTTGCACCATGCGGACGGCACGGTCTACGAAAGCCCCTTCCCAAGCCGGGTTGTCCGTCAGCGACTGGTTGCCGTGGCATTCCTGGTCGGCTTCGTCCATGACATAGAGTCCGTAATAGTCGCACAGCGCGTACATTTTGGCGTCGTTGGGGTAATGGCTGGTGCGGAGGGTGTTCAGGTTGTGTCGCTTGAACATCAGCACGTCTTGAATCATGCTTTCCACGGGCACTGCTTTGCCGAAGCGCGGGTGGATGTCGTGGCGGTTGGCTCCTTTGAACAGGGTGAGCCGGTCGTTGACATACACCTTGTTGTTTTTGATGGCAATGGTGCGGAAACCGTATGGCTGGAAGGTGGTCTCGGTGACGCGGCCCTGCTCGTCCAGCAGTTCTATCTCGACGGTGTACAGGTAGGGGGTTTCGGCGCTCCACAGGTGCGGGTCGCGCAGCGAGCCTTTGGCCAGGGCGGTTGCTTCCTGTCCGGCGGCGATGGAGGAGGCCTGTGCGGTGAATTGGCGCAGGCATCGGCCTGTTTCGTCCTTCAGGCTGACGCGCAAGGTGGCGTTGGCCGGCCGGCGGGTGTGGTTACGGATTTTGCCCTCCACCTTCAGAATGGCTCGGTCGTAGCGGGGACTGATGTCTGCGGTCAGGGTGATGTCGCGCAGCTGTACCTTGGGCGTGGCCACCAGGTAGACGTCGCGGTGGATGCCGCTGAGGCGGAACATGTCCTGGTCTTCCAGGTAGCTGCCGTCCGACCAGCGATAGACCTCTACGGCCAGTATGTTGCGGCCGGGGCGGACGTAGCGCGTGATGTCGAACCGGGCGTCGTTGTTGGCGCCTTGGCTGTAGCCCACCTTCTGTCCGTTGACCCATACATACATGGCGCTATAGGCTCCGTCGAAGTGCAGGAACACTTCTTTGTCCTCCCATTCTTCGGGCAGGGTAAATTCGCGGCGGTACGAGCCCACTGCATTCGGCTCCTGACGGACGGTGTAGCCGCGTTGGGGCTGGATGAAAGGCGGATTGTTGCGGAAGGGGTAGGTGATGTTGGTATAGATGGGCGTGCCATAGCCGTGCATTTCCCAGTTGGAAGGTACCGGCAGCAAGTCCCAGTCTGACACGTCGTAGTTCGTGCGGTAGAAGTCTTTGGGGCGGTCTTCGGGCTGTTTGCTCCAGTGGAAATGCCAGTCGCCGTTCAGCAGCAGGTAGCGGCTGGAGCGGGTGCGCACCCAGGGACGGCGGTAGGCGGGGTCGGCCTGCATCTCCTCGGCGTCGGCGTAGGGGATGAAGGTGGCCTGTCCCTCTTCTTTGTGGATGGCGAAGACAGCCGGATTCTCCCAGTCGTTGTCGCTGTGCGTCTTGAGCGCCTCTACCTTGACCTGCACGTTGCTGGGGACAAGGCTCCAACGCTGGCTGTACGAAGCGGCGTCGGCCCTCTGCTGCACCACCGGCTCGCCCGGTACGCCCTTGTTGCCGTAGCTCAGAAGGAAGCCGCTGGCCTTGCTAGTGAAGGTGTAAGTGCCGTCTGCCTGCCGGCGAGCCACCCAATGCTGGTTGGGATTTGTCCGGTCGTTGTTCCATTGGATGGCATTGTCGCCCGGTTTTTGGTTGCCTCCGTTGTCAATGGCCTGCATCGACAGGGGGCTGATGATGAGGTACGTGTCCGCCTGGCCTTCGACGGGTTGGAATTGCCATACCTGCGACTCCTTGCCGGGCACCCGTTTGCTGGTGAACAGCTTGGAGCCGGCGTCCATGCTCTCCTGGTTGTCCAGGACCAGGCCGCTTTGTGTCTGTAGTTCGTAGTTCTGCCCGGGCCGCAGCTCTTGGGCAGACAGCATCGGCAGGCCGCTGACGAGCATTCCTGCCAAGATGAGAAGTTTTCTTTTCATGTTTGTTGTTGATAAAAGTGAAGGATGGATGCAATCAGTGTGCACCGGCCGGCCTTTCGCAGTCCGGCTGTGGCCCCCCGGTTGCAGGGGAGGAGGCTCCGGGTGTGTCCTAAATCCTGGAACCTCTGCATTCCCAAGCCTTGGGACTCTTGTTCCCTGGGCTTGGGACTCTTGTTCCCAAGGCTTGGGACAGGAATGCCCTGGCCTTGGAACAAGGATGCAATAGAAGAGGGGGCGCATGTCTAGGATGACAGAGCAAAGCGATAGTCAAAACTCTTTTTTGATACGCCCTCCTTCTTCAGCGCTTGTTATTGAAACAATTCAGATTGTTTGTACACGCCAAAGCTGTGCAGAGCGGGGCAGGCCCGTCCGTCTTCGATGCGCAGGCGGACGTAACGCGCTTTGACGGGAGCGAAGCGTACAATCCATTTGTGGCCGATGCATTGCTTGCCCGTGGCTTCGGCAATGGGTGTCCAGCGGCGGCCGTCGTCCGAGTATTCCACGCTCCAGCGCGACGTGCGGTGGCCCAGCTCAATGACTTCTTCCGCCATCAGGCAGTCGAAGGTGGCAGCCTTAGAGAGCCGGAACACGATGTCGCTCTTCACCTGTCCGTCCTTGCCGGCATAGTAGGTGTCGGGGTTGCCGTCGGTCAGATGTTTGGCCGCATACTTGCCGCCGCGGTCGTTGGTAGCCGTCACCCGGCTTCCGGCCAGCAGGTTGTGCCCGAAGGTCTCTTTCAGTCCCTGGGCCAGCAGAGCTACGTGCAGCGAGTCGGTGGGATGAATCAGTCCCCGGCGGTCGGGCGGCAGGTTGAGCAGCAGGACGCTGTTGTGGCCCACCGACGAGCAGTAGATGTCCCACAGTTCCTTGACCGACTTCACGCGAACGTCCTCCTCGGTGTGGTAGAACCAACTGGGACGGATGGATACGTCGGTCTCGGCCGGCACGTAGGCATCGCCGTCCCACACGCCCTCGTTCAGTGCCTGATAATAAGCAGCCTCGTCGCGGATGGCTACCGAGTCGGTCGTGGCCCAGCAGGGGTCGCCGGCCTGTCCGGCCTCGTTGCCCATCCAGCGCACGTCGGCAAAAGGATAAGAGTTCTTGGTGCCGAAGATGACGCAGTCCGGCTGCAGGCGACGTACGATTTCGTGCCACTGGGTGTAGAGCGGCGTGGTCAGTTCGTCGGCGCCTGCGCCGTCCCACCATGTCTCCCAGATTTTGCCGTATTGGCTCATCAGTTCCGTCAGTTGGGCAGCGTAGTAGTGCTTGTAGCGTTCGGTGCTATAGTCCGGATGCAGATGCTCGTGGCGGTCGTGCGGCCCCAGGTAGATGCCGGCTTTGATGCCATATTCCTCGCAGGCGTCCACAAACTCGCGCACTACGTCGCCCTTGCCCCCTTTCCAAGCCGCGTTCTTCACGCAGTAGTCCGTGTATTGGCTGGGCCAGAGGCAGAAGCCGTCGGCATGTTTGGCCGTCAGGATGGCAGCGGGGATACCGGCCGATTTCAATGTCTGCATCCATTGGGTGCAGTCAAGGGCGGTGGGGTTGAAGATGGCGGCCGGAGCCGTGCCGTCGCCTTCGTTCACAAAGTCTTCAAACGTGTTGATGCCGAAGTGGAAGAGAGCAATCATTTCGCGGTCGTACCATTCCAGTTGCCGCTGGCTGGGGACGAGGCCGCAGGGTTCGGGTGCTTTCTGGGCCACGACGCTCGTGGCGGCTGCCGCGCTTATCCCGGCGGCGAGGAAGAGTCTTTTCAGTTTCATGGTTTTGTTGAACGTTTAGTTAAGAAAATAATAGGATGTCGCAAAGGTAAGGCCGGTTGCTTAGGAAAGGGGTTAATCGCCGGTTAACGGGAGCGGTTCCCTGCTTAATCCTGGGCTTTGGACAGGCCGTTTGCGTTGTTTCTTAACTTCTTTTCAGATAAAGGGGACGGTTTAGGCGGTGGGCAGTCCGGTCTCTTCAAAGCGGACGGGATAGTCTTCGCCCATGGTCTGGCGATAGGCCGTGGCGAAGGTTGCATAGGTTTGCAGTGCCTTGTCATATTGGTTGCGGCGGCGGTAGGTAGCGACGGCTGCGTTTAGGGCCGCCTCGGACAGCGGGTCCCATGTCTGTAGAATCTTACACAAGGCCAGCGTCGGGCTGCCGGTCTGGCGGCCTATCTGTTGCTCCAGAAAAGAGATGGCAAACGATTCTACCTGTTGCTTGGCATAGTCGAACAGTTCGGCGCGGGTCGTGTCCAGGAAGCGTCCGCGGGATAGCAGCTGAATCAACTCGTTGTTAGCTTCCGGCGTGTCGGGCAGCAGGGTCAGCTTGTGGGTCAGCGTGGCCAGGCGCAGGAAGTCGCAGTAGCAGGCTTCCGACAGTTCCAGGCAGTAATAACCCTGGCGATGGGTCAGTTCGATGCCGTCCATGTCTTGTAGTGCCTTGCGCAGGTGGTTGATGTGGACGTTCTTCAGGTTCTTTATCTTGTCTTCGGGCTTGTCGGGCCAGAACAGCACGTTCAGGTCGGCCGACAGAACGCCGTCTTTCAGCACACTGTTGATTAATATATATAGGAAGAGGTGGCGTATCTTGGGACTGAACAAGTGGCTGATGTCCCGTCCTTGCCGGTCGGTGGCACAGAACGGGCCGAAGAGGCAGAGTACGTTGCGGGTGGGGAGGACGAGCGGGGTGTAGGCAGGGCTGTCGCTCTTCTTCTCTTCTAGGTTAGCTGTCTCTTGTTGACGGATTTGCCGGGAAGAAGGAGCAGGCTCTTCTGCCGGTGGCGTCTGCTGAAGAGACGGTACCGGTGAGGGGGCTGAGTTTTTGGGGGGAACGGCTGCCGGCGTCTTTTTGAAACGCGGGCGATGTCTTTTGCCGACGATAGCAATCCCTACTGTCAGTATCACTACGGCAACGGCTATCCACCACCTGGAGGAGGCCTTTTCTGCTGGCTGATGCGCGTAGCGGCAGACAGCCGCTTCCGTCACCGGCGGGGCGCTGAGGGCATAGATGCGCGTTTCGTTGTCTCCATATTTCCCGAACTCTTGTATCACGCAGTAGAACTCGTGCAGCCGGGCGCTGTAGTAGAGGTTGGCATTCGTGGCGATTTCTTCGGATACCATGGGGATGCTGTCGCCCAACGCCTCCATCCGGCCGTCGGCAATGGAGAGGCGGTGCAGACGCAGGTAGGTGCGAGGCTTGTATTCCGGATAAATCAGCAGGTATAGCCACTTCCCGTCCGGCGAGGGTATCATGTCTCGGGTAGGGACATGGTTCTCGGCAGGAGCTTCCTGTTCCCACAGCTTTTCGATACGCAAGGATGTGAAGTCCAGGCGGTACAAGTCATAGTAATAGCGGATACCCACGCTTTGGTCGCCGGCCTCATTGCCTTTTCCGCCATACAGATAGGCATGTTGTCCGTCCGGTGCCATCGCCATGGCCGCAAAGAACCGGGGAGGAATGCTCGGCCCCTCGAAAGCGATGGTGTCCCAGTCGTTTGTCTTCAGGTCATAGCCGATGAATGAGTTGTAGTAACTGCGGTTGCCATAGCCGCCGAAAAGCAGGATGCGTTTGCGTTTCTGGTCGAACACCCCACCGTGGTGGTGCATCTGCAGGTTGATGGGGTCTTGGTCGATGCGTTGCCACTGGCGGCTGTCGGGGTCGATGCGGGCCATGTATGTCTCCGCTTCGTTCAGTTCATACGCGTAGATGCAACTGTCCGGTTCGTCGTAGAAGCACATGCCCAAGCGGATGGGCAATGCCGGAGAATCATAGGGTAGCCCTTGTGCCGTATGCTGATACGGGTCGTAGACCATGAGTGAATCGCGGTTGTAGATATAGGCCTGTTGCCGGCTGTTGGAGAACACAAAGCCGGCAGGCGACAGAGAGTGATAGCGGTACAGCAGTTTCCAGTGGTACGCATCGTTGATGAGTCAGTTGGGATTCTTTACCCGTCCCGTCACGATGTCGTGGCTGTCGTGCACATCCGTTCCCGTGCTTTCGTCCAGCGGGAACTCCCAGCGTTTGCCGTCGCATTTCACTTGCAGCTTCCGCAGGCAGAACGAGGCAGTCTCCAGGATGTGCCGGTACATGCCGAAATACAGTTGCGGGGTGAATATTCCGCCGGTTGAGCGGCTCATGCCGATGTTGTTGATCGTGGCCGAATCGGTTCCGATGCAGATTGTGGCCCGGTCGGAGGCGAAGTCCAGCCGGATGGAAATCGGTTGCCAGTGGCGGTGAAGTTCCGTGGCAGGCAGGCTGGCTGTATGGAAGATTTGTTGCCCGTCTTGCGAAAACATGAAGTTGCCCGTCTTGTCCTGCGGGTTGTAAACGTAGTTCAGGTTATAAGCCAGTTCGCTTCCCGCATCTTTCAGGTAAAAGATGTAGCCGGGGCTTTCTATATTCTGGGCATTGTATTCGAAAGATAGCGAGAGGTGCCGGGTTGCTGGCAGTGCCTGGTCTCCTTGAAATACGCAGAGCGACGACCGCTCGGCAATCCGATTTTCGTTTCCATAGAACCGCAGCCCTTGCGCACTGCAGGGATATAGAGAGGACAGGAACAGGAATAAGAGGCAATAGATGATTCTCATACGGCAGTCGTTGTTTATTTTTTCATCGGATGGGCGCAAAAGTACAAAAAAAGTGAAAGATTTAAGTGCTATCGGTGCTTTTTATCCGAATAATGCGGTACTATCTGCAAAAAGCCGTATATTTGCACGCAATAAATTCCTAAAGTACATACTATATGTCATTTATTGCAGATAAAGTAGTCATGGACGGGCTCACGTACGACGACGTACTGCTGGTTCCCGCCTATTCCGAAGTCCTTCCTAAAACGGTCGATCTGACGACTAAGTTCTCACGCAACATCGAGTTGAAAATCCCCTTTGTGACGGCTGCCATGGATACGGTGACCGAAGCCAAGATGGCTATCGCCATTGCCCGCGAAGGCGGCATCGGTGTTATCCACAAGAACATGTCCATCGAGGAGCAGGCCCGTCAGGTGGCCATCGTGAAGCGCGCCGAGAACGGCATGATTTACGACCCTGTCACCATCAAGCGCGGTTCCACGGTGTCCGATGCCTTGGCGCTGATGGCCGAGTATAAGATTGGCGGTATCCCCGTGGTGGACGACGAACGCCACCTGGTGGGCATCGTGACCAACCGTGACTTGCGCTTTGAGCGCGATCTCAACAAGCATATCGACGAGGTGATGACCAAAGAGAACATCGTCACCACCAACCAGACCACCGACCTGGAGGCTGCCGCACACATCCTGCAGGAGCACAAGATTGAGAAGCTGCCTGTGGTGGACAAGGACGGACGCCTGGTGGGCCTCATTACTTATAAGGATATCACCAAGGCCAAGGACAAGCCCATGGCGTGCAAGGACAGCAAAGGCCGGCTGCGCGTGGCTGCCGGTGTGGGCGTTACGAATGACACGCTGGAGCGCATGCGCGCCCTGGTGGAGGCCGGCGCCGACGCCATTGTCATCGACACGGCTCACGGGCATTCCAAATACGTGATTGAAAAGCTGAAAGAAGCCAAGCAGGCCTTCCCCGGCGTGGACATCGTGGTGGGCAACGTGGCTACGGGCGATGCTGCCCGCATGTTGGTCGATGCCGGCGCCGACTGTGTCAAGGTGGGCATTGGCCCGGGCTCCATCTGCACCACGCGCATCATTGCCGGCGTGGGCGTGCCCCAGCTTACGGCCGTGTACGACGTGGCCAAGGCGTTGGAAGGAACTGGAGTGCCTCTGATTGCCGACGGCGGCCTGCGCTATTCGGGCGACGTGGTGAAGGCGCTGGCAGCCGGTGGCTACAGCGTGATGATTGGTTCGCTGGTGGCCGGTACCGAAGAATCGCCGGGCGACACCATCATCTTCAACGGGCGCAAATTCAAGTCCTACCGCGGCATGGGTTCGCTGGAAGCCATGGAGAACGGCTCGAAAGACCGTTATTTCCAGAGCGGTACGACCGACGTGAAGAAGCTGGTGCCCGAAGGCATCACGGCCCGCGTTCCTTACAAGGGCACGCTCTACGAGGTAATCTACCAGTTGGTCGGCGGCTTGCGTTCGGGCATGGGATATTGCGGCGCGGGCAACATCGAGCAGCTGCACAATGCCAAGTTCACCCGCATCACCAATGCCGGCGTGCGCGAAAGCCATCCGCACGATGTGGCTATCACGAGCGAGGCGCCCAACTATAGCCGTCCGGAGTGATGCGATAGGACAGTCGTAGCAATATATATAAGGTGAAACCGTGCCGGAGACGAGCCGTCGGAGCTTGTCTTCGGCACGTTTCTTTTGCCGGGGCAGGACACTGTGTTCCAGTTGCTTATGCCTGCTTGCCTGGGACTTGACTTCCAGCAACCTGGGACTTAACCTCCAGCAAGCTGGGACTTAACTTCCAGCGACTGGGGACTTAAGTCCCGACAACCGGCGCTTTAACCCCTGCCGGGCGGGTCTCCTCCGGCCGTGGACAGGGCGGTTAATTTTATCCCTCCGCGCGTTGGCGCGCGAAGAAATAATGCTTTACTTTGCGGGCGATTTGGTTGGAACGATTCTCTAATGATTGTCTGATGAAACATCTGTCTAAATACTTCTTTTGCCTGTGGTGCGCCTGCGCCGCCTCTGTGGCAGTCTTGTGGGCCAAGGACGACCCTGTGCTGATGCGCGTGGGCGGCTATGATGTGCCCTTGTCCGAGTTCGAGTATGCCTGCCGCCGGACGTTGCGCGCGCCTGCGGATGTCCAGCTGCCGTTGGCCGACCTTGCGCGGGACTATGCCGACTTCCGCTTGCAGGTGCAGGCGGCCCGCCGGGCCGGGTTGGACACGCTCCCGTCTTTCCGTCGCAGCCAGCAGCTGTACCGGGTCGGCCTTTTGCGTTCTTTCCTGGCCGATTCGGCCGCCCTGCACCACGCCTTGCGCCGCCGATACGACCGTTGGGCTGCCCGCGGCCCCCGCTTGTTGGTGGAGCAGATCTATTTCCATCTCCCCCAAAATGTTACGGCTTCGGCCCTGCGTGCGGCTACCGTGCGGATGGATTCCATCTACCGTGCCTTGCAGCGGGCCGGCCAAGGGGCTTTTGGCGACTTCGTATCCCGCTTTTCGGACGACAAATCCCGCCGGTGGCTGATGCGCCTGGAGGAGACGGCGGAGGTGGAGGATACAGCCTTTGCGTTGCGACCCGGGCAGTGGTCGCGTCCCTTCTTTTCGCCCCGCGGGCTGCACATCGTCCGGGTGGTCGAGCGGCGTGCGGTTCCTCCGTTCGAGGCCGTGCGCGACTCGCTGTTGCAGGCCTGTCCGGCGTGTGTGGACGAGGCGGTGCGGGCGCATGCCGTGCGGGTGGCCCACGCGCGCGGCGCCCTGTCCGACGGGCGGCTGCGCGAGGTGCTGATGTCCGAATGCCGGCGGTTGGAGCGCGAGGACGGAGCTTTCCGTCTGGCCGTGCAGGCGCACGCCGACTCTTTGCTGGCCCGGGCTGTCGCCCGCCAGGCCCTGGATGAGACTCCCGATTCGGCCGCCCTGCAACACTTTTTCCGCCGTCATCATGCGCGCTACCGCTGGGATACGGCCCGCTATCGGGGCATCGTGCTGCTCTGCTCTTCGCGCCGGGTGGCCAAGCGGGCCCGCAAACTGCTGAAACACCTGCCGTCGTCCGACTGGACCAATGCCATCCGCTTGATGCTCAATCGCGAAGATACCCTGGTGCTGGCCCGTCAGGGCACGTTTGCTCCCGGACAGGATGCCTGGGTGGACGAGCGCGTTTTCAGGCAGGGCGAGGCGCCCGAACGCCGGGGCTATGAGCACGTCGTGCTGTTGGGCCGCAAGCTGAAGGGGCCCGAGGACTACCGCGAGGTGCAGGCAGCCGTCGTGGCCGATTGGAAGGCCGATTGCGCCAAGCGTTGGCTCTCCGCCCTGCGTGCCGCCGGTAAGGTTGAAATAAACCAAGAGGTTTTAAAAACCGTTAATTATCACAGCAACAAGCGATGAAAGCCGTATCTTCGTGGCTTGTAAGTAAGAATCAATGCGAGTGCCGATGCGAATGACCGTTGTAGGACTGGGCCTGCTCTTGGGCCTCTGCGTAGCGTGCAGCCCTGCGCCCGACCACCGGGGGCGGACACCGCTGGCGGAGGTGGAGGGCCGTTTCCTGTACCGCGAAGACCTGCAGGCGGCGCTTCCTGTCGGTTTGTCGAAGGCGGACAGCACGCGCTTTGCCGACGATTACGTGAAGCGTTGGGCGGAAGAGACCCTGCTGTATGCCAAGGCCGAGGAAAACATCCCCGACAATGCCGCCATCGAGCAGCAGGTGGAAAGTTATCGGCGTACGCTCATCCTGCATGCCTACCGCCAGGCGTTGATTCACCAGAAGTTGGCGGACGACATCGCGGAGCCCGAGATAGAGGATTATTACCGCAGCCATGCCGAACTGTTCAAGGTGGAGCAGCCACTGATTCAGGGCCTGTTCATCAAGGTGCCGCTCCAGGCGCCACGTCTGGCCGAGGTGCGCCGCTGGTATCGGTCGGACAGCCACGAGGCTGTGGAGCACTTGGAGAAATACAGTCTGCGCAACGCCGTGAAGTATGAGTATTTCTATGACAAGTGGCGTCCCGTGTCCGAGGTCTTCGGCTGGATGCCCCGGCAGGAAGGCGCCGATGCCGAGAAGAAACTGCGCGCGCTGCCGCACATCGAGCTGCAGGATACGGCCTACCATTACTTCCTGCACGTCACCGGCTATCGCGCTGTGGGCGAGGAAGAACCCTACGAAGTGGCCCGTGCCCACGCCCGCCAGCTGTTGCTCAACGAGCGTCGGGGCGCCTTCCTCCGCCAGGTGAGCGACGACCTGTACCGCGAAGCGGTGGACAAACATGAAATAAAGTATTATTGATACACTGAAAGATAATGAAGAAGAACCTGAAGACAACCCTTTTATCCGTCTTGATGCTCTGCCTCGGCATGGCCGTCTCTGCACAAGACAATGTGGTGGACGAAGTGGTATGGGTGGTAGGCGACGAAGCCATCCTCAAGTCCGAAGTTGAGGAAGCCCGTCTCAACGCCCTCTACGAAGGACGCCGTTTCGATGCCGACCCCTATTGCGTGATTCCCGAGGAACTGGCCGTGCAGAAGCTCTTCCTTCACCAGGCCGAACTGGACAGTATCGAGGTGCCCGAAAGCGAAGTCATCCAGCGTGTAGATTTCCAGACCAGCCAGTTCATTGCCAACATCGGCTCCCGCGAGAAGATGGAAGAATACTTCAACAAGACCTCCAGCCAGATTCGCGAGACCCTGCGCGAGAATGTGCGCGAAGGCCTCAAGGTGCAGAAGATGCAGCAGAAGCTGGTGGGCGAGGTCAAGGTGACCCCGGCCGAAGTGCGCCGCTATTTCCAAAAACTTCCGCCGGACAGCATCCCCTACGTGCCCACCCAGGTGGAGGTGCAAATCATCACCCAGCAGCCCCGTGTCCCCATCGAGGAGATTGAGGCCGTGAAAGCCCGCTTGCGCGAGTTTACCGACCGCGTGAACAAGGGAGAGACCAGCTTCTCCACCTTGGCGCGCATGTATTCCGAAGACCGTGGCTCGGCCATCAATGGCGGCGAACTGCCTTTCATGGGCCGTGGCCAGCTGGATCCCGCCTTTGCCAACGTGGCTTTCAACCTCCAGACGCCGGAGAAGATTTCAAAGATTGTAGAGTCCGAATACGGCTTCCACATCATCCAACTGATGGAGAAGCGCGGCGACCGCATCCGTGTGCGCCACATCCTGCTGAAGCCCCATGTCCCCGACTCCGCCCTGGTGGCCGGCATGTCGCGCCTGGACTCCATAGCCGACGATATCCGCAACGAAAAGTTCAAGTTCGAGGAGGCAGCCGCCGTCCTGTCCGACGACAAGGATACGCGCAACAACCACGGCCTTTTGCCCAATCCCAACAACAACACCTCGCGTTTCGAGATGCAGGAACTGCCGCCCGAGATAGCCAAGATGGTAGACAAGATGGAGGTGGGCGAAATCTCCAAGGCCTTCACCATGATTCCGCAGAACACGGGCAAGGAGGTGTGCGTGATAGTCAAGCTGAAGAGTCGCATCAATGGTCACAAGGCCACGATTTCCGAAGACTACCAGCGCCTGAAGGACATCGTGCTGCAGAAGCGGCAGGCCGAAGTGCTGGAAGACTGGATACGCGACAAGCAGAAGACCACCTATGTCCGCATCAAGGACAACTGGCGCCACAACTGCAACTTTAAGTATCCGGGCTGGATCAAGGAATAAGTGTGGCTTCGTGGCTTATACAGACTACGCCTATGCAGAAAGATAAGACGAAACACTCCAGGCCGGACAGGCACAGGTTCCTCTTGCTGGGGATTCTGTGCCTGTTTGGCATGGCGTGGGTAGGGGCGCAGACGCCCCGTGGCGAGCAGCCGTCGGAGAAGAAGAAGACGCGTGTCGACCTGCTCTACGCCGATTCTGCCGTAGCAGACAAGGAGCATCGCCCCGACGTGCAGGTGCTCATCGGTTCCGTGAGGCTGAAGCACGACAGCATGTACATGTTTTGCGACAGTGCCTTGATATTCGAGAAAGTCAACTCCGTGGAGGCCTTTGGCAATGTGCGCATGGAGCAGGGCGACACCTTGTTTATCTACAGCGATTACCTCTATTACGACGGCACCACGCAACTGGCCATGCTGCGCGAAAACGTGCGCATGATAAACCGCGACACCGAACTGACCACCGACAGCCTGAACTACGACCGGCTGCTGGATTTAGGATACTATTTCGAGGGAGGCACTCTGGCCGATTCGGTCAACGTGCTGACCTCCTGGTGGGGCGAATACAGCCCCGCCACCAAGCTGGCCGTGTTCAACGAAGACGTCGAGCTGGTCAATCCCCGTTTCGTGCTGACCTCGGACACGCTGAAATACAGCACGCTGACCAAGGTGGCCACCATCTTGGGCCCTTCGGACATCGTGAACGACAGCAACCACATCTATTCCGAGCGCGGCGTCTATGACACCAATACCGACCAAGCCATTCTGCTGAACCGCTCCGTGCTGACCAACCAAGGGCGCAAATTGACGGGCGACAGCTTGTTCTACGACCGGCGGCAGGGCTATGGCGAAGCCTTTGGGCGCGTGCAGCTGAACGACACGGTGAACCGCAACATGCTGACAGGCGAATACTGTTTCTATAACGAGTTGACCGACTGTGCCGTGGCCACCGACCGTGCCGTGGCCATCGACTACCGGCAGGGCGACAGCCTCTACATGCACGCCGACACCCTGCGGCTGGTCACCTTCCATCTCAACACCGATTCGGTCTACCGCGAGATGCGCGCCTACCACAAGGTGCGTGCCTATCGCACGGATGTGCAAGCCGTGTGCGACTCGGCCGTCTACAATTCCAAGGATTCCTGCATGACCATGTATCGCGACCCCATCCTGTGGTATGGCCGGCAGCAACTGTTGGGCGAGGTGGTCAAGGTCTACGTCAACGACAGCACCATCAACTGGGCGCACATCATCAACCAGACCCTGGCCGTGGAGCAGATGGACAGCGTGCACTACAACCAGGTGTCCGGCAAGGAGATGATGGCCTACTTCCACGAAGGCGAGATGCGTCAGGTCGATGTCAACGGCAACGTGTTGGTCACCTATTACCCGCTTGACGACAAAGATTCCACCATGATAGGCATGGACTACACCGAGGGAGGCTTTCTGCGCATGATGATCAAGGAGCGCAAGATGGAGCGCGGCTCCTTCATCGGCAAGGCCTCGGGCACGATGTATCCCATGGACCAGATTCCGCCCGACAAGTTGCGCCTGCCGTCGTTTGCCTGGTTCGACTACGTGCGCCCGCTCAACAAGGAAGACATCTTCAACTGGCGCGGCAAGAAAGCCGACCAGCGGCTGAAGAAGAGCGACCGGGGCCCCGTCGTATCGCCTCGCGAGATGCACATCGAGCGAACCCAGAGGTAACCCTTGCCGCCTATGTTGTTCGGACTGTTTGACATACGCAAGCCCCGGGGCTACCACCATCCCTACATCTACGTGGACGAACGCCGCGAACGCCTGGAGCAACTGGCCGACGAGGCCCGCCGACGGCTGGGGATGCCCTCCGGAAAGCCGCAGGACACGTCCCGTGTGCGTGACAAGTTTGTGGAGGCCACCACCCACCTGAAGCATCGCCGTCGGCGGAAAAGGCAGCCGCTCCACGTGGTGGTCTTGCTCTTCTTCGTCACCCTGCTGCTCTACCTCTGGGCCGTCATCCTCAGCGTGTGAAGGCAACCGGACAGGGCGTCGGGAGATACCGGGGGCGTCTTGGGGATGCCTGCCGCCTCGTGAAACGGGGCTTTTGTGATAACAGATAATATAAGGAAAGGAGAATTGACTCTATGAGCGATATCATTCATTTGTTGCCCGATTCGGTGGCCAACCAGATAGCCGCCGGCGAGGTGATACAGCGTCCCGCCTCCGTCGTCAAGGAACTGGTAGAGAACGCCATTGATGCCGAGGCCCGCGAGATTCAGGTGTTGGTGACCGATGCCGGGAAGACCTGCATACAAGTCATTGACGACGGCAAGGGCATGTCGGAGACGGATGCCCGCCTCTCGTTCGAGCGGCATGCCACGTCTAAGATTCGCGAGGCTGCCGACCTCTTCGCCTTGCACACCATGGGTTTCCGGGGTGAGGCATTGGCCTCCATTGCCGCTGTGGCCGAGGTCGAGTTGCGCACCCGCCAGGAAAGCGACGAGCTGGGCACCCGCCTGCTCATTGCCGGTTCCAAGGTGGAGAGCCAGGAACTGGTGTCTTGTCCCAAAGGCTGCAATTTCCAGGTGAAAAACCTCTTTTTCAACGTGCCGGCCCGCCGCAAGTTCCTGAAGGCCAACTCGACGGAACTGAGCAACATCCTGGCCGAGTTCGAACGCATAGTGTTGGTGCACCCCGACGTTTCTTTCCGTCTTTACAGCAACGATGCCGAGCTCTTCCACCTGCCTGCCGTCCCCTTGCGTCAGCGCGTCATGGCCGTCTTCGGCAAGAAGATGAACCAGCAGCTGCTGCCGGTGAGCGTGGATACCAGCCTGGTGCGCATTTCGGGCTTCGTGGCCAAACCCGAGACCGCCCGCAAGAAGGGAGCGCACCAGTATTTCTTTGTCAACAACCGCTACATGCGCCATCCCTATTTCCACAAGGCGGTGATGGAGGCCTACGAGCGGCTGATTCCCGCCGGCGAGCAGATATCCTATTTCATCTATTTCGACGTAGACCCGGCCAATATCGACGTCAACATCCACCCGACCAAGACCGAAATCAAATTCGAGAACGAGCAGGCCATCTGGCAAATCCTCTCGGCCGCCGTCAAAGAGTCGTTGGGCAAGTTCAGTGCCATTCCTACCATCGACTTCGACACCGAAGACATGCCGGACATGCCCGCCTATAATCCTCAGGGCGATGTTGTTCCGCCGCAGGTGCACTACGATGCCGGTTTCGACCCCTTTGCCGCCACATCTGCCGCTTCGGCGGGCGGGGGAGGCGGCACGCCGGCCTATACCCGTCGGCCTGCTGCGGACTGGGAAGCCCTCTATTCCGGCGTCTCCCGGGCCAGCAAGATGAACGAGCCCGATGACGACCTCTTGCCCGACGAAGAACTGGTGTCCGCGCCGCTCTATGCCGACGAACCGGTGGTGGAGAAGGGCGCCCAGCACTTCCAGCTGAAAGGCCGTTTCATCCTCACCTCCGTCAAGTCCGGCCTGATGCTCATCGACCAGCATCGGGCCCATGTGCGCGTGCTTTTCGACCGATATATGGAGCAGATACGGGGCCGCCACGGCGTGCCGCAAGGCGTGCTGTTTCCCGAGGTCGTCGAACTTACGGCTTCGGAGGCCGCCGTGTTGGAAAGCCTCACCAACGACCTCTCTGCCGTGGGCTTCGAGCTGACCCCCCTGGGCGGCGGCAGCTATGCCATCAACGGCGTGCCGGCCGGCATCGAGGGCCTCAGTCCGGTGGAACTCATCAAGAATATGGTGCACAGCGCGCTGGAGAAGGGCGGCGATGTCCGCGAAGAGATACAGACCGCCTTGGCGCTTACCCTGGCCCGCTCTGCCGCCATCGTTTACGGGCAGGTGCTTGGCGAGGAAGAGATGGCCAACCTGGTGGACAGCCTGTTTGCCTGCCCCACGCCGGGCTATACGCCCGACGGCAAGGTGGTGCTGGTGACGGTGAAAGAAGAAGAAATAGAGAAACGCTTTGCCTGACCGGCATCGGCGGGCGCGAACAAGAAAGCGGGCTGCGGAGGCGGGAAGACGACGATTCGTCCGTCCCTTTCCTCCGCAGTCCGCTTTTTCCGCTGTCGGCAGCCGGTGGTTTCCGGTTATGCCTGTTGGAACTTCTTGCTTTGCTCGGCGATGAGTTCCGCGTCGTCAAAGTAGTTTATCTTCATGGCGCGTCTCACCTCGTCCAGCGTCTGCGCGGCGGCCTCGCGGGCCTCGTCGCATCCTTTTTTCAGCATGGCGTAAATGGCCGGGATGTCTTGCTCGAACTCCTTGCGGCGCGTGCGGATAGGCTCCAGCGTCTCCTGCATGATGGCCGTGAGGAATTTCTTCACCTTCACGTCGCCCAGCCCGCCGCGACGGTAGTGCGCCTTCAGCTCCTCCAGGTTCGGATAGTCGGGCAGGTAGCGTCCGAAGTGCTCGGGGCGGCAGAAGGCGTCCAGGTAGGTAAACACCGGGTTGCCCTCCACTCGTCCGGGGTCTTGCACGCGCAGGTGGTTGGGGTCGGTGTACATCGTCTTGATTTTCTGTGCCACCGTGTCGGCGTCATCGCTCAGATAGATGCAGTTGCCCAGGCTCTTGCTCATCTTGGCCTTGCCGTCCGTGCCCGGCAGGCGCAGGCAGGCCGCGTTGTCCGGCAGCAGGATTTCCGGCTCCACCAGGGTCTCCCCATAGATGTTGTTGAACCGGCGCACAATCTCGCGGGCCTGCTCCAGCATCGGCTCCTGGTCTTCGCCCACCGGCACGGTCGTGGCCTTGAAGGCGGTGATGTCTGCCGCCTGGCTGATGGGGTAGGTGAAGAAGCCCACGGGGATGGAGGCCTCGAAGTTGCGCATCTGTATCTCCGTCTTCACCGTGGGATTGCGTTGCAGGCGGCTCACGGTGACAAGGTCCATGTAGTAGAACGTCAGTTCGCACAGTTCCGGTATCTGCGACTGGATGAACAGGGTGCAGCGTTCGGGATCCAGTCCGCAGGCCAGGTAGTCCAGCGCCACCTCGATGACGTTCTGGCGCACCTTTTCCGGCGTGTCCATGTTGTCTGTCAGGGCCTGTGCGTCGGCAATGAACACGAACATCTTTCGGTAGTCGCCCGCATTCTGCAGTTCCACGCGCCGGCGCAGCGAGCCCACGTAGTGTCCGATGTGCAGGCGTCCCGTGGGGCGGTCGCCTGTCAGGATAATCTTTTCTTTGCTCATGTCAGTATCTATGATGTGATATATCGGTTGTTTTCGGGCGCAAAGATAGGGGTTTTCTTGCTACGTCGGACGGCATTCGGCGGAAAATCACTACCTTTGCGCCGCAAATAACGAAACACCGCACTCTATGATATCCGTAGAAAACCTGAAGGTAGAATTCAACGCCACGCCCCTGTTCGAGGGAGTGTCCTACGTCATCAATAAAAAAGACCGCATCGCCCTGGTGGGCAAGAACGGTGCCGGCAAGTCCACCATGCTCAAAATCCTGGCCGGCTTGCAACAGCCCACCGGCGGCACCGTGTCTGTCCCCCGCGACTGCACCATCGGCTACCTGCCGCAGGTGATGGTGCTGAGCGACGAGCGCACCGTGATGCAGGAAGCCGAGCTGGCCTTTGCCCACATCCAGGAGCTGAAGGACAGCCTGGCCCGCATGCAGCAGGAGCTGGCCGACCGCACCGACTATGAGAGCGAGGACTACCAGAAACTCATCGAACGCTTCACGCACGAGAACGACCGTTTTCTGATGATGGGCGGCGACAACTACCAGGCGGAAATAGAGCGCACGCTACAGGGCCTGGGCTTCGAGCGCACGGACTTCGACCGCCCCACCAGCGAGTTTTCCGGCGGCTGGCGCATGCGCATTGAGTTGGCCAAGCTCCTCCTCCGCCGCCCCGACGTGCTTCTGCTGGACGAGCCTACCAACCACCTCGACATCGAGTCCATCCAATGGCTGGAGCAATTCCTGGCTACCCGGGCCAACGCCGTGGTATTGGTCAGCCATGACCGTGCTTTCCTCAACAACGTCACCACCCGCACCATCGAAATCACCTGCGGGCGCATCTACGACTACAAGGTGAAGTACGACGACTTCGTGCGCCTGCGTCAGGAACGCCGCGAGCAGCAGCTTCGCGCCTACGAGAACCAGCAAAAACAGATTGAAGACACCGAGGCCTTCATCGAGCGTTTCCGCTACAAGGCCACCAAGGCTGTGCAGGTGCAGAGCCGCATCAAGCAGCTGGAGAAGCTGGAGCGTGTGGAAGTGGACGAAGAGGACAACTCGGCCCTGCGCCTCAAGTTCACCTGCAGCAGCCGCAGCGGCAACTATCCCGTCGTCTGCGAGGATGTGGCCAAGGCCTACGGCGACCACGTGGTTTTCCACGACGTCAACCTCACCATCCGCCGGGGCGAGAAGGTAGCTTTCGTGGGCCGAAACGGCGAGGGCAAATCTACCTTGGTCAAGTGTATCCTGGGCGAGATTGCCGACTATACGGGCCGTCTCACCCTGGGGCACAACGTGCAGATCGGCTATTTCGCGCAAAACCAGGCCCAGCTGCTGGACGAGAGCCTCACCGTGTTCGACACCATCGACCGCGTGGCCGTGGGTGACATCCGCCTGAAGATACGCGACATCCTGGGGGCCTTCATGTTTGGCGGCGAGGCCTCGGACAAGAAGGTGAAGGTGTTGAGCGGCGGCGAGCGCACCCGACTGGCCATGATTAAACTGCTGCTGGAGCCCACCAACTTCCTCATCCTGGACGAGCCCACCAACCACCTGGACATGCGCTCGAAAGACGTGCTCAAAGAGGCCATTGCCGGCTTCGAGGGTACGGTCATCGTGGTCAGCCACGACCGCGACTTTCTGGACGGCCTGGTGACGAAGGTCTACGAGTTTGGCGGCGGGCTGGTGAAGGAACACATCGGCGGCATCTACGACTTCTTGCGCAGCAAGAACACGGAGGCTGCGGGCGACCGCATCGACGCCGTGTTTCAGGCGGAGAAGAAACCCCTCGCAGCCGAGGCTTTGGCTCCTGCCCCCGAATCGAAGGAAAAACTCTCGTGGGAAGCCCAAAAGGAACTGAACCGAAAGATAAAGAAGCTGGAAAAGCAGGTGGCCGACTGCGAGCAGAGCATCGAAGAGCTGGATTCGGCCATCGCCATCCTGGAAGCCCAAATGGCCACGCCCGAGGGGGCTTCCGACAGTGCCCTCTACGAAAAACATGCCCGCCTGAAGCAGCAGCAGGACAGCGTGATGGAACAATGGGAACAGGCCTCTGCCGACCTGGAAACACTCAAGGCGCAGAAGTGACCCGCGCAGGCGGATGCCTGCCTGCACGCCCCGGTTTGCAAGATTTCACAGACGGAATCATGGGAAATATGAAAAAAGTTGTATATTTGTATCCAACTCCAAAAAAGATAGTGCCATGAAACTGATAGCAGAAAGCGGTTCTACCCGGACCGAATGGGCGTTGGTGGAAGATAACCAGCTCATACAGCGTGCCTTCACCGAAGGCCTGAATCCCTTCTTCCAGACCCGGCGGGAAATCAGCCGCTGTGTGCGCTTGGGGTTGCCCGAAATCTTTTTCAAGAAAAAACTGGAGCAAGTGCACTATTACGGGGCCGGATGCTCGTCCTACGAGAAGAAAAACATCCTGGGCGCTTCGCTCGTGGCCCAGTTCAAGACCCCCATCCAGGTGGAGAGCGACCTGCTGGCGGCGGCCCGCGGCCTCTTCAAGTGCGAGGCGGGCATCGCCTGCATCCTGGGCACCGGCTCCAATTCCTGCTTCTACAACGGCAAGATTATTGTCCGCAACGTGCGGGCCGGCGGCTACATCCTGGGCGACGAGGGCAGCGGGGCAGCCTTGGGGCGCATGTTCCTGTCCGACGTGCTGAAAGGCCTGGCCCCAAGCGCCATCGCCGAAGCCTTCTTCGCCAAGTTCCGCATCAATGTCAACGACGTGATGGAATCCGTCTACAACCGCCCCTTCCCCAACCGCTTCCTGGCCACGGTGCCCTATTTTCTGGACGACTACCTGGACGACGACTACGTGTTGGGCATGATTCGCTCCAACCTGAAGAGCTTCTTTGTACGCAGTGTCTGCCAATACGACTACCGGAACTATCCCATTCGCTTTGTCGGCGCCCTGGCCTACCATTATGCCGACTTCCTACGCGAGACCGCCCGCGATTTCGGCGTCGAGCTGGACGTCATCGAGGAAACCCCGATGAAAGGCCTGATAGAGTTTCATGCCATGAATATCGTGGAAGAGCCTTGAGGCGGACAGACAATCGCAGGTATCGTTCAGCATGACAGCATGAGGGCGTCTTTCGTGTTTCGGCACGCCTTCATGTTTCGGCTTTGTCATGTCTGAATCTGCATGGACGCATAGTGTCTGCTTTTTTCTTCCTTTTCCCCGCATCGGGCCCGCTTCCTACCAAGTTCGTCCCCCCTTCGTCCCCGGCTCGTCCCTGGTTCGTCTCCTTAGGGACGAAGAAAAGACGTGCCTGGCAGGTCTTTGAGTCAGATTTTTTCTGAGCCGGAGACGTCCGGCGAAGGGTTTTTGTGTGTTATCAAGTATAAAAACGTGTATATAAAGCTAAATTATCATGTATTTTTATTTGTTATTTAAAACTTATATTTAACTTTGCTGTGTTTAAAATAGCAGGCCGAATGCGACGGTTTCCACGGCCCGGAGGGGCGGGAAACACGTATGTTGGGCTGCTGTGATGTATAACCTTTTAATACCCGGAAATGCCCATGAAACAATGACCGACCCCTATATCCCTGCTTCGTGCAGGGAGACCCGAAGACAGAACAGACTTTATTATCAACCTATATAATCTATTAAAATCATTCATTGCTTATGAAAAGAGAACATGAAAGACGAGGGCTGAACCATCGGAAAGCCCTTACAGCTTTGGCCATCACGGCTTTGTTCTTGAGCGGCGGCAGCCTGGCTTCGGTGCAGGCAGCCCCCATGGACTCGCAGGGTGTTGCCATGCAGCAACAGCAGCAACAGATTACCATTACGGTGGTAGACCGCAACGGCGAACCCATCATTGGTGCCAACGTGCTGGAGAAAGGCACGCAAAACGGCATGATTACCGACCTGGACGGACGCGCTACGCTTCGGGTGGCCCCGGGCGTCACGCTGCAGGTTTCCTTCATCGGCTATCAGCCGCAAGAGGTGAAGGCGGCCAATAACCTGCGCGTGGTGCTGAAGGAAGACAACGAACTGCTGGACGAGGTGGTCGTAGTGGGTTACGGCACGCAGAAGAAGGTGAACCTGACGGGCGCCGTGGCTTCGGTGGACGTGGACAAGACCATCGACAGCCGTCCTATCACCGATATCGGCCGTGCCTTGCAGGGCGCGGTGCCGGGTCTGGTGGTCAGCACCACTTCGGGTGAACTGGGTGGAGCGCCTACCATTAAGATTCGTGGCAACGTGGGTTCGCCCAACGGCGATGCCAACCCGCTGATATTGGTGGACAACGTGGAAATCACGGATATCTCGCTGGTGAACCCGGATGACATCGAGAGCATCTCCGTGCTGAAGGATGCCGCTTCGGCTTCTATCTACGGTGCCCGCGGTGCCTTCGGCGTAGTGCTGATAACCACGAAATCCAAGGAAAAGCACGAACGCCTGTCTGTGAAATATACCAATAACTTTGCTTGGCGCACGCCGACCAAGGTGCCCGAACAGTTGCCCGGATGGCAGCAGGCCCAAATCAACCTGTTGGGTGAGCAGAACCGTACTAAAGGCAAGGCTACGGATTATGCGATGGTTGGTAATATCAGTGTGGATGCTTTGGCCGTGCAGAAGATGAAGGACTATTGGGATGCCTATGGCTATGGCGACCAGTTTGGCCCGGAAATGGAATATGGCCGTGACTTTGAGGTTCGTGATAACAAGTTGTTTTTCTATCGTACGTGGGACTGGTATGACATGTATGTGCGCAACTGGTCTCCGCAGCAGACGCACAACATCTCCATCAACGGCGGTAATGGAAAGACCAACTACAACGTGGCCTTGGGCTATATTCATCAGGACGGTATGATGCGGTACAATTCAGATTCTTATACCCGTTACAATGCCAACGTGTCGTTGAATTCGGATTTGAACAAATACATCAGCATCCGCACGGGCGTGATGTTCACCCGGGCCGATTACGACAAGCCTTTCAATTACAACAGCGACTTGTACGACCAGCTCTATTACCTCTACCGCTGGCAGCCATACTATCCCTATGGTACATACGAAGGAAAGGAGTTCCGCAGTGCCTTGACGGAAGCCAAAGTAGCTCCCTTGCAACAGCAGGAGCGGGAATACATGCGCCTGACGGGCGGTGTGACCATCCGGCCTTTTGAGGGCTTTACCATTGATGTGGATGCTGTATATAGCACGGTGACCACCCGTTTTAAGAAGAATGGTTCACCGAGCACGGTAGCCGGATATGACATTTTCACTGCGCGGCCTACTTACGAGGATTTTGTCAATAGTTATGGTAATTATGTTCAGCCTCAGTATGACTATGTGCAGCAAGAACATGGGCGTACCGAGAATTTGACCACCAATATCGTTTTGACTTATGCCAAGCGGTGGGGAGACCATGATTTCAAGGCCATGGGTGGTTCTAATATTGAGAAGAGTGAATACGAATATTTCTGGGCCAAACGTATGACTTTGTTGGATCCCAACAAACCGGAGTTGAACATGGCTACGGGCGATCAGACCACCAGCAGCTCGCACACATGGTGGTCGGTGGCCGGTTTCTTTGCCCGCTTGAACTATGCGTATAAAGACCGCTACATGATAGAATTGAACGGCCGTTACGACGGCTCGTCTCGCTTCCCCTCGGGACAACGCTTTGCTTTCTTCCCCTCCCTGTCTGCCGGTTACCGCATTTCGGAGGAAGCCTTTATGCAGCCCTTGAAGCCTTGGCTCAGTTCGTTGAAGATCAGAGGTTCGTGGGGTATGATTGGTAACCAGGATGTGGGCACCGACCGCTTCGTGTCTACCTTGACCACCAGCCAGGACAGCTGGATTATCAACGGTCAGAAAGTGCAGTCTGCACAGAAACCGACGATTGTGTCTGAAGAACTTCGTTGGGAGAAGGTGAGCACGCTGGACTTCGGTTTCGATGCGCGTTTCTTCGACGATGAACTGGGCGTGACGTTCGATTGGTACAACCGTACGACCAGCGACATCCTGACCACGGCCAATTTGCCGTCGACATTGGGTGCTGCTGCCCCGTATGAAAACATGGGTTCACTCTCTACTAAAGGTTGGGAATTGGCCGTTGACTGGCGGCATACGTTTGAGAACGGTTTCCACCTGGGTTTGATGGCTTCTATTTCCGACTATCAGACGGAAGTGACCAAATGGACCAACAACACGGGTATCCCGACTTACAGTGCCGGTTCGGGTTGGTGGAGTTCCAGCTATTTCCGGAAAGGCATGGTATTAGGCGATATTTGGGGGTTGCAGTTCGACCGTTTCCTGACGGAGAATGACTTCAACGCTGATGGTTCGCTGAAAGCGGGCATCCCTGACCAAAGCCAGGTATTTCCTTCGGGTTATGAATTTGCACCGGGTGACGTGCTTTACAAGGATATAGACGATAACGGGGTCATTGAAAAGGGAGGCAATGTGAATCAACCGGGTGATCTGGATATCATTGGCAATGCCCTGCCGCGTTATCAGTTTGGATTTAATATTGATGCTGCCTGGAAAGGTTTCGATATCAACTTATTCTTCCAAGGTGTAGGCAAACGCGATATGTGGGCTGCCGGTAACCAGGTATTGCCGGGATTCACCAGCGGTGAGCCTTACTACGTGGGTGCTGAGGATTATTGGACGCCGGAGAACCCGGATGCGTTCTATCCGCGTCCCATGACCTACGGACAAGCTACGTCGGGTAACTACCAGGTAAACGACCGCTATATGCTGAACATGGCCTATATGCGCCTTAAGACTTTGACGGTGGGCTATTCTTTGCCGAAGGCTTGGCTGAGCAAGTTCAAGGTGCAGGGATTGCGCATTTACTTTACAGGTGAGAACCTGTTTACAGTAGACGGCGTGAAGCCTGCTATTGACCCGGAAATTGGAGTGCGCACGGCAGGTGGAAACTCTGACCAACGTAACTTTGGTCGCAGCTATCCGTATCAGAAGACCGTTTCTTTCGGTATCCAGCTTAGTTTATAATTGAAAAATGCAGATAGATTATGAAAAAGAAAAATTTACTCTATATCGGTTGCGCCCTGCTGGTGTCTTCGCTTTGCAGTTGCGAGGACTTCCTGACCAAAGACCCGCAGGACAAACAGACCAATGACACGTTCTGGCAGACGGAAACCTCGTTGCGTACCTACGCGCAAGATTTCTATTCCTCCTTTTATACGGGATATGGAACAGATTATACCATTTTTGGCGGTTTTTATTCGGGCGATGATTTTTTCGATGATTTTTTGGCTGATGGCGGAGGGTATGTATATTTTCCGCTGACTGAGAAAACTGAATACAATGCCGTGACCAGCACGTGGACGAACAATTATTCGACTATCTACAAGGCGAATGTGATGATGGAGAAAATACCCGGCATGAGCATTTCGGACGAAGCCAAGAATCACTGGATGGGTGTGGCGCGTTATTTCCGGGCTATGGCTTACAGTGCTTTGCTGAAAGTGTATGGTGGTGTGCCTCGTATTGACAGGGTGGTTGACCCGGCAGAAGAAGCGGAACTTTACAAAGACCGTTCTTCTTATCTGGAGATAGCCAAGTTTGTGTTGGAAGATTATCAGTATGCGTTGGCCAATGTGCGCACGGATGATACGCAACGTCAGGTCAACCGCTATGTGGTGGGCGCCTATATGTCCCGCGATATGTTGTTCCATGCCACGTGGCTGAAATACCATGGCTCGAATATCGGCCCGACGTCGGAACCTGTGGCCAATGCGGACTTGCAAGAGTTGTTCCAAGGCGCCATTGATGGGGCGGAAGTGGTGATGAACTCCAATCAGTTCTCCATCGGCGATACGTACAATGCCTTGTTTACGACCGATGATTTGGCCGGCAACCGGGAGGTGATTTGGTATCGGGAATATACCAGTGGTGTGCAGTGCAATGCCTTGATGTCTTACAACGGCAAGGAAGAAGAACGTGGCGGCATTACGCAGGATGCCATCGAAAGCTATCTTTGCAGCGACGGTCTGCCCATAGGTCAATCTCCTTTGTATGAAGGGGCGGACGATCCCAGCATCCAGAACGCCTTCCAGAACCGCGACCCGCGTTTGTATCAGACTGTGGCCGACAGCATCCGCCTGACAGCTGTGACGGGCATTTCTTTTGCCAGCAGCCGCTCTACCACGGGTTATGCCTGCAAGAAGTTCCTGAACGATGAGTGGTATGCCGAAGATTCTCCTTATTGCAGCAATATCAACAGTCCGGTGGATGCACCCTGCATGCGCTATGCCGAAGTGTTGCTGAACTATGTGGAGGCTCGTTACGAAATCAGCCGTGTGGGCGGTGCGGCCTTTAGTCAGAGCGATTTGGACCGTACCATCAACGAACTGCATGACCGTCAGTTGACGAAGTATGGAGAGAACCCGCAGGTGGCCCGTACGATGCCGCACGTGACTTTGAGCGGAAGCAATCTCAGCGTCAATGGAACGGTTATCAATGACCCGGCACGTGACCCGGAGGTGGATCCCATCTTGTGGGAGATCCGTCGCGAGCGTCGGGTAGAGTTGCTGTTGGAAGGTCGTCGTGGCGAAGATTTGCGTCGCTGGGCCAAGTATGAATACTTGAACTCGGAAGATGCCGCTGGCAATCCGACCAAATCATTCTTGGGTGCTTATATCAAGTTGTCTGATTATCCGGGTATGAATATTAGCTCAAAAGATCCAGAGACAGGCGAGGTGACCCGTTATGCTTCTTTGTATAATCCTCAAGATCCTACTAATGCGGATTCACAAGAAGGTTATGTGGAACCCATGTTCACGCAAGATGATATTCGTATATTCAGAAAGGGTGAATTGGATTCGGAACGTTACTATTTGCGTGCTATGCCTGATGGGCAGATGACTAATTACAAGGATAGAGGTTATCGACTGACGCAGAATCCTGGATGGCCGGATCCTTATGAGGATTGATTTTAGTTAGATGATAGATTAGCTATTGCAACGGGTATCTTGTTTTGTGGGTGCTCTTGCAATAGCTAATTTGTTTTTTAAAAGGTTGCAATATTTGGAACCATAAACTTTTAAAACTTTATTACCATGAATTTGGGATGGGATGGCAGTTGCGATGGTTATTTCTATGATAATAATTTGTGGGTGGATAGGACGGATGGAAGATTCATTTTTAATGAAAATAGAAAGGATATCATAGGCATCATGCCTAATTAATTCTGGTGAATGTCCGCATTGGGCCAATGCGTGCCTGCTAATAAATGAAGATATACTGTCTGGACGGTTGAAGATATACTTCATCCGTCAACGAAGATATACTTCGTTGGCAAAGTCAGTACTACTGCGTTTTTATGTGACCGGATTGGCCAATGGCGGACATTCATATTGTTTTTTGTATGGAGCGGATTTGCCGGTGTGGCCAAAAAGGCGTAATTTTGCAAAAAGGAGTACGTGCCTATGACCATATTTGACGATTATAAGGAACATAGAGGAGAATACGCTGTTTCTCCTTCGTTGTTGTGGGAGTATGATCTATCGGCTTTTGATTGGTGGAAGTCGAGGAAAATCGTGGTCTCCCGCATCTTGGAGCATGGTTGGTTGAAGGATTATTTTGCGGCGTTCGACCTTTACGGAGGAATTGACGGTTTCCGGAATGTCATTCGGGAGATTCCTTATCTGGCTCCAAGGGATATGAACTTTGCCTGCATAGCCTTCGGACTTAAAAAGGAGGAATTGAAATGCTACACACGGAAACAGTGGAGAGAACAACGCTTGAACTCCTGAGGAAGTTGCAAGCGGAAAAGTTGTTGGAGCCGTTTTGCCTTGCCGGAGGCACTGCCCTTGCTTTGTATCTTGGGCACAGAATATCCGTGGACCTGGATCTCTTTATAGAGAAACATCTCCTGAATGTCCTTATCGCATGGGGAGATTCTTCACTTTCCAATGAAAATTAAGCAGGCTCTAAATATCCAAATGCGGATATTATTAGACTGTTCAAAGTCATTACTTTGAAAACTTTTCCGCCTGCGGTGGCAGATGGGTAGAGGAATCGGTCTGTGGCATGTATGATGCGTAATTGTGAACTAATATATAGAATACTAAATATTGTTGAATATATGTTGCCGATACCAAAATAAAGCCTATCTTTGTTGAAGATAAACATCACCTTAACAGGAACGTATCATGAAACATCTATTTTTATCGGTAATGCTGTTGTGCTGCACTTTGCTTGGCACGGCGCAACAGCGGGTCATCATGGGTGACGAACAGACTTCTGAGTATTTCCCTTTGCTGAAAGGCAAGCGCATTGCCATCTTCTCCAACCATACGGGTATGGTGGGGGATAAGCATTTGCTGGACGTGCTGCTGGAAAATGATTTTAACGTGGTGGCCATTTTCTCGCCCGAACATGGGTTCCGGGGAAATGCCGATGCGGGCGAACATGTGGCCAGTTCGGTGGACGAAAAGACGGGGGTGCCCATCTTGTCGCTGTATGACGGCAAGCTGGGTAAGCCGAGCGCAGCATCCATGAACAAGTTTGACCTGCTGATTGTGGATATTCAGGACGTGGGCCTGCGTTTCTATACGTACTATGCCTCGATGTGCCGGCTGATGGATGCCTGTGCGGAGTATGGCAAGAAGATGCTGATATTGGACAGACCTAATCCGAACGGGCATTACGTGGATGGGCCTATCTTGGATATGAAACACAAGTCGGGCGTGGGCTGGCTGCCTATCCCGGTGGTGCATGGCATGACCTTGGGCGAACTGGCACTGATGGTGAACGGAGAGAAATGGTTGCCGGAAGGAAGGCAGTGCGAGGTGACCGTGATTCCGTGCAAGAACTATACGCACCAGACGTTGTACCGGCTGCCCATTCCGCCTTCGCCCAACCTGCCGAACATGAAGTCGGTCTATCTTTATCCTTCCATCTGTTATTTCGAGGCTACGCCGGTCAGCCTGGGACGCGGCACAGACTTGCCTTTCCAGGTGTACGGGCATCCCAACATGACGGGATATGACTACAGCTTTACGCCGCGCAGCGTGCCGGGCGCCAAGAATCCCCCGCAGTTGAACCGCTTGTGCCACGGGGTGAACCTCAGCACGCTGAGCGACGAGGAGATCTGGAAGAAGGGCATCGACCTGAGCTACGTGATTGATGCGTACAACAACCTGCACATGGATGATTACTTTTTCCGCCCGTTCTTCGAAAAGCTGATAGGAGTGGATTATGTGCGCAAGATGATTGAGGCCGGCAAGAGTGCCGACGAGATCAAGGCCATGTGGCAGGATGACGTGAAGAAATTCAAGGAACAACGGAAGCCGTATTTGCTGTACGCGGAATAAGCATTGATTTTTTTAAGTGAACATTTATGACAACTGCTTGGATTGTATTGGCTACGATTGCCGGCTATTTTGCCCTGCTTTTCCTGATTTCGTGGCTGACGGGCCGGAAGGCTGATAATGCGGGATTCTTCACGGGCAACCGCAAGTCGTCGTGGCTGATGGTGACGGTGGCCATGATAGGTGCCAGCATATCGGGTGTGACCTTTATCTCGGTGCCGGGCGCGGTGCTGGCGGGCGGATATTCGTATATGCAGATGGTGCTGGGTTTCTTCGTGGGCTCGGTGCTGGTGGCGCTGGTGTTGATACCTATGTTCTACAAGATGAACCTGATGAGCATCTACGGCTATCTGGAGAACCGCTTTGGGCTGGCTTCTTATCGCACGGGGGCATGGTTTTTCTTTGTCTCGAAGATGCTGGGCGCATCGGTGAGGTTCTTCGTGGTGTGCGTGGTGCTGCAGACTCTGGTGTTCGGACCGTTGCACGTGCCTTTCACGGTGAACGTGGTGCTGACAGTGGCACTGATATGGCTCTATTCTTTCCAGGGAGGCGTGAAGTCGCTGATTTGGACAGATTCGTTGAAAACGCTTTGCCTGGTGCTGTCGGTGGTGTGTTGCATCGTGTTTATTGCCCAAAGCCTGGGACTGAGTTTCGGGGAACTGCCTGCCGCCGTGGCCGGGCATCCCACCAGCCAGGTGTTCTTCTTTGACGACCCCAACGACGGGCATTATTTCTGGAAACAGTTCATTGCGGGTGTCTTCATGGTGATTGCCACCACGGGCTTGGATCAGGATCTGATGCAGCGCACGCTGAGTTGCAAGAATTTTCGCGAGTCGCAGAAGAACATGATTCTGAGTTCGTTCATTCAGATATTCGTCATCGGGCTGTTTCTGGTGCTGGGCACGTTGCTCTATATGTATTCCGAGGCACGCATCCCGCAGGCCGAGCAGGTGGCCGGAGACGCCCTGTTTGGCGAAGTGGCCTGGAGCGAAGGGTTCCCCTTGTTTATCGGCATTGTGTTTATCATCGGGCTGATTGCGGCAGCCTATTCGGCAGCGGGGTCGGCGTTGACGGCACTGACCACTTCGTTCACCATTGATATCTTGCGAGCCAACGAGAAGCAGGGAGACAAGGACCTGACGCTGACGCGCAAGCTGGTACATTTCATCATGTCGTTGCTGATGGTGATTGTGATTGTTATCTTCTATGAGTTGAATGATGACAGTGCCATCAACGCGGTGTATAGCCTGGCGGCTTATACCTACGGGCCTATCTTGGGCATGTTTATCTTCGGGTTGGCTTGCCGGAAGCCGGTGCGCGACCGCTGGGTGCCGGTGGTGGCAGTCTTGTCGCCCATCATCTGCTATGTCTTGCAGAGTCACAGTGAAGCATGGTTCGGCGGTTATCAAATCAGTTTTGAGTTGTTGCTCATCAACGCCTTGATTACGGCAGCGGGCTTGTGCCTGCTCATTCGGAAGGAAGGTGAGGGAACGGAACGGAAATAAGAAAATATAAAAGCTGGAGATTATGAAAGCAAAATTTCTGGGTGCAATGGCGTTGCTGGCTGCCACGGCCTTCCCGCAAACGGGAGGGGCGCAACAGCTTTCGCAAGAGGTCAGGGATGAAATAGGCTACTTCTTGGACGGAGTGGCGCGCGAGGAGGTCTCAGTAGGGCCTGTCCGCATTGATTCGGTGGTTGTCGAAGGAAAGACAATCCAACTGTTGGCCAATATGAACGGGGCCTATATCCCGTATCGGGAGGAAAACGTGGCCCGTATTTATGAAGGAGTGAAGCGTTTGCTTCCGGAGGCTTATGCCGGTTATGACGTGGAAATCCGCACCAACGGGCGCGCCATCGAAGAACTGATTCCGTTGCCTCTCCGGTCGAAAAAGGATAAGAAAATAAAGACCTTCCGCCCGTTCTCCAAAGGCTCGAAGCCATTGGTCACGCGGGTGTCCAAGCCTTATGTCCCGACTAACGGGTTGCAGAACCGTCACATTGCCTTGTGGCAGAGTCATGGTTGGTATTATGAGCCCAAACTGGATCGTTGGGAGTGGCAGCGGGCACGCATCTTCCAGACGGTGGAAGACCTCTATACGCAGAGCTATGTGCTGCCTTTCCTGGTGCCGATGCTGGAGAATGCGGGAGCCAATGTGTTGTTGCCCCGCGAACGGGATTGCCAGGTGAACGAAGTGGTCGTGGACAACGACGGCTGCCTGAAGGGGCATTCCCGTTATGTGGAACAGTCGGCAGACAAACTCTGGAGTCAGGGCAGGGGAGAAGGCTTTGCCCATCGGCGGGAGCAATATACGGACTTCCAGAATCCTTTCCGCGAGGGAACGTACCGGATGGTGGAGACCATCAAGAAGGGAAAGGAGAGCGTGGCAGAGTGGATACCAGAGATTCCGGCAGACGGAGAATATGCTGTTTATGTGTCTTATAAGACTTTGCCCAACAGTACGGACGATGCGCTCTATACCGTTTACCACCAGGGAGGGAAAACTCAGTTCCGGGTGAACCAGCAGATGGGCGGTGGCACGTGGATTTATCTGGGCACTTTCCGCTTCGGTGCGGGACAGAGCGACCTGGGCAAGGTGAGCTTGAGCAATCTGTCGGAGCGGGCCGGGCGTGTGGTGACTGCCGATGCAGTGAAGATTGGCGGCGGTATGGGCAATATAGCAAGAAGACGCTCGCCGGAGGGTACTACGAAGAACTTGAAGAGTTCGGATACCCGCAACCTGCAGGGCGAAGGGGCTGAGATTCGTACCTTGCCGGGCGGCGAATGGCAGGAGAGCGGGTATCCCCGCTTCTGTGAAGGAGCCCGCTATTGGCTGCAGTGGGCCGGCATTCCCGACAGCGTATATTCGGAAAGTCACGGCAAGAACGACTATACGGACGATTATAAGTGCCGGGGCATTTGGGTGAATTATCTGGCCGGAGGTTCTCCGTCCAATCCTCATGACCAAGGGTTGAATATTCCCATTGACATGGCTTTTGCTTTCCACTCGGATGCCGGTACTACCTTGAATGATTCCATTATCGGTACGTTGGGCATCTACTATACTCATACGGAAAACGAGGTGTATCCCAACGGGGCATCGCGCTACCTGGCTCATGACCTGACAGACTTGATACAGTCCAACATCGTGCGCGACGTGCGTTCGCTGTATGAGCCCCAATGGACACGTCGCGGCATGTGGAACCAGTCGTACTACGAGGCCCGCGTGCCCCGTGTGCCTACCATGTTGTTGGAATTGCTTTCCCACCAGAACTTTGCCGATATGCGTTATGGGCTGGATCCCCGTTTCCGTTTCACGGTGAGCCGGGCGGTCTACAAGGGCATGTTGCAGTTCCTTTGCTCGCAATACGGCATGGAGTATGTGGTGCAGCCGCTTCCCGTGGATCATTTTGCATTGCGCATGACGGGAGAAAACGAGGTGGAGTTGACGTGGGAAGCCGTGGAAGACCCCTTGGAGCCTACTGCCAAGGCCGAGCAATACGTCGTTTATACGCGCATTGGTGGTGGGGATTTTGACAACGGCGTGTTGGTGAAAGGGACTTCTTGCCGCATGACGATGCCTGCCGGCGTGGTATGCAGTTACAAGGTGACGGCAGTTAACCG
Source organism: uncultured Bacteroides sp. (assembly GCA_949289265.1). Classification (GTDB taxonomy): domain Bacteria; phylum Bacteroidota; class Bacteroidia; order Bacteroidales; family Bacteroidaceae; genus Bacteroides. The sequence goes on from CASENE010000076.1 coordinate 67,539, forward strand.
GGGTGGCGAAAGTTTCCCATCGGAAATTCTGTCTGCCGGACGGGCGTTCGACAGCAAGGGAACGGTGTTGGTGGTGAATGGCTTCGACCGTGTCAGCGCTCCTGCCGATTTCGTGGCGCCTGCTCCTGTGGATACGCTGTTGGCTGGTTTCCTGGACAGGCTGGATCACGGCGTGCCTTATGTGAAAGACTACAGTTATATCGGCAGTATGAAGGAATATCGGCGTTCAGTCCCCTGGATGGACGACGATGCCTCTGGCTTTGGCGACAGCTATGGCGACCACGAGGGCGAGGTAATTGCCGGCAATACGTTCGATTATCCCGCTGTGCATGGAGAGGCCATTCTGAAAGCCGGATATAGCTTTGTGTCGTGCAGCGACGAGTCGGTGGAAGACGCTCAGGTAGATATGACCGGATACCGCTATGTAGACCTTATCTTGGGCAAGGAATGTCAGACCAAGATGGGCCGGGGAGGCGTAAAGCCATTGCAGTTTAAGACCTTCAGTCCGGAGATGCAGGAGGCTATTGCTGGCTACTGTCGGCAGGGAGGCAACTTCTTCGTATCGGGAGCGTATGTGGCATCGGACTTATGGGACAATCGTTTGGCGCCTTCGCAGGAGGCTGACCGCCGCTTTGCCACGGAGGTGTTGAAATACAGATGGCGCACCGGGCAGGCTGCCGCTACGGGCGAGGTGAAAATGACGCCTTCGTCTTGGGGCCGTTCTCAAGAGCATTACACTTTCCACCATGAACTGAACGGCAATTGCTATGTGGTAGAGTCGCCCGATGCCTTGGAACCGGCGGACAAGCAGGCTTATACCATCATGCGCTATGCCGAGAACAACCTGAGTGCCGGCGTCGCTTATGAGGGCGATTACAAGACGGTGGTGTTGGGTTTCCCCTTCGAAGCCTTGCGCACCGAGGCAGAGCGCGGGCAACTGATGCGCCGTATTCTGGATTTCTTTGATAATTCTCATCAATAATAAGAAGGAAGATATTTATGAACAAATACTTTATTTCTCTTGTCTGCCTGTTGTGCCTGTTGCCCGGAGGCTTGCAAGCTCAGTGGAAGCCTTTCCGTTTTGCGCAGTTGACAGACCTGCATCTTCGGGGAGGGAATGCGAACCCAACGGAAGACTTGCTGCGCTCGGTGGCGCAAATCAATGCTACGGACAGTCTGGATTTCGTATTGGTGACGGGCGACCTGACCGACGAGGGCGACCGCGAGAGTCTGGAGCATGTCAAGGCCACCCTCGACCTGCTGAAGGTGCCTTATCACATCATCCTGGGCAACCACGAGACCAAGTGGAGCGCATCGGGTTGCACGGCTTTCAGCCAAGTGTTCGGGGGCGATCGTTTTGCTTTCGAGCACAATGGAATCTTGTTCCTGGGGTTTAACTCGGGGCCGCTGATGCGTATGGCCGACGGACACGTGGCTCCGCAGGATATCACCTGGATGCGCGAACAACTGGCCCAGGCCGGGACGGAGAAGCCCGTCATCCTGGTGACGCACTATCCCGTGCAGGAGGGAGACGTGGACAACTGGTACGACGTGACAGATGCCGTGCGGCCCTACAACATCCGCCTGTTTATCGGCGGACACTATCACCGCTGCCTGCAACTGGCCTACGACGGTATTCCCGGCGTGTTGATGCGCAGCAATCTGCGCGACAAGGACGGCAAGTCCGGTTATGGCATCTACGAGGTGACACCGGACTCCATCGTGGTATATACGCAACGGGTGGGTGAGCCCAAGAAGCGTTGGGCGGCCTATTCTTTGCATGCTTCGTATTACGACCGGCAGGGCAAGGCCGATAAGTATCCCGACTTTTCCGTCAACCGCGAATATCCGCAGGTGAAGGAAGCCTGGCTGCTGCACACGGGTACGGGCATCTACAGTTCGCCTGCCGTGGAGGGCGACCGGGTGTTCGTGGGCGACGACCTGGGCCGCCTGACGGCTTATTCCTTGCGGAAGGGGAAGAAACTGTGGAGCTTCGAGGCCGGGCAACGCATCGTAGGCACGCCCGCTGCAGCCGAAGGAGTGGTGGTGTTTGGTTCGGCCGACTGTCGCATCTATGGCTTGAATGCCGAAGACGGACAGTTGTTGTGGACGATAGAGGCTGGAGAGCCCGTGCTTGGTGCAGTGACCATCGCCGACGGCACGGCCTACATCGGCGACAGCGACCATACCCTGCGTGCCATCGACTTGCATAGCGGCCGGGTGCACTGGGCGTATACAGGCGTGAAAGGCTACATTGAGACCAAACCGCTGGTGACGGCGGACAAAGTTATCTTCGGGGCGTGGGACAATACGCTCTATGCCTTGAACCGTGCCGACGGAAGCCTGCTGTGGAAGTGGGAGAACGGACTGCCGGGCATGCACTATTCGCCGGCAGCCGTATGGCCGGTGGCTGCTCACGGCAAGGTGTTCATCAGCGACCCCAAGCGCGCGCTGACGGCCATTGACCTGGAGACGGGGCGCACCGTGTGGCGCACGTTCCGTTCGCAGGTGCGCGAGACGGTGGCCCTTTCGGCCGACAGTAGCCGCATCTATAGCAAGACCATGAACGACAGCATCGTGGCTTATGCCGCCGAGGGCGAGGTGCCCCGGCAGGTGTGGGCCTCGAACGTGGGCTTTGGCTACGAGCACGCGCCTTCCATGCCGGCTGAACAAGACGGAGTGGTGTATGGCAGCACCAAGGGCGGGCTCATCTTTGCCCTGGAGGCCAAGACCGGACGCGTGTTGTGGAAGCATAAGGTGGGCAATTCGCTCATCAGCACCGTGGTGCCGTTGCCGGGAGGACGGGTGTTGTTCACGGCTACCGGCGGCGAGGTGGGGATGCTGAAGGCGCCGGTACGGCTGAAAGACTGACGGACGTGGGAACTTAACATCGAAGACATAAACAGATAAACTTTATCGAACCGGATATGAAACGAATCAGTTGCTTCCTGCCCTGCGCGGGAAAAGAACAAGTAGAAGAGACCCTCGAAGGCCTGCGCGCCACGGGATTGGACATGGACATCTTCCTGATGGCCACAAAGGAAACGGCGGTTGAACTGCCGGGGTGCATCACTTTGCCGGTGGAAGCGCCGCTGAGCAGCCGGACTCTGAAGCAGGTGGCTCAGCAGGCCACGGGCGACTATACCCTCTTGTATCTCAAGGAGACCACCTTGCGCCTGGGCTATTTTGCCTTGGAGCGCATGATGCAGATCCTGCAAGACTCGGGGGCGGGCATGGTCTATGCCGACCATTATCAGGTGAGCGAGGGGCGGCAGCGCATTGCCCCCGTCATAGACTACCAGTACGGTTCGCTGCGCGACGACTTCGACTTTGGCTCGGTGCTGGTGTTCGACACGGCCCGTCTGCGCGAAGCCGCCGCGTGCATGAAGGCCGACTATCAGTATGCCGGGCTGTATGACCTGCGCCTGAAGCTGAGCCAGCGTGCCGCCCTGGTGCACATCAACGAATATCTGTACAGCGAGGTGGAGAACGACAACCGCAAGAGCGGAGAGAAAATCTTCGACTACGTAGACCCCAAGAACCGCGCGCGCCAGATTGAGATGGAGCAGGCCTGCACGGAACACCTCAAGGAGATAGGCGGATACCTGGCACCTGAGTTTGAACACATCGACTTCGGCGAAGGCGATTTTGAATACGAGGCTTCGGTCATCATCCCCGTGCGCAACCGCATCCGCACCATCCGCGACGCTATCCGCTCGGTGCTGTCCCAGCAGACGGACTTCCGGTTTAACCTCATCGTCATCGACAATCATTCGACCGACGGCACCACCGAGGCCATCGACGAGTTCAAGGCCGACGCGCGCCTCATCCACCTTGTCCCCGAACGCGACGACCTGGGCATAGGCGGCTGCTGGAACCTGGGCGTGCACCACCCGAAGTGCGGCAAGTTTGCCGTGCAGCTGGACAGCGACGACGTCTATAAGGACGAGCACACGCTGGCCACGATGGTGCGGGCGTTCTACGAACAGAACTGCGGCATGGTGGTGGGCTCGTACATGATGACCAACTTCGATATGCAGATGATTCCGCCCGGAGTCATCGACCACCGCGAGTGGACGCCCGACAACGGGCGCAACAATGCCCTGCGCATCAACGGGCTGGGAGCGCCGCGTGCCTTCTATACGCCGATGTTGCGCCGGGTGAAGCTGCCCAACACCAGCTATGGCGAGGACTACGCCCTGGGCCTCAACATCTCGCGCCGTTACCAGATTGGCCGCGTCTACGACGTAGTCTACCTCTGCCGCCGTTGGGACGACAACTCGGACGCTGCGTTGGACATCACCAAGACCAATGCCAACAACCTCTACAAAGACCGCATCCGCACTTGGGAACTGCAGGCGCGCGTGGCTCTGAACAAACAGCGCGCAAACGGCTGACAGACAGCCGTCTGACAGTTCTCCTATCCTCCGTTTGCTGGCATAGTAACGCCTGGTTGCGGGGATAGTAATGCCAGGTGGCTGGCGTAGTAATGCCAGGTCGGTAGCGTAGTAACGCCCGGTAGGCAGGCTTTTTACGGTATTTCATCCCGTCCCCTTTCTCCGTCGGGAAGAGGCGGAGGAGGGGCGGTTAAAATAGGATTTCTATGCAACAGAAAGTAAACGATTTATTCACTCGGCAATGGGCCTCCTGGCCTACGGCCCGCGACAACTACGCCGCCCTGTCCGGTGTGCGTGTCAAGACGTTGGACGTGGACGGCATCCCGTACAAGGTGCAGTTCAATCCCGCCCGCATCGTCTCGTCCGGCGCCAAGGTCGACGACCGCTCCATCCGCGAGCGCCGCTGCTTCCTCTGCGCTGCCAACCGCCCGGAGCAGCAGGAGGGCATCCCTTTCGGTGGACACTACGACATCCTGATTAATCCCTACCCCATCTTCCCGCGGCACCTCACGATTCCCGATACGGAGCACGTGCCCCAGCGCATTGCCTCCCGCTTTGGCGACATGTTGAGGCTGGCGCAGGCCCTGCAGGGATACACCGTCTTCTACAACGGGCCGCGCTGTGGCGCGTCGGCCCCCGACCACGCGCACTTCCAGGCCGGCAACCGCGGCTTCATGCCCATCGAGCTCACCTGGAGCCGGATGGTGGCCGACAAGGTGGCTACGTGCGGACGCTCCTCTACCCTCTACCGGCTGGACGATGCCCCGCGCCGCACGCTGGTGATAGATGCCGCCGACGCGGGCGATGCCGAAAGGCTGTTCCGGGCCGTGTACGGCTCGATGTCCGTGCCCGAGGGCGACGAGGAGCCGATGATGAACGTCCTGGCCCTGTATGAAGACCTGCGCTGGACGGTATTCATCTTCCCCCGCCGCAAGCACCGTCCCGCCTGCTATACGGCCGAGGGCGACGCACGCCTGCTCAGCAGTCCCGCCTCCGTCGACCTGGGCGGCGTGTTCATCACGCCGCTGGAGCAGGATTTCCGGAAAATTACGGCCGCCGACGTCCGGCAGATACTCGGCGAAGTCTGCTACTCGGAAGACGACTTTGCCGACCTGTGCCGCCGCATCCCGTCCGCACTCGCATCATTGACTTGACACATACCTATTATATACAGAACAGCCATGAATGAACCTTACGTACACGTCGGCATCCTCTTCGAGCCGCAAATAGAATTTGTGCTGAACGGCACCTATCTGGCCGGCGGCGAACCCGTGGCGGGGAAGCAGACCGCCACCTACGACAACGGCCGCATCCTGTGGAACGGCCGCGTCTATGACGAACTGCTCTTCGAGCCGCAGGACGAGTCCACTGCTTCGTTCGACCTGCTGGACGTCACCATCGGCATCGGCTTCCACTGGGAGCGTCGGGAAGACCAGCGCTTTCAGGGCGCGCTGAAAATCATTGTGGAAGACGGCAAGCTGACGGGCATCGACATCGTGCGGGTGGAAGACTACTTGACCAGCGTCATTTCCAGCGAGATGAGCGCTACGGCTTCGCTGGAGTTGCTCAAGGCCCATGCCGTCATCTCGCGCAGTTGGTTGCTGGCACAGATTGAGAAGGACAAGCAGATAAAGGCGTCGCACACGGCCTACACCGCTTCCGAGCAGGCTCCCGGCGAATGCATCAAATGGTACGACCGCGAAGACCACACCCGTTTCGACGTCTGCGCCGACGACCATTGCCAACGCTATCAAGGCATCACGCGTGCCTCCACCGAGGCCGTCCGCAGGGCCATTGCCGCCACGCGCGGTCAGGTGCTGATGTACGACGGACAGATTTGCGACGCGCGTTTCTCCAAGTGTTGCGGCGGCGCGTTCGAGGAGTTCCAGTATTGCTGGGAGAACATCCGCCATCCTTACCTGGCCCGTCAGCTGGACCGGAAGGGCGGCAGTGCCGTCACGGGCAGTCCGGTCGTCGCTTGTCCCGACCTGACCCGGGAGAGCGAGGCCGACCGCTGGATTCGTACCTCGCCGCCGGCTTTCTGCAACACGACGGACAAGCGCATCCTGTCGCAAGTGCTGAACAACTACGACCAGGAGACCACGGACTTCTATCGCTGGCGGGTGGAATACGGGCAGGACGAGCTGGCCGACCTCATCCGGCGGCGTTCGGGCGTGGACTACGGGCGCATCGTAGACCTGGTGCCCGTGGCGCGCGGCACCAGCGGACGCCTGTGGAAGCTGAAAATCGTGGGCACCCGGCACACCTGCACCATCGGCAAGGAGCTGGAAATACGCCGCACCCTCTCGCCTTCGCACCTCTACAGTTCGGCCTTCGTGGTGGACAAGGAAGACATCGGGCCCGACGGCGTGCCGGGACGGTTCGTCCTCACAGGGGCAGGCTGGGGACACGGCGTGGGCCTCTGCCAGATCGGGGCGGCCGTGATGGGCGAGCAGGGCTATGCCTACGACACCATCCTGCTGCACTACTACATCGGCGCGTCCATCGAGAAAAGATACGAATAACCCCTTATCAAGCAACGAAATGAAAGATACAGACATCCGACCGCAGGCCCGGGGACGCCGCTCGCCATGGGCATGGATACCCACCCTCTATTTCGCCCAGGGCTTGCCCTACGTGGCGGTGATGACCATCTCCGTCATCATGTACAAGCGGCTGGGCATGTCGAACACCGACATCGCCCTCTACACCGGCTGGCTGGGACTGCCGTGGGTCATCAAGCCCTTCTGGAGTCCCTTCGTGGACATCATCAAGACCAAACGCTGGTGGACGCTGGCCATGCAGTGGGTGGTGGCCGTCGCCTTGGCGGGCATCGCCTTCACGCTGCCCACGTCGTTCTACGTGCAGTTCACCTTCGCCATCTTTATGCTGATGGGTTTTGCCTCGGCCACGCACGACATAGCCGCCGACGGCTTCTACATGCTGGCCCTCGACGAGCACGACCAGTCGCTCTACGTGGGCATCCGAAGCACGTTCTACCGCATCGCCACCGTCATGGGGCAGGGCATCCTGGTCATCCTGGCCGGGTTGATAGAGATGAACTCCGGGCTGGAGCCTGTGCGTCTCCGCGTGGTGGCCGACCCCTCGCTGCCCGCCTCGGCGGCCGTCCTTCCGCAGGTGACGGCCACAGGGACGGCGACGGACGGGGCTACGCTCTGCTTCCTGAGCAGCGGCGAGACGCTGCAGGCGTCCATACAGGCGCCGGATGCCGTGGCCGACGGGCGCGGAGGCGAGACCGACTTTGCCGCCTATGCCGCCCTGATGCTCGACTCGGTGAACAACCTGAACGTGCGCAACGGCTTCGTCACGGGTGCCGTCCGCCAGGCAGGCACGCCCCAGGCCGTCGCGGCCGAAGGGCAGGACAGTCCTTTCCGAGCCTGGCTGCGACGCACCTTCGGCGAGGAACGGCGGGTGGCTGAAGGGCCGGTGGCCGACAACATCGCCCTGGCCGCCGTGCGCCTCAACCGTCGTCCCGACCCGGGGCAGACCATTGTTCTCAACGTGGAATACCGCGGCGGAGACCAAAGCATACGCCTGGAGCAGGCACGGCTGTCGACGCGATTCGAGTTCAGCGAGCGCAACTGGGACCGCCCCGCCTACCTCCTCTTTCACATCGACCAGAAGCTACAGGCACGCACGGAGGCCACCTTTGTGGGCACTTCGGGCAACATCCCCCTGGCCTGGCTCGTCGTCTTCGTCGTGCTCTCCGCCTTCTTCTTCCTCGTCGCCCTCTACCACAGCTGGGCCCTGCCCCGTCCCTCGGCCGACAGCGCCCGCCGCGACACCGACGCACGCAGCATCATCCGTGGCTTCATCGACGCCTTCCGCACCTTCTTCACCAAGCTCCCCCCGGGGCAGACCGTGGCGGCCATCGCCTTCATGCTGCTCTACCGCTTCCCCGAGGCACAGCTGACCAAGATCATACAGCCCTTCCTTCTCGACCCCGTGGACAAGGGGGGACTGGGACTGACCACCGGCGAGGTGGGCCTCGTCTACGGCACTGTGGGCATCATCGGCCTAACGCTGGGCGGCATCGTCGGCGGCCTGTGCGCGGCGCGGGGCGGACTGAAGAAGTGGCTGCACCCCATGGCCTGGAGCATGTCGCTGACGTGCCTCACGTTTGTCTACCTGAGCTACGTGCAGGACCATTCGCTCCTGACGGTGAACATCTGCGTCTTCGTCGAGCAATTCGGCTACGGTTTCGGCTTCACGGCCTACATGCTCTACCTCATCTATTACTCCGAGGGACGCTTCAAGACGTCGCACTACGCCATCTGCACCGGCTTCATGGCCCTGAGCATGATGCTGGGCATGGTGGCCGGATGGCTTCAGGAGACCATCGGCTACCGCCACTTCTTCGTCTGGACGATGCTCTGTTGCATCTTTACCGTCGGCGTGGCCATGCTGGTGAAGGTAGATCCCAACTTCGGCCGCAAGGCTGTTGAGAAATCCTGATACGGCGGGCGTCCGGGGATGAGTCGGCGATTGATGTAGGATGAGACGGCGTCTGATGTAGGATCACACGCCGTCTGATGTAGGATCACACGGCGTCTCATCCCCGATGATACGGCGGTTGAACATGAGTGGCTGATAATCGGACTTGTCTGGCGCCGCCGACCTGTCCCCGGAGGGATAAGAAAAGATTTTATAATATATAAAGACAGAAAACCTATGGTACGACTATTGAAACGACTGGGGACGACCCCGAAACAAGACACCCTTGCCCTCGCGCGCCTGCTCTGCGCCCTGCTCGTCGCGCTGCTGCCGGCGGCCCTGTGCCCGGCGCAGACCATCCGCGTGCAGACCGGCCTGGAAGTGCTCAAGGCCGACGGCTTCCGTTGCCTGCAAGGCAAGCGCGTGGGCCTCATCACCAACCCCACGGGCGTGGACAACCAACTGCGCTCCACCATCGACATCCTCCACGAGGCGCCCGGCGTCCGTCTGGTGGCCCTCTATGCTCCGGAGCACGGCGTGCGCGGCAACGCCCATGCCGGAGACCACGTCGCCGACCAACGCGACCCCGCCACCGGGCTGCCCGTCCATTCCCTCTACGGCAAGACGCGCAAGGCCACGCCGGAGATGCTGGAGGGCGTGGACGCGCTGGTGTACGACATACAAGACATCGGCTGCCGCTCGTTCACCTACATCAGCACCCTGGGCTTGGCCATGGAGGCGGCGGCCGAGTGCGGCAAGGAACTCATCGTCTTGGACAGGCCTAACCCCCTGGGCGGCAGGAAGGTGGAGGGATGCCTGGTGGAAGATGACTGCCTTTCGTTTGTCAGTCAATTCAAAATACCGTATCTTTACGGCCTCACTTGCGGAGAACTGGCCCTGATGCTCAACGGCGAGCGCATGCTCTCGGGCGGCGTCCGGTGCCAGCTGCACGTGGTCCCGATGAAGGGCTGGACGCGCGACATGGACTACACGCAGACGGGCTTGCAGTGGGTGCCCTCGTCGCCCCACGTGCCCCAGGCCCTGTCGGCATGGTTCTACCCGGTCAGCGGCATCCTGGGCGAGCTGGGATACATGTCCATCGGCGTGGGCTACACCATCCCCTTCCAGATGTTTGCCGCCCCGTGGGCCGAGGCCGACAGCCTGGCCCGGGCGCTGAACGCGCTGGAGGTGCCGGGCGTCATCTTCCGCCCCATCTACCTGAAGCCGTTCTACGCCGTGGGGCAGGGGCAGCAGTTGCAGGGCGTGCAGGTGCACATCGTCGACTATGCCCGCGCCCCCCTGAGCTGCATCCAGTTCCTGGTGATGCAGGAGGTGGCCCGCCTCTGGCCGGAACATGCCGTGTTCGACCATGCCGACCCGGGCCGCTTCCGGATGTTCGACCAGGTGTGCGGCAGCCGTCAGGTGCGCGAACGCTTCGCCCGCCGCAACCGCTGGGAGGACGTGCGCGACTATTGGGACAAAGATGCAGAAGCGTTCCGCAAGTTGTCGGAGAAATACTATCTGTATCAATAAAGCATATACGTCAATATGGAAACTAACCGTTACGCCGCCTTCCTGCGCGAGGCACAGGCCTTCATCCCGCAGGAACGCATCTATACCGACGAACTGCGCCGCCTGGCTTGGGGCACGGACGCCGGCTTCTATCGCCTCGTCCCGCAAATCGTTATCCGTTCCATGGACGAGGATGAAGTGTCGCAACTGCTTCGTCTGGCCACGCGCCACCGGCTGCCCGTCACCTTCCGCGCCGCCGGCACCAGCCTCTCCGGGCAGGCCATCAGCGACTCCATCCTCATCGTGGCCGGTAAGCACTGGGAGGCATATTCCATCAGTCCCGACCACGAACGCATCACCCTCCAGCCCGGCATCGTGGGACAACGCGTCAATGAGCTGCTGGCCCCCTACGGGCGTAAGTTTGCCCCCGACCCCGCTTCGGTGAAGAGCGCCATGGTGGGCGGCATCGTGATGAACAACGCCTCGGGCATGAACTGCGGCACACATGCCAACAGCGACCGCATGTTGCTGTCTGTCCGCATCGTCCTGGCCGACGGAACCGTGCTCGATACGGCAGACACCGTCAGCCGCGCCTCGTTCGAGGTGACGCATCGTGACTTCCTGCGCCGCCTCTGTGCCCTGCGCGATGCCATACGTGCCGACCAGACACTGGCCGACCGTATCCGCTATAAGTACTCCATCAAGAACGTCACAGGCCTGAACCTTTTGCCTTTCGTTTGCTTCGACGACCCGTTTGACATCATCGCCCACCTCATGGTAGGCAGCGAGGGTACCCTGGCTTTCCTGTCGCAGGTGACGATGAAGACCGAATACGATTATCCCTGCAAGGCCAGCGCGATGCTCTATTTCACCACCATCCAGGAGGCCAGCCGCGCCGTGGTGGCCATGAAGCCTCTGGCGGACGCCTCCGGCGAGCTGCTGGTGAAGGGCGCCGAGATGCTGGACTATAAGAGCCTCTCTTCCGTGGACGATGCGAATTACCTGAAGTATAAGACAGAGGTGGACGACCCCTCGGGCCTGACCGCCGTGCTGACCGAAACCAAGGCCCGCACGCCCGAAGAACTGCAGCAGAACATCGCAGCCATCACCCGTTGCCTGTCCGCTTTCCATACCTACGTGCCTGTCCGTTTCACAGACGACCCCGCAGAATACGGTCCCTACTGGGCCATCCGGTCGGGCATCTTCCCCTCGGTGGGAGGCACCCGCCGTCCCGGCACCACTTGCCTCATCGAAGATGTGGCTTTTCATATCGAAAACTTGCCCGATGCCACGGCCGACCTGCAGCAACTCATCGCCCGCCATGGTTATGACGACGCCTGCATCTATGGCCATGCCCTGGAAGGTAACTATCACTTCATCCTGAACCAGAGCTTTGCCACGGAGGCCGAGGTGAAGCGTTATGCCGACATGATGGAGGATGTCAAACACCTGGTGGTGGACAAATACGACGGTTCCCTGAAAGCCGAGCACGGCACCGGACGCAACATGGCTCCTTACGTGCGTTACGAGTGGGGCGACGTGGCATTCGGCTATATGGAGAAGGTGAAACAGCTTTTCGATCCGTTGGGATTGCTCAATCCGGGCGTTATCTTCAACGACGACCCGCAGTGTCACCTGAAACACTTCAAGCCCCTGCCGCTTATCTTCGGGGAAGGCCAGGAGACCGGCATCCAACCTTCTCTGAAGAAAGTGGACAAGTGCATCGAGTGCGGTTTTTGCGAGTTGAACTGCGTGTCGTGCGGCTTCAGCCTGTCGTCGCGTCAGCGCATTGTTATCCAGCGTGAGATAGCCCGTCTCCGTCAGAGTGGCGAAGACCCCGAGCGTCTGCACCTGCTGACCAAGCAATATTACTACCTCGGCAACCAGACTTGTGCGGGCGACGGTCTCTGTGCCATGTCTTGCCCCATGGGCATCAATACAGGCGACCTGACGCACTACGTCCGCCAGCAACTGCTGCCTCCGCAAAGTCTTGGCTACAAGGTGGGAGATTATGCAGCCCGTCATCTGTCTGGCATCGAGCGTTCATTGCGTCCTGTCCTGACCCTGGCCGATACGACCCATGCCGTGTTGGGCACTTCCACTATGAGCAAATTGACACGTGGCCTGCACCATCTGCTGGGCATTCCCCAGTGGACACCGGCCATGCCGAAGGCTTTCAAATGCCACGCCGAGAGAAAGGAAGTGCCAAGTCCTCGGAAGGTGGTCTACTTCCCCAGCTGCATCAATCAGACAATGGGCCTGGCCCGCAAGTCTCCTGTCGAGCAGCCGTTGGTGAACAAGATGACGAAGTTGCTGCAGAAGGCCGGGTATGAGGTGATATATCCCGAGCGTATGGACAAGTTGTGTTGCGGCACCATCTGGGAAAGCAAGGGCATGCCCGACATTGCCGACCGCAAGAGTGCCGAATTGGAAGCAGCCTTGTGGCAGGCCAGCGAGGAGGGAAAGTATCCCGTGCTTTGCGACCAAAGCCCCTGTCTGCACCGCATGCGCCAGACCATCCGTCGGATGAAGTTGTATGAGCCGGTGGAGTTTATCTACACCTTCCTGAGGCCGTATCTCACCTTTGTGCCCATCAACCGTCCTGTGGCCGTGCACATCACCTGCTCCATGCGTGAGATGGGTTTGGGCGACATGCTGGTGAAGCTGGCCCAGTTGTGCACCAAAGGCCGAGTGCTGGTGCCCGAAGAGGTGGGCTGTTGCGCCTTTGCCGGCGATAGGGGCTTTACTCATCCCGAGCTGAACGCCTATGCCTTGCGCAAGCTCCGCCCGCAGATAGAGGCTGCCAACATACAGATAGGCTACAGCAACAGCCGGACGTGCGAAATCGGGCTGACTACCAACAGCGGCATACCCTACGTGTCCATCGCCTATCTGGTGGACGAATGCACGAAGAAGAAGGAGAACGAATAGCAGACAGCATCACTTACAAACAGAAACAAACCATGGATAAGAACCAAACAGCACCCACCGGCCCCCGGACGAGCCAGCGCATCCTGGCGCTCGACATTCTGAGGGGCATCACCATAGCAGGCATGATACTGGTGAACAATCCCGGTTCGTGGGGACACATCTACGCTCCGCTGCGTCATGCAGAGTGGAACGGACTGACCCCGACCGACCTGGTGTTCCCGTTTTTCATGTTCATCATGGGCATATCGACCTACATTTCGTTGCGGAAGTATGACTTTACCTTTAGCCGTGCGGCGGCGTTGAAGATCGTGCGGCGCACGGTGGTAATCTTTCTCATCGGCATGGCCATCGGGTGGTTCTCGCGCTTCTGTTACTATTGGAGTAGCCCGACGGAGGGTATCGGCTTCGGGGCGCAACTGTGGGAGGCCGTATGGACGTTCGACCACATCCGCATCCTGGGCGTGATGCAACGGTTGGCCTTGTGCTATTGCGCCGCGGCCCTGATTGCCCTCACGGTGCGCCACCGCTACATTCCCTGGCTGATTGCCTGCCTCCTGGTGGGCTACTTCCTGCTGCTGATGGGCGGAAACGGTTTTGTCTACGGCGAGGCCAACGTCCTCTCGGTGGTCGACCGGGCCATACTGACGCCGGCGCACATGTATAAAGACAACGGCATTGATCCCGAAGGCATCCTGAGCACCATACCGGCCATTGCGCACGTCTTGTTGGGCTTCTGCGTGGGGCGGATGATGCTTCGGCGGCGGGAGGGCGAGGTCGAGCAGAGTCGCGACGAGGTGTTGCGCTCGCACTTGATAAAGCTCTTCCTGGTGGGCACGGTGCTGACCTTTGCCGGCCTGCTGCTGAGCTATGGCTGCCCGTTGAACAAGAAAGTCTGGTCGCCCACGTTTGTCCTGACTACGTGCGGCCTGGCATCCAGCCTGCTGGCCCTGCTCATCTGGGTGATCGACGTGAGAGGGTGGCGGCGTTGGAGCCTCTTCTTCGAGTCGTTTGGCGTCAACCCCCTGTTCATGTACGTGCTTGGCGGGGTGCTGGGTATCCTGTTCGGCTGCATCCGCCTGCCCTGGGACGGGGGCAGCATCAGCATACACGGCCTGATGTACGACGTCTGCCTGCGGCCCTGGCTGGGCGACACGGGCGGCTCGCTGGCCTATGCCCTGGTGTTTGTGTGCATCAACTGGTGCATCGGTTACCAATTGTATAAGCGTAAGATTTACATTAAGATATAAGATTATGATATTGATAGCAGACAGTGGCTCCACGAAGACGCATTGGTGCTTGGCGGAGCAGGGAGAAGTGGTTCGGGAAGTGTTCACAAAGGGCACCAACCCGTTCTTCCAGTCGGAGGAAGAGATTAGCGGCGAGGTGACCGCCCTGGTGGCGCAGCTGGACGGAAGGCGTCCGGAGGCGGTGTATTTCTACGGGGCAGGCTGCGCCTTTCCGGACAAGATAGACCTGGTGACGCGCGCTATCCGTGCCCACTTGCCCGGCGCGGAGGTCGAGGTCAGCACCGACATGCTGGCCGCCGCCCGAGGCTTGTGTGGACGCCGGGCGGGCATCGCCTGCATACTGGGCACGGGCAGCAACTCGTGTTTCTACGACGGGTCGGCCATCGTCAGCAATGTCTCGCCCCTGGGATTCATCCTGGGCGACGAGGGCAGCGGCGCCGTGCTGGGCCGCCTGATGGTGGGCAACTTGCTGAAGAACCAGATGACTCCGGGGCTGAAAGAGCAGTTCCTGGACGAGACGGGTCTGACACCCGCCGAGATTATCGACCGGGTCTACCGCCGTCCCTTCCCCAACCGCTTCCTGGCCGGGCTGTCCCCCTTCCTGTCGCGCCACCTGGACGACCCCACCGTGCATGCCCTCGTGCTGGACAGCTTCCGCGCCTTTTTCCGCCGCAACGTCCTGCAATACGAAGGCTGCCGCACGTATCCCGTCCATTTCATCGGCTCCGTGGCCCACTATTACCGCCCGCTCCTGGCCGAGGCAGCCGCCGCCGAAGGCTTGACGCTGGGCACCGTGCTCCAAAGCCCCATGCCCGGGCTCGTGGCCTACCACGCCGGAGCATGACCCCAGAGCCGCCACGACACGCATACGCAGACCCAACCTCAGAAGGTGAGACACACCTGATAAACTGTAAAACCCTATGGCATTCATCAAGATTTCAGAGCAACCTTCGCTCTACAACGACCTGGACAAGATGTCGGTGCACGAGATACTGACAGACATCAACACCGAAGACCAGAAAGTGGCCCTGGCCGTCCGCAAGGCCATCCCGCAGATAGAGAAGCTCGTCAACCAGATAGTCCCCCGCATGAAACAAGGCGGCCGCATCTTCTACATCGGCGCGGGCACCAGCGGACGCCTCGGCGTGCTGGACGCCTCCGAGATACCCCCCACTTTCGGCATGCCGCCCACGTTGGTCATCGGCCTCATCGCCGGGGGCGACACGGCCCTGCGCAATCCCGTGGAGAAGGCCGAGGACGACACCGCACGCGGCTGGCAGGAGCTGACCGAGCGCAACATCTCGACGAAGGACACCGTCATCGGCATCGCCGCCAGCGGAACGACCCCCTACGTCATCGGCGCCCTGCGTGAGGCCCGCGCCCACGGCATCCTCACCGCCTGCATCACCAGCAACCCCGACAGCCCCATGGCCGCGGAGGCAGACATACCCATCGAGATGATCGTAGGCCCCGAGTTCGTCACCGGAAGCAGCCGCATGAAGTCCGGAACGGGACAGAAGATGATACTCAACATGATTACCACCACCGTCATGATACAACTGGGCCGCGTCAAGGGCAACAAGATGGTCAACATGCAGCTGACCAACCAGAAGCTCGTCGACCGCGGCACGCGCATGCTCGTCGACGAGTTGGGCCTGGACTACGGAAAGGCGCACGCCCTCCTGCTGATGCACGGCTCCGTCAAGGCCGCCATCGACGCCTACCGCGGCGCGGGAGCCCCCTCGTTGTAAATAAATCGGAAAGCCGGCCGCCTTCGCGCAACGTGTTGATAATGAGCATACGGAGACTCAGGCAGGATGAGTCGCCGACTGATGCAGGATGAGTCGCCGACTGATGCCGGATGAGTCGCCGACTGATGTGGGATGAGTCGCCGACTCATCCCCGGCTGCCTCCGATGTAAAGAATATTAACCCACAAACCCACTCCTCATGAAACCCCTCAGATTCCTCCTCGCCCTCGCCCTCCTGGCGGGAGCGTCCGCCGCCCCGGCGCAGCAGCTGCCCCGCGTGGCCCCCGAACAGGTGGGCATGGACTCGCGCCACCTCCAGTATGCCGACCAGGCCATCCGCCGCGCCATCCACGACGACGGCATCCCCGGCGCCGTCCTGGCCGTCGTGCGCCACGGCAAGATGGCCTACCTCAAGGCCTACGGCAACCGCAGCGTCTACCCCGACACCGTGCCGATGACCACCGACGCCATATTCGACATGGCGTCGTGCAGCAAGGCCATGTCCACTGCCATCTCCACCCTCATCCTGGCCGAACGCGGACAGTTGCGCCTCTTGGACGCCGTCAGCCTCCATCTCCCCGGCTTCCGCGACTGGACTGATCCCGCCACCGGCCGCAGCCGGACCATCCGCCTGGCCGACCTGCTGACGCACACCTCCGGCCTTCCGCCCTACGCCCCGGTGGACCGTCTGGTCGAGGCCTCCGGCATGCTCCGCCCCGACGTCCTGCTTCAGTACATAGACACCTGCCGACGGGATTTCGCCCCGCAGACGGACTTCCAATACAGCTGCCTGAACTACATTGCCCTGCAGCACGTCATCGAGGCCGTCTCCGGACAGTCCCTGCGCGACTTCGCCCGGCAGAACATCTTCGACGTCCTGGGCATGGACCACACCGACTACCTGCCCTGCCGCACGGACAAGCGCGGACGCTGGGTCAACGTCTCCGACGCGCACTGGGCCCGCCGGGGCGAGGATTGGCACGCGATGATAGCCCCCACCGAGGTGCAGCCCAATGGGCAAGTGCTCTGCGGACAGGTGCACGACCCCCTGGCCCGCATCATGAACGGGGGCGTCAGCGGCAATGCCGGCGTCTTTTCGACAGCCAATGACATCGCCATCCTCTGTGCCGCCCTGCAGAACGGGGGACAATGGCAGGGCCGGCGCATCCTCTCGCCGCAGACCGTGCGTGCCATGCGTACGGTTCCCCGGGCCACGGCCGCCCTGGGGCGCACGCTGGGATGGGACTGCTTCACCGCCTATGCGTCGAACAACGGCGACTTCTTCTCTCCCCAGACCTACGGGCATACGGGCTACACAGGCACCAGCATCGTCATCGACCCCGTGACGGACACCAGCGTCATCCTCCTTATCAACGCCGTCCATCCCAAAGACGAGCATAGCGTGGTGCGCCTCCGTTCGCTGGTGGCCAACGCCGTGGCGGCGTCCATCCGCTGCACGGGCACCTGCCGCGAGGGACAGGCCTGCGCCGATGCCTCGTGCGATGCGCCGGCTCCCTACACCGAACACTACTACCGCCGCTTCCTCCAGTTCATGGACGAACCCGACGTCACGCCGCAAGACATCGTGATGCTGGGCAACAGCCTGACCGAGAACGGCGGCGACTGGGCCGACAGGTTGGGGCACCGTCACGTGCTCAACCGGGGCATCATCGGCGACTGTGCCGCCGGCGTCATGGATCGTCTCCACCAGATACTGCCCGGGCATCCCCGCCAGATTTGCCTCATGATAGGGGTCAACGACCTGGCCAACGGCTGCTCGCCGGACAGCATAGCCGGCATGGTAGACCGCCTGTTGGCACGCATTCAGACCGAGTCGCCGGACACGAAGGTGTGCCTGCAGAGCCTCTTGCCCGTCAACGAGAGCTTTGGCCGCTACTCGCGCCTGGAGGGGAAGACCGACCTCGTGCCTGCGACCAACCGCCTGCTGCGGCAGGTGGCCGAGCGTCGCGGCGTCTCGTTTGTCGACCTCTTCCCCCTCTTCACCGACGGCAAGCGGAGCCACATTCTCCGTGCCGACCTCTCGACCGACGGTCTCCATCTGAACGAGGCCGGCTACCGCATCTGGCAAAAAGCCCTGAAGCCCCACCTCGTCCGCTGACACGCGCCGCCCCGCCTTCTCCGGCCCGGCACGCAAAACGGCCCCGCCAGCCATCCGATAGCTGGCGGGGCCGTTGTCGTTTGCCTCCCGTCCGCCGTGTCTGTCGCCTACAGCAGCTTCAGCTCGTTGATAAACACGAAGGCAATGCCGATGGGCGCCACGAACTTGAGCAGAAACAGGATGAGGCCGTAGACGGGCAGACGCAGCGCTCCATGATTGGTCAGCTCGTCGCGCAGCAGCTTCTTGTCCAGATACCATCCGGCAAAGAGCGCGATGAAAAGTCCGCCCAGTGGCAGCATCAGTTTGGCCGTCACGAAGTCGAAGAGGTCGAACAGCGTCATGCCAGCCAGCGTGTAGTCCCGTCCCACGCCGAGTGACAGCGAACACAACGTGCCCAGCACGATGCAGCCACCCGTCACCATCCGGGCAGCCTTGCCGCGCGACAGGCGGAACTCTTCGTGCAGGTAGGCCGTCACAACCTCGTGGAGCGAGATGGTCGAGGTCAGTGCCGCCAGGGCCAACAGGATGTAGAACATCACCGCCAGCAGCGAGGCTATGAAGGGCACATGGCCAAAGGCTTGCTGGAACACGTTGGGAAGGGTGACGAAAAGCAGTCCGGGGCCCTGGTCGGGCTGAATGCCCACGGCAAAGGCGGCGGGAAAGATGATGAGGCCTGCCAGGATAGCCACGCTGGTGTCTATGAGCGACACGCTGAGGGCTGTCTTCGGAAGGTTGGTGTTAGGCTTGAAGTAGGAGGCATACGTACACATGCACCCCATACCCAAACTGAGCGAGAAAAAGGCCTGCCCCATGGCACTGAGCAGCACGCTGCCGTTCACCTTGCTGAAGTCGGGCTTCATCAGGAACTCGATGCCCCGGCCTGCCCCCGGCAGCAGCAAGGCGCAGACCGCCAGAACAAGCAGCAGGAGGAAGAGCAACGGCATCATCAGCTTCGACGAGCGTTCGATGCCTTTCTCCACGCCTTTCACCACGATGAAGTGCGTGATGAGCAGGAAGGCGACGGCCCACAGCACAGGTATCCACGGGTTTCCCACGAAGTTGTTGTACAAGTTGACGAAATCGGCCGGCCCTTTGTCGGCAAAGTGTCCCAATCCGGCTGCGCAGATATACTCCAGCGTCCAGCCTGACACTACGGAATAATAGCTCAGGATGAGGAACCCGGCCAGCACCCCCATGCGTCCCACCCATCGCCACTGCGTGCCGGGAGCCAGCTTCTGGTAGGCACGTGCCGTGTTCGATTGCGAGTGTCGCCCGATGACAAACTCGGCCATCATGATGGGGGCGCCGAACAGCAGCACGCAGCCCAGGTAAATCAGGATAAAGGCCGCCCCGCCGTGTTCGCCTGCCATATAGGGGAAGCGCCAGATGTTGCCCAGTCCCACTGCCGAGCCTGCGGCGGCCAGGATGGCACCCAGTTTGGTGCCGAAGTTAGCTCTGTTGTTTGTTGTCATACCCGTTGTTTTCCTTTCAGAATGTTATTAAACGTGATTAATCCGTGCAAATGTAGAAAAAGTTCTGTACTTTTGACGCGCAAATCGTAAAGTTTTTAAGTATGCTGTATCTGATTAGGAAATATCCCGTGTCGCTGCTGGTGATAGTTGCCGTTGTCTACCTCTCGTTCTTCCGTCCGCCCAGCACCGGGCTCGACGGCATTCCCCACCTTGACAAGGTGGTTCATGTGTGCATGTATTTCGGCATGTCGGGGATGCTGTGGCTGGAGTTCTTGCGGGCGCACCGGAAGGAACGCACGCCGCTGTGGCATGCGTGGGTAGGGGCGTTGGTTTGTCCCATCCTGTTCAGCGGCGGGGTAGAACTGCTGCAGGCCTATTGTACTACGTATCGCGGAGGCGACTGGCTGGACTTTGCGGCCAACAGCGTGGGGGCCATCCTGGCATCGGCCGTGGCACAATGGGTAAGGAAGAAGATGTGGCAGAAGGAAGCTCCGCACTCGGAGTCAAGCAGAGAGAGCTGACTGTCATTTCTCTTCTTCCAATGCTTGGGCCACGGTGTCCAGATGCAGGCTGTTTGAGCCTTTGATGAGAATGGTCTTTCCGGCGGGGCGTTGGCGGCGCAGGTCTTCGACGAGGGCTGTTGCGTCGGGATAAGACAGGAAGTGGTGTCGCGTGCCGGCAAACTCCTGGCCCACGAGGACGACATCCGTCAGGCCACATGCCTCCAGGTGGTCTATCACCTCCTGGTGCAAGGCGTGGCTGTCTGCGCCCAGTTCGCGCATGTCTCCCAGTATCAGCATCTTGCCTGGGGCTTCCATACGGGCGAAGTTGTCGATGGCGGCTTTCATGCTGGTAGGGTTGGCGTTGTAAGCGTCTACGATGAGTGTGTTGTCGGCAGTCTGTACCAGTTGTGAACGGTGGTTGCGAGGCTGGTAGGCAGCGATGGCCTGGCAGGCTGCCTGGGGCGATACGCCGAAGTGCCGTCCCACGGCCAGGGCCGCCAGGGCGTTGGGCAGGTTGTAGTCGCCGATGAGGTGCGTTTGCACGGGGTGGGCAGTCGTTTCGCCCTCGCCCTGCCATTCAAAGGCCAGGAAAGCCGAACGGCCCGTAGGGTGTCCGCTGACATAGAGGCCCGGGCGTGTGCCGTAGCGCAGTTGGGTCAGGCCGTGTGCCATCTCCGTCAGGTAAGGGCTGTCGTCGTGCACAAAGACGGTGGCGCCGCCCTTGGCGCGCAAGTAGTCAAACAGTTCTCCTTTGGTGCGGATGACGCCTTCAAACGAGCCGAACCCCTGCAGGTGCGCCCGTCCCACGTTGGTGACGAGGCCGTCGTCCGGTTCGGCGATGTCCACCAGTTCCTGGATGTCTCCCGGGTGGCTGGCGCCCATTTCGACCACGGCCAGTTGATGTTCCGGTTTCAGTCCCAGCAGGGTGAGAGGCACGCCGATGGAGTTGTTCAGGTTGCCCTGCGTGTAGTGCAGGCGATAGGTGGTGGAGAGCACGGCAGCCATCAGTTCCTTGGTGGTTGTCTTGCCGTTGGTGCCGGTGATGCCGATGATGCGGGTGCCCAGCGTGCGGCGGTGGTGGCGGGCCAGGCGTTGCAGGGTTTGCAGGCAGTTGTCCACCAGGATGTAGCGGGCGTCGCCTTGAGGCAGGTATCGGGCATTGTCGACAACGGCATAGGCGCATCCGTCGCGCAAGGCCTGGGCGGCAAAGGCGTTGCCGTCGAACGATTCGCCCCGCAGGGCGATGAACATGGAACCGGCCGTGCAGCGGCGGCTATCGGTGGTCACGCCTGTGCTTTGGAGGAACAGGCGGTAAAGCGTGTCTATATCCATATTTCCTCTTTTTAAGCCCTGCAAAGGTATGGCTTTCTGTCCTGACGGCCAAACGGAAAATGTTTTTTGTCCCCATTCCTTGCTCGTCGCATGGCTTTTTTCCCTACATTTGCAGGCGTCTAAGCCCATAGGGGCTGTACAACGAAAGAGTATGCTTACATCTACACCTGTTATGCCCGAATATATCAACGTAAACGGCCGTCTGATGGATCTCTCCACTCCCCGTGTAATGGCCATTGTCAACGTCACGCCCGACTCCTTCTTTGCCGGAAGCCGCACGCAGACGGAGGCCGACATCGCCCGCCGTGTGGAGCAGGCCTTGGACGAGGGCGCGTCTATCCTCGACCTGGGCGGCTATTCGTCGAGGCCGGGCGCAGCCGATGTGTCTCCCGAGGAAGAGATGGCACGCCTGCGCCGGGGGCTGGAGGTGATACGGCACGTGTGTCCCGATGCCGTGGTGTCGGTCGATACCTTCCGGGCAGATGTGGCGCGGCGGTGCGTGGAAGAATACGGCGTGGCCCTCATCAACGACATATCCGGCGGCGAGATGGACGCGGAGATGTTTCCCACCGTGGCCGACTTGGGCGTGCCCTACGTGCTGATGCACATGCAAGGCACGCCGCAGACCATGCAACAGGATCCGCATTATGACAACGTGTTGCGCGAAGTCTTCCTCTATTTCGCCCGCAAGGTGCAGCACTTGCGTGACCTGGGCGCCAAGGATATCATCCTCGATCCCGGTTTCGGTTTCGGCAAGACGCTGGACGACAACTATGCGCTGCTGGCTCATCTGGATGAGTTCCGGGTGTTTGGCCTGCCTGTGCTGGTGGGGGTGTCGCGCAAGTCGATGGTGACCCGCGTGCTGGACGTCTCGCCTGCCGAGGCCTTGAACGGCACCACCGTGCTCCATACCCTCTGCCTGGCCCAAGGCGCCTGCATCCTCCGCGTGCACGACGTGCGCGCGGCAGTCGAAGCCATCCGGCTGGTGGACAAAGTCAGAAGTATCAACCATTAATATATAACCAATCGTTCTCCCGTGTTTTTCGCATTTGGCATCAAAGATTTCATAGACATCCTGCTGGTGGCCCTCCTGCTGTATTATACTTACAAGCTGATGAAGGCCTCCGGTTCGCTCAACGTGTTCATAGGCATCCTGGTCTTTATCCTTATCTGGCTGGTGGTGTCGCAAGTGCTGGAGATGAAGCTGCTGGGCTCCATCTTCGACAAGCTGGTCAGTGTGGGCGTGCTGGCCCTTATCATCTTGTTTCAGGAAGAGATACGCCGCTTCCTGCTGACGCTTGGGTCGCACCAGCACATCAAGCGTTTCCTGCGTTTTTTTACCGCTAACAAAGAAACCGACGTGTCGCACGAGGACATCATGCCCATTGTGATGGCCTGCGTCAGCATGGGGCGGCAGAAGGTGGGCGCGCTGATTGTCATCGAGCACGACACGCCTCTGGATGACGTGGTGCGCACCGGCGACCTGATAGATGCCAACATCAACCAGCGTCTCATTGAGAACATCTTTTTCAAGAACAGCCCCCTGCACGACGGGGCCATGGTCATTAGCAAAAATCGCATCAAGGCCGCCGGCTGCATCCTGCCTGTGTCCCACAACCTCGACATACCGAAGGAACTGGGCCTCAGGCACCGTGCCGCGCTGGGCATCTCGCAGGTGTCCGACGCCCATGCGATCATCGTCTCCGAAGAGACCGGTTCCATCTCCGTGGCCTACAAGGGCCAGTTCCACCTCCGCCTCAATGCCGAAGGGTTGGAAAGCCTGCTGACCAAGGGCTGAATCACAGCAGCCCCAGCCACCTCAGCAGGCTGGGCGTCAGCAGGGCGGTGAAAATGCCGTTCAGCGTCAGGCCCAGGCTGGCAAAGGCTCCATACTTGCGGCTGATGTCCATGGCGGTGGAGGTGCCCACGGCGTGTGCCGCCGCGCCCAGCGACAGGCCCTGCGCCATGGGGCTTCCGATGTGCGTCAGCTTCAGGGTCTTGATGCCCAGGATGCCGCCCAGCAATCCCACGCAGACCACTACGGCCGCCGTCAGCGACGGAATGCCGCCCAGCGACTTGGTCACCTCCATGGCGATGGGGGTGGTGACCGACTTGGGGGCCAGCGAATAGATTATCTCGTCCGGCGCGCCCATCCACTTGGCGATGAGCACCACCGACGTCACCCCCACGATGCAGCCGGCCAGTTGGCTCAGCAGGATGGGAAGCAGCTGCTTTTTGATGGTCTCCAGCTGCAGATAAAGCGGCACGCCCAAGGCCACAACGGCCGGCTTCAGCCAGAACTCTATCAGGTGTCCGCCTTCGTTGTACGTCTCGTAGCTGATGCCTGCCGCCTTCAGGAAGATGATAAGCAGCGCGATGGTCAGCAAGATAGGGTTGAGCAGCATCACGCCCGTCTTCTTCTGCAGCCACTTGGCCAGGAAGTACACGCCGAACGTGACGGCCAGCAGAAAAAATTCGTTCTCCAGGAAATTCATGTCTTTTGCCTCCTACGTATTAATTGATTGGATGATGCGGGTGGTTCTTGTTGATGGTCTTGCGCGTCAGCTGGTGTACCCAGCCCGTCACGACCAGCACCAGCAGCGTGCTGACCACGGACGCCGTGACGATGGGCCAGAACTCGGCGGCGATGATGTCGAAGTACAGCATCAGTGCCACGCCGGGCGGCACGAAAAAGAATCCCAGGTTGGCAACGAGGAAGTCGGACATGCCCTGCACCCAATGCAGTTTGATCCAACCTAGTTTCAAGAACAAGGTGAGCAGCAACATGCCGATGATGCTGGAAGGCAGTTTGACACCCGTCAGGTGTACAATCAGCTCACCCAAAGCCAGACATCCGAAGAGGATGAAGCATTGACGAATCATGATGCGTTCTGTTTTGGTTTACAATAATTCGGTTATCTCTGAAAACGGGCGCAAAGGTAGGCATTCTCCACCTTGTTTGTCCCGGCGGGCGGCACTTTTTTTGCCGGCGGGAGACGGATTTCCCGGGCGTCCGCTCCCTCCCTCCCCGAAACGGCTTGTCCTTCAGCGCTTAGTGGCGTAGTAATCCCCGCTTGCCGGCGTAGTAGTCCCCGGTCGGTGGCATAGTAGTCCCCGCTTGCTGGCGTAGTAATCCCCGCTTGCCGGCATCGCATCCTCCGGTCGGCAGGCGTTTGCCCCGGTCCGTTTAATCCTCTATTTCGCAGGGATAGGGACAATATTTGCCCGGATGGTTGCATAAACAGCAGAAAAACGGACAAAGGCGCATGTAGTTTGGATTAATTTGTTTACATTTGTCCGCAAGTTGAGATGTGTTGCCTGGATTAAAAACGCGAATATTAACCTTTTAAAAACGTAGAAGAATATGAAAAAAGGAGTTTTTGTCAGTGTTCTGACTGCCATCGCATTGATTTTTGCTTTGAATGTGGCTGCTCAGCAGAAAGCTACCGGAGAGGCTCGCGAAGCCTTGCTGAAGCACGAGAAAGTGTTGGATAAGGATTTGAAGAAGAAGGCCTTGAAAGAGGCACGCAAGGAGGCTAAGCGCCTGAAGAAGGAAGGGTTCAGAACCCCCGTGGGCAAGCTGCCGCTGGACAAACAGCTGGAAAGCGCTTGGGAAAAGCAGGCGGAGCTGGACATGGAGGGCAATCCGTATTGGTATGTGGCTTCGTCGCGAATCATCGGCGGCAACCAGTCGGCGGCTGTCCTGCAGGCCACCAATGCGGCCAAGATTGACATCGCCGGACAGATTCAGACCAAGGTGACGCAGCTGATTGAGGAGAAGACGGCCAACGACGACATGGGACAGGAAGAGGCTGCCAGCCTGAAGAGCATGGTGGCCACGAGCAAGAGCATCATCTCGGGCACGCTGGGCCGCACGGTGCCTTTGGTGGAAGTATATCGCACGCTGGAGAACAAGAACGTCGAGGTGATGGTGACCATCGGTTGCACGGCCCAGATGGCCAACGAAGTTGCCGTGAAGGCTATACGCAAGGAACTGGCCCGGAAATCGGAAGAGCTGGCCAAGGAACTGGACAAGTTGGGCTATTAATCAGAGTGGAGGAGAATTTCGACTGAATGAGACGGAAAAGCCTGATTAAGTGGGTATTTCTCCTGCTGGTTGTCGCCCTTGCCGCGCCGCTGCATGCTCAGAGGACCGTGAAGGTGAAGAACGTGCAGGGACGCTGGCAGGTGAGCGACAACGTCACCCTGAAAGAAGCAGAAGAGCGCGCGCTGCTGGAAGCCAAGAAAGAGGCCTTGCGGCGTGCCGGAGTGATGGAAAACGTGTGGTCGGTCTTCGGCCAGATTACCCAAGAGAACGGAACCGAGTTCGAGGAAGCCTATTCGCAGATGAACGTGCTGGCCATCGGCGGTATGCTGAACGTCACGAAGCAGAAGGTGGAAGACGTGTGGGACACCGACACCCGCAGCCTGTTTAAGGTGGTGACCATCGACGCCGAGGTGAAGAAGGATGAGGACGCGGACAAGGAGTATGCGCTGGATGTGAAAGGCTTCGCCCCGGTGTATAACGCTGGCGAGGAGTTTACGTGCACGCTGCGTGTCTTTGGTTCTGATTCTTACTTGAAATTCTTTTGGTTTGACAGCAACGGGGGCTCGTTGCTTTATCCCAACGATTACGAAGGCAACCAGGTGCTGGAGGCTGGCAAGGAATACAAGCTGCCCTTCAGCTATGGCGTGCAGTATTTGCTGGAGAAGCAGGCCGGGAAC
The DNA here is from genome assembly GCA_949289265.1 of uncultured Bacteroides sp. Classification (GTDB taxonomy): domain Bacteria; phylum Bacteroidota; class Bacteroidia; order Bacteroidales; family Bacteroidaceae; genus Bacteroides. Next base: position 93,982 of record CASENE010000076.1, read on the forward strand.
AGCGGAAGCGAGAAAATCAACATGATGTGGGTGGCTACGAAAGAAAACATCCCCTTTACGGGCGAAGTCACCTATGCGAATGTGCTGAAGTGGATTTATGCCATCCCCAACAGCCAGCGTTGCGCCCAGTATGACATGGTGATGATTAAATAATTGTAGCAATCATGAATAAACAGATAGGCATGCTTGCGGTGGGCCTGGCGCTCTTCTTGCCGGGCATGCCGCTGCGTGCACAAGATTTGGAGAAGGAATTCGAGAAGTTCGAGCGTCAGCAGCAACAGGACTTTGAGGATTTCAAAAACAAGGCGGACGCCGAGTTCGAGACCTTCCTGCGCGAAGCCTGGCAGGCCTATGACGCTTTTGCGCCCGAGGTGGCGCCCGTGCGTCCCGAACCGCCCACGCCCGTGTCGTTTGACCGGACCAAGCCGGAACCCCGCCCCGTGTCCATCAAACCGGGCGAACTGAAAGTGCCGCAGGCACCCGTGCCCGGCGTAGGGGATAAGGTGCCTGTGAAGTATCCGGGGAAGCCGGACTTGGCGGAAAAGCCCGCACCGGGAGTCTATGTGCCGGGAGAGCCTTATACGCCGGTAATCGTGCCGATGCCTGTCGTAAAGCCGGGACGCAGCGTTTACCGCACGTCGGTCGAGCTGTATGGCACGGAGTTCGACATCGCTACCGATGCAGCCGAAAACCTTACTTTGGCAGGTGTCGAGGAAAACGCTGTGGCCGATGCCTGGAAGGAATTGTGCAACCGGGATTATGAACAGATGGTGAAGGACTGCATGACCTTGAAGGAAGAGCGGAAACTGAGCGATTGGGCCTATCTGCAACTGACCAAGCAAATCGGTTTGCAGCTCTACGGGGCCGACCGCCCGAACGACATCGCCTTCTTGCAAATGTTCTTGCTCAACAAGTCGGGTTACAAGGCGCGTCTGGCCAAGATAGACGAGCGCTTGAAACTGCTGATTGCGCCAGCCGGAACCATCTATGGCACCCCTTATTTGCGGATGAACGGCAATAAGTATTATGTGTACGAGCCGGTGCCCGATGCTTCGATGCGCATCTATACCTACAAGCAAGACTTTGCCGAGGCCAAGAACCTGGTGTGTCTGAACGTGGAGAGCATCCCCGCTTTTTCCATGGAGGCGGAGTCTCGTTCGTTTGCGTCGGCCGATGGCGTCGTGAAGGTGCAGACGGTGGTCAACAAGAACCTGATGGACTTCTATCGGGACTATCCGCAATGCGACGTGGTTGTCCACTACAAAGCTGCGATGAGCGAAGAACTGCAGTCGGCTCTGTATGCACAGTTACGGCCGGCCATCGAAGGCAAGTCGCAAGTGGAGGCGGCCAACATCCTGCTGACCTTCGTGCAGACGGGGTTCCAGTATATGACCGATGGCGAGCAGTTTGGTTATGAGAAACCTTTCTTCCCGGACGAGACGTTCTATTATCCTTATTGCGATTGCGAAGACCGCGCGATGCTCTATGCCACGCTGGTGAAAGACCTCTTGGGACTGGACGTCATCCTGCTGGATTATCCCAATCACATCGCCTCGGCGGTGCGCTTCACCGAAGAGGTGAAGGGAGACGCAGTGGTGCTGGCCGACGGAACACGCTACGTGGTGTGCGACCCTACCTACATAGGGGCGCCGGTGGGCAGTTGCATGGAGCAGTATAAGACTGTGGGGCCGCAAGTCATTTTCTGAGTGTTAAATATTATAATAATTGCGGAGCGGGGCGTATTTACGCCCCGCTTTTGCTATCTGCGTGTGGCAATTTTGTGTACTTTTGCAGAAAGTTAAGTCCAAGGCTGGCCCATGCATCGAGACCGGGCATTGGCTTTGCTTTGGGGCTTATTAGCTTTAGAGTAGAAAAGAATAACGAACTAAATAATATTAGTAACGTATTATGCAGAGGTTAATTAATGAAATCGTTGAGCGCGCCAAGGCGAACCGCCAACGCATTGTTCTTCCCGAAGGTACGGAAGAACGCACTTTGAAAGCCGCCAACCAAGTGCTGACTGATGGAGTTGCCGACCTGATTCTGTTGGGCAATCCGGACGAAATCCATGCTTGTGCCAAGGAGTGGGGCCTGGGAAACATCGACAAGGCTACCATCATCGACCCTGACAACAATCCCCGGGCAGAAGAATATGCTCAGTTGCTTTTTGAACTGCGCAAGAAGAAAGGCATGACCATCGAGGAGGCCCGCACGCTGGTGCACAATCCGTTGTATCTGGGCTGCCTGATGATAAAGAACGGCGATGCCGACGGCCAGTTGGCCGGTGCACGCAATACGACGGGCAATGTGTTGCGTCCCGCTCTGCAGATTATCAAGACAGCTCCGGGCATCACTTGCGTGTCGGGGGCTATGCTGTTGCTGACGCATGCGCCCGAATACGGCAAGAATGGCATTCTGGTGATGGGCGACGTGGCTGTAACGCCGGTGCCCGATGCCGGTCAGTTGGCACAGATTGCTGTTTGCACGGCTCGTACGGCGCAAGCCATCGTAGACATGGATCCGAAGGTGGCCATGCTGAGTTTCTCCACCAAGGGCTCGGCCAAGCACGAAGTGGTGGACAAAGTGGTGGAAGCCCTGAAGATTGCCAAGGAAATGGCTCCGGACATTGCCATCGACGGCGAATTGCAGGCCGATGCAGCTCTGGTGCCCGAGGTAGGCGCCAGCAAGGCACCGGGTTCGGCCATTGCCGGCCATGCCAACGTGCTGATTGTGCCGTCGCTCGAGGTAGGCAACATCTCCTACAAACTGGTGCAACGCCTGGGACATGCCGATGCCGTAGGCCCCATCCTGCAAGGCATTGCCCGTCCGGTGAACGACTTGTCGCGCGGATGCTCCATCGAGGATGTATACCGCATGATTGCCATCACGGCCAACCAGGCCATCGCTGCCAAGAACCAGAAATAACGCGAACCATTAATCTATAGACATGAAAGTATTAGTATTGAACTGCGGCAGTTCGTCCATCAAGTACAAGCTGTTTGATATGGACCACAAAGCCGTCATCGCCCAGGGAGGCATTGAGAAAATCGGTCTGAAAGACTCGTTCCTGAAGCTGACTTTGCCCAGTGGCGAGAAGAAGATTCTGGAGAAAGACATCCCCGAGCACACGGCCGGTGTGGAGTTTATCCTGCAGACGCTGACCAGCGCAGAGTATGGAGCCATCAAGTCGATGGACGAAATTGATGCCGTGGGTCATCGCATGGTGCACGGCGGCGAGAAGTTCAGCCAGTCTGTCCTGCTGACCCAGGAGGTGTTGGATGCCTTTACCGCTTGCAACGACTTGGCACCGCTGCACAACCCCGCCAACTTGAAGGGCGTGCATGCCATTTCCGCCATCCTGCCCGATGTGCCTCAGGTGGGCGTGTTCGACACCGCTTTCCATCAGACCATGCCCGACTATGCCTACATGTATGCCGTGCCCTATGAACTGTATCAGAAGTACGGTGTCCGTCGCTACGGCTTCCACGGAACGTCCCATCGCTACGTTTCCAAGCGCGTATGCGAGTTCTTGGGCGTTAATCCTGAAGGCCAGCGCATCATCACTTGTCATATTGGCAACGGAGGCTCTATCACGGCCATCAAGGACGGTAAGAGCGTAGACACCAGCATGGGACTCACTCCTTTGGAGGGCCTGATGATGGGGACGCGCAGCGGTGACATTGATGCCGGGGCTGTGACTTACATCATGGAGAAGGAAGGCCTGGATGCTGCCGGCATGTCCAACCTGCTGAACAAGAAGAGTGGCGTGATGGGCATCTTCGGCGAGTCGAGCGATATGCGCGACTTGGAGAATGCCGTGGCTGCCGGCAACGAAAAGGCACGTCTGGCTGAGAACATGTATTTCTATCGCATCAAGAAGTACATCGGCGCCTATGCTGCTGCTCTGGGCGGCGTGGACATCATCGTCTTCACTGGCGGAGTGGGAGAGAACCAGGCTTCGGCCCGCTGGGGCGCCTGCGCCGGATTGGAGTTCATGGGTGTCAAGCTGGATGCCGAGAAGAACAAGGTGCGCGGCGAAGAGGCTGTCATTTCTACTGACGACTCGAAGGTGAAGGTGGTGGTTATCCCCACCGACGAGGAACTGATGATTGCCTCGGACACGATGGCCATCCTGAAGAAATAACCCTCAAGGGCTATAGATTCATTGTAGAGGAACGGGCTGTGCTTGTAGCTCTTTTCCCCGCGGGCAGTAATGACCGGAGGAAGAGCGACGGGCGCAGCCCGTTCTTGTTGTCTTTAACCTGTTGCTTGGGGCATCCGTCGGGAATATGGGGGGAGGAATCCGGACGGTGGCCCGTTTTTTTAACGCTTTTGTCATAGACCGGACGAGCCTAAATGCCTATCTTTGCCTCTCCGTTGCAGGAATAGCCGTGGCATTATCCCCTGCCTGATTGAGACATTAACCAATATAATATATGTATATGAAACGATTGAACTATCTTCTGCTCTTCGTCCTGCTGGCTGTGGCCGCGCAAGCTCAGCAGGCCAAGTATGTGTTTCTTTTCATCGGAGACGGCATGGGCCTGAACCAAGTGAACACCACCGAGATGTATATGGGTGAACAGGCCGGGCGCATCGGCACCGAGCCGCTGACGTTTGCCTCGTTCCCTGTGGCTGGTATGGCCACGACCTATTCGGCTTCCAATTCCATCACCGACTCGGCTGCAGGAGGCACGGCCTTGGCTACCGGACGGAAGACGTACAACGGCGCCATTGGCGTGGATGCGGAGAAAAACACCGTGACCAGCGTGGCTGAACAGGCCAAGAAAGCCGGTCGTAGGGTAGGCATCGCTACCAGCGTCAGCATCGACCATGCCACGCCTGCTTCGTTCTATGCCCATCGCCCTGACCGCGGCATGTATTACGAGATTGCGCAAGACATGCTGAAAGCCGGCTTCGATTTCTATGCCGGAGGCGGTTTCCTTCGCCCAAACAAGACCTTCGACGGGAAGGAGGCGCCCAGCATCTTCCCCCAAATAGAAGAGGCGGGCTACACCCTGGCGCGAGGTGCGGACGATTATCTGGCCAAGCGCGCCGATGCCCGCAAGATGGTGTTGATTCAGCAAGAAGGCGCAGAGCCTTCCTGCCTGCCCTATGCCATCGACCGTAAAGAGGGCGACCTGACATTGCGTCAGATAACAGAGAGTGCTATCGACTTCTTGACCAAGGACGGCGACCGCCGGGGCTTCTTCCTCATGGTGGAGGGTGGAAAGATTGACTGGGCTTGCCATAACAACGATGTCGGCACCGCCGTGCGCGAGGTGATGGATTTGGACGAGGCAGTCAAAGTGGCTTACGAGTTCTATAAGAAGCACCCCAAGGAAACGCTCATCGTCATTACGGCCGACCATGAGACGGGTGGCCTGGGCTTGGGCGCCAAGAACTATACGTTGGCGCTGAAGTCGCTGGCTTGTCAGGACCATTCGCAGGAGACCTTGTCGCGTGCCATTACCGACTTGCGCAAGAATGGGAATCACAAGGCTTCGTGGGCGGAGGTGAAGGCGCTGCTGACGGAAAAGATGGGCTTCTGGAGCGAACTCCCTCTTAGCTGGGAACAGGAGAAGTTGTTGCGCGACGTGTACGAGGAGTCGTTCGTGCGGAACCACGTGCAATTTGCCGAGAGCCTGTATGCCAAGACCGAGCCTTTGGCGGCAGCTGCCCGTCGCGTCATGAGCCAGCTGGCCTTGGTGGGATGGACGTCGGGCACTCATACAGCCGAATATGTGCCGGTGTTTGCCATTGGTGCCGGGTCGAAGGCCTTTTATGGCAAGATGGACAATACGGACATTCCTAAGCGCATTGCCAAAGCTGCCGGTTATTGACAAGAGGAATCAAGGCCGGACGAATACGAATCCCCAAGCGGGCCAATCCGCGGGGAAAAGTTGCCGAGGCCGTAGAAAAAGTATAAATCTAGGCTGGATTTATGTAAATCTAGCCTAGATTTATGTAAATTCAGGTTAGATTTATGTAAATCCAGCCTGAATTTATAGTTTTTGCCGTAGATTGCGAACTTTTGGCAGCGGACAAGGAGCCTTTATCCGCGGACTACAGGTCTTTATCGGAAGGAACGGGGAGGTTGTCTGCCTGCATCGGGCTTGCGTCGTGGCCGTATATATAAGACACGGGATGTTTATGGGCGATGCCTCGGCCACGCTACGTTCCGCTCAATATGACAGAATGGAGGTCATCCCGTTTCGAGATGCCTCCATTCGATTTTCTGGTGGTTGGCGACGGCCTTCCCCCGTGTGTGAGGTTTACTTGCCTTGCAGGGCGGGCAGCAGGTATTTCCAAATCAGGTTGATTTCGGCCTGCATGTCCGGTATGTGAGCTGTGGTGACAATCACGGCATCCGCCTCTGGCACGACGATGATGTATTGCCCGTTGGCTCCATCGGCACGGTAAGCATTGTGGCGGCATCTCCACATCTGGTAGCCATAGCCCTGCAGCCAGTCGCTGTTTTCCGCTTTCATCTTGAACTTCTCCACCATTTCCGGTTTCAAGCCAGCCGGCAGCGAAGGCACTTGTTTGGACGAGGCTTCCGTTATCCAGGCTTCAGGCACGAGTTGCTGTCCCTTCCATTGCCCTTTTTGCAGGAACAGCTGTCCCATCTTGGCCAGGTCTTCCGTCTTCAGATACAGTCCCCATCCGCCGGTGTTGATGCCTTGCGGGCTTTCTTCCCACCGCGCGTCGTCGATGCCTAACGGTTGGAACAGGCGAGGTGTCAGGTAGTCGATGACCTTCTGTCCGGTCACCTTCTGCACGATGGCTGAGAGCATGTAGGTGCCCACGCTGTTGTAGCAATAGAAGGTGCCCGGTTTGTGGGGGACGGGCCACGCCAGAAACTCCTTTGCCCAATCTGCCCCTTCCTTCTGGCGGATGGTTGCTGTCGGGTCGGTGTCGTGTCCGCAGTTCATGGTGAGCAGGTCGCGCACGGTGACGGCGGCCAGGTTGTCGCTCACCTCGGCAGGCAGTTTGTCGGGGAAGAATGAGACGAGTTTGTCCGTCAGCTTCAGCCGCCCTTCGTGGATGGCCAAGCCTACGGCCGTTGCCGTGAAGGTCTTGCTCACCGAATTCAGTATGTGCGGTTCGTCCTTCTTGCCTTGGCTCATCCAATGTTCGGCCACCACGTTTCCGTGTTGCACAATCATCAGGCTGTGCAGGTCTTGTCCGGCCTCTTCTACGGCTTGCAGATAATCAGTCACTGCCTTGTCCAGTTGAGACGAGGCTGCGGCGCGGGGCAGGTCTTGTCCCCAGGCCGGGATGGCCGTTATGAGCAGGGCGGCCATCATGCTTTTCAGTTTCATTGTTCTCATGGTTCTGTAGTTGTGATATGTAGTTTAAAGTTGAGTTTCTCCTTCGATGTAGTTCTCCAAGAAGAGGTGTTCCCCGTCGAATACGGCGTAAGTAAAGAAGTTTATCCAGTCGCCCAGGATGACGATGCGGGCTGTGGCGTTCAGCATCAAGTCCAGTTCGATGTGCCGGTGCCCGTAGACAAAGAAATTGATGCTCGGATGGCTTTTCAGGTATTCTTTGGTGTAAAGCACCAGGTGTTCTTTGTCTTCGCCCAGATAATCCGGGTCTTTGCCGCCCACGCGTTTCAATCGGCTGTGCTTGGCCCAGTGCAGGCCCAGTGCCACGCTCCAGCGCGGATGCAGGGCTGAAAAGAGGCGCTGTGCCGTGTGGCTGTGGAACAAGGTGCGTAGCAGTTTGAAGTTTATATCCGGGTCGCCCAAGCCATCGCCGTGTGCCAGGTAAAACTCCTTGCCTTGTATCTCCGTGGTCAGCGGCTCGCGGTGCAGGATGACGCCGCATTCCTTGGTCAAGTAGTCGCCGCACCAGATGTCGTGGTTGCCCGTGAAGAAGTGCACCTCCACCCCCATGTCCGTCAGTTCGGACAGTTTGCCCAAAAAGCGCGTGTAGCCGCGGGGCACCACGGTCTTGAATTCGTACCAGAAATCGAACATGTCGCCCAACAGGTAAACAGCCGAGGCCTTATGCTTGATGCTGTCCAAGAAGTTGACCAAGCGGCGCTCCTGTGTCCGTCCGTGAGGGATGGCCAGCGAACCCAGGTGGGCATCGGAAAGGAAATAGACGTTTTTCATAAGCGATGAGTGATGGGTGTGGGGAACAATGGGCGTTTGGCAGGACTACAGCCGCCGGAGACGGCCGTCCTGCTGACAAACGCTTATCTTTTTACTGAAACAGTTGATCCAAATATTCGTAGAACGCCGGGTCTTCGCCTACCACAATTTTGGCAATCTTGCCTTCGGGGTCTACGACAATCTTGGTGGGATAACCCGGCACGGCATACAGCACGCTGACATCGGGATTGCCGGCATTATAGACGTGCAGCCACGGCAACTCGTGCTTTTCTACGGTTTCTTTCCACTTCTCTTCCGTGTCGCGGCAGTCAATGCCCAGTATTTCCATCCGGTCTTTGTATTTCTCGTAATACTTCTTCATGTCGGGGATGCCCTTGATGCACCAGCCGCACCAGCTTCCCCAGAAGTCCAGCACCACATATTTGCCGCGCAGCGAAGAGAGGGCAAGGGGCTTGCCTTGCAGGTCGTTCAGCGTGAAGTCGGGAGCCTCGGCGCCTTCTTTGATTTTTTCTTCGGCTTCTTTGCGTGCCTTTTCCTTCTTTATCATGTTGTCCAGATATTGGTAAAATCCGCCCAAGGCACCGCTCTTGGCTTTGTCGCTCAAGAGGGCCAAGGCTTCTTCCGTGTGCGTGCCTGCCTGGGCGGCCAGGTAAACGGCCACATCCTCATCCGGATGCTGGCGGATGTAGTCAACATACTGGGCAGTCAGCTGTTTGCCCATTTCCTGTATTTCCTTGGTGGGATCGGCGCCCTCTGGCAGATTCTCGGGGTCAAGGTTGCTGTATTTTTGAAGGATGGCATGGAGAGAGTCTTCTGTGGGTTGCCATGTCTTCTGTGCCTCGTTGAGGGTGGCATAGAAATCACTTCCTTCCACCACGTAGTCGTCCATCGAGCCATTTACCGTCAGCGCATCGCCGGGGAAAGCCACGATTCGGACGTCCTGGAACCTGTTCAGGGCTTTGTTACCGGCGGGTTTGGGGAAGATGACAGCCTGCAAGGGCAGAGAGTCACATTTCAGCGTTAGCGTGAACTTTCCGTCTTGCATGGCAACGGTATCAGTCTTTGCGGCATTTGAATTGCCGGCAGCCGTTGGCATCGGTGCGTTGACCACCAGCAGCGTGTCGCTCTCCACTCCCGTCAGCGTGCCGCTGATAGAGATGTTTTTCTGTGCGGGCTGGCAAGCGCAGAGCAGTGCCGCTCCGGCCAACATCGTAAGTACGTTCTTTTTCATCTGTATGTATCGGTTTTAGTTAAACAATTTATCCAAGTATTCGTAGAATGCGCTCCGTTCGCCTGTTGTTATCTTCAGCATCTTTCCTGTCGGGTCGATGATTATCTTTGTGGGATAGCTCTCTACGGCGTACAGCAGTCCCACGTCGGGGGCATCAGAGCCGTTGGCGTTGAGGACGTTGGTCCACGGCAGGTGGTTGTCCGCCACGGCTTGCTGCCACCTTTCCTTGGTGTCGTGGCAGGCTATGCCGACTATTTCCAACCGGTCGCGGTAGCGGTCGTAGCATTTTTTCATTCGGGGCATGCCGTCAAGGCAGGGGCCGCACCAGCTACCCCAGAAATCCAGCACCACGTATTTGCCACGCAGTGTGCTGAGGGTGAAGGCGTTTCCCTTCGTGTCGTTCAGCGTAAAGTCCGGCGCTGGCAATCCCTCGGCAATGCTTTTCCGGTTTTCTTGCAGGGTGCGGCTTCGGCGGAAAGCCTCATCCCAATAGCGGTAGAGCGGGGCGAATGCACCATTCTGCACCGGTTTGCCCAATGTTTTGAACAGGGCGGCCAGTTCTGTCGAATGGTCGGGCGGGAGGGTGGCGCCGTAGGCGGGGAGTGCTCTCCGGAGGTATGCCTGTTCGGCGTTTTTCTGCAACAGGCGGGAGAGCAGGTAGAGGGACACGTCGCTGTCCGGATGTGCCCCGATGTATTGTCGGCATTGGCTGTAGGTTCTGAACAGACTGTCCTGCTGTTGGTAGAGGGCGTTGAACGCGCTCCCCTCCAGCCGATAATTGTCCGGGCTGCCGCTGACGCGGACCGTTTCTCCGGGCACAAACATCAGTGCATAGTATCGCCCCGTGCCTTTCGGGGTCAGGGTGACTTCCTGCGGGAGGCTATCCGCGGGCGTGTAACTGAATGCGCCGCTTTGCATGACCAGCGTGTCCGAATGGGCCACGCTCTCGTCCGGCGGTACCACCGGATAGCAGGTCACTATCAGCGTGTCATTGCCTGCATCGGTCAGCCTGCCACTGATGGGGGCAGTTTCCTGTGCGGGGCGGCAGGCGCCACACAAGGCCGCAATAGCCAATCCTATGTAGGTATGTCTTTTCATGTGCCTGCTTCATCTTTTTAGAGGAATCCCAGTTCCAGCTTGGCTTCTTCGCTCATCATGTCTTTGTCCCACTCCGGTTCAAAGACGAGGTTGACAGTGGCGCTCTTCACGTCGTCGATGGATTCCAGCTTTTGCCGCACATCTTCCATGATGAACTCCGCCGCCGGGCAGTTGGGCGCGGTCAGCGTCATATCTACGGTCACATCGTGGTCGTCGGACACTTCGATGCGATAGATGAGGCCCAGGTTGTAGACATCTACGGGGATTTCGGGGTCGTAGACAGTCTTCAGCAGGGCCACAATCTTTTCTTCTATTTCATATTTGGTCATATGGAAAGGTTGTTAGGGATTTATCGGACAAAACTAAGGATTTTCACTGATATTACAAAACAACGGCGCACATTGTTTACAGTCATCGCCAAGGTGCGGCAGCATGTTTTCTATAAATGCTTCTTCTCGGTAAAAAGAACGAGAGACGAATGCATTAAGAAACAAGTTTGCATTCACCTCTCTATATAATCCATATTATTTACGTCAGTCGTATTATCCGCATGTATACGGGCATTCGTGCGTCTTCATATTCAGAAGATGCCGTTCCGCACACCTTGTGGCGCTATGGATGCTGTTATTTCCACAACAATCGGCTTGTAAAGCCCCAAAAGGGATATTTCAGCCACAGACGTTTCCCTTCATATAGTTTCATTTTCCGGATAAACACGTAGTCTATTACAGGGCGGTAAAGTAGCAAAAATATCAGCAGTGCGGCAATAGGCTCCTTTTTGTAATAGCCTATATAGAGTAGGAAAGTTATGCCTAGCAACAAGAATAGATAATACAATGTTCTCATCGTGTTATTGCAATTTAAAAATGTGTGACTATGCCTTATAGTAATCAATCATATTTAGTTTATACTATATAGGAAGTTAGATGGAGTTATGGGGAGTTATCGCTCCGCTCAGGGAGTTAAAGGCCAATACCTTTATGTATATCGTCGGAGCGACTATTGGCTTCTAACTCCTTCTAACTACCTCCAATAATATCAGTTAATTTTGAACACTTACTTACTTATATTTGTCATTATGCATTATGGATTGCGCATACTGCTGCAACAGCTACTATCGTTTCTGGAACAAAACTAAGAATTTCTACGGAAACAGCCAAGCGTGCAAATGGCTTTTGTTGGATTACAGACGCCCTTCGTCGTTGAAGCTGTACCAAGCGCCGTCGGTCACAATGACGTGATCCAGCACGCGGATGCTCATCACTTGGGCGGCGCGCTGCACATGTTGTGTCAGGCGGATGTCATCCGGGCTGGGCTGCGTGTTGCCCGAAGGATGGTTATGCACCAGGGCCAGTTGCGTGGCGCGTTGCAGCAGGGCTTCGCGCAGGATGGTGCGCACGTCCACTGTAGTTTGATCCAACCCTCCGCGACTGATGCAAACTTTGTCGATGACACGGCCCGCCCGGTTGAGCAGCAGTACCCAGAATTCTTCCGTAGGCAGGTCGCACAGCAGGGGGCAGAACAGGTCATAGATGTCTTTCGACGAACTAATGGCGCGTCGTTCCGGCCGTTCTTGCAGGGTGCGTCGCTTGCCCAGTTCCAGGGCAGCCATCACGGTGATGCTCTTGGCCGGTCCCATGCCTTTGAAACGGGCGAAGTTCTCCACCTGCCACTTGCCCAACTGGTGCAGGTTGTTGTCGGCTGCCGCCAATATGCGTTGCATCAGGGTCACGGCACTCTCTTCCGTGTTGCCCGAACCGATGAGGATGGCCAGCAGTTCGGCATCGCTCAGGGCTTCGGCGCCTTTCTGCATCATTTTCTCGCGCGGGCGGTCTTCTTCTGCCCATAGTTTGATGTTGAGTTTGTCCATTTCATTTCTTTTTAGGGGATAAGTTGACGAGTTAACAAGCCCACAAGGGCTTCTCTTTTAGTTGACAAGGGATGAATTAACGAGGATACAGGTTAGGAAATAAGAAAGGAGCAAGAAAGAAGTTAACTTGCTTTCCATTCGCTCTGCCCTTGTAGCCTTGTTCTCTTGTAGCCTCGTTCCCTTGTCAACTCGTCCCCTTGTCAACTACTTATAAAAATTCTTCTTGAAAGCCTCGAACTCGTCTTTCCCCCGCACGCAACGCCGCCACCAGGCGCGCCAGAATCCGGTGCCATAGCCGATGAGTTGGACATAGGCAGCCGCCACGGCCAGCAGGCCGATGCGCAGGCTGCGGTTTTGCATTGTGGCGTCGGCGCATACCAGCAGGGCATACAACAGCAGGGGCAGGGGGGCGTAAGGGCAGAAGGCTGTGCCCAACAGCAATGCCGCCGTGCCCAGCGTGAACACGCCCGGCAGCAGATGCACCACTTTCAGCGATTCCGGATATTTCTTATACAGGTTGATGCGCGCGATGCCAGAGTTGTGCACCTGCTTGAAAAACTTCTTGAGGTCGGTGCGCCGCTTGTGCCACACCCATGCGTCCGGAAACAGCCGGCAGCGGTAGCCCTCCTTGAAGATGCGGATGCTGAAGTCGATGTCCTCGCCGAAGCGCATGGCCGAAAAGCCTCCCAACGCCCGGTAGGCCTCGCGCCGAACCCCCATGTTGAAGCTGCGCGGATAGAATTTGTCCATCTTCTTCCGTCCTCCCCGGATGCCTCCGGTGGTGAAAAACGACGTCATGGAGTAATTGATGGCTTTTTGCATCGGGGTGAACGACGGGTGCGCGCGGTCCGGCCCCCCGAAGGCATCGCACGGTTCGCGCCGCAACTCCCCGTCTACTGCCTCCAGATATCCCGGCGGCACAATGACGTCCGAATCCAGAATGAGCAGATACTCGCCTTCGGCCCGCTGGGCGGCATAGTTGCGTGTCTGTCCGGGGCCCGAATTGGCCTTGCTGAAATAGCGCACCGGCAGTTGTCCGGCATATTTCTCCGCCACGCTTCGGCAGGGCACGGCAGAACCGTCGTCCACCACAATGACCTCGAAGTCTTTCAGCGTCTGCGCCGTCAGGCTTTGCAGCAGTTCGTCCACTTCGTCAGGGCGGTTGTAAACGGGGATAAGGAAAGAATATTTCATGGAAAATGTTTTTATGGTTGCTGTTGGGAAAGCAAAGATACTGCATCGCCGCCTATCCGGCGACATTCTTCCGCTCTTTTTTGCATCTTCCGCCCGATATCGTTTCGGCAGGAGGCGGATGTCCGGAAAACACTCGGGCGGATGAGGCCGCTCAAACGTCTGCCTTCATCCGCCCGATATCTATGTATGGAGAAAAGATTCTCTTAGGCCTTCACGCGGCTTACGTAAGAACCGTCGCGCGTGTCGATTTCAATCGTCTCGCCTTCGTTGATGAACAGCGGCACGCGCACCGTGGCGCCCGACTCTACGGTGGCGGGCTTCAGCGTGTTGGTAGCCGTGTCGCCCTTCAGGCCCGGCTCGGTGTATGTCACCTTCATCTGAACCTTCACAGGCACTTCGGCATAGAGCACGGTTTCCGTCGAAGCGTCGGACACTACGTCTACCACCATGCCTTCCAGCAGGAAGTCAACGCCGTTGATTTGGTCGTGGGCAATGGGAATCTGCTCGAAAGTCTCCTGGTTCATGAAGATGTAGTCGTCGCCTTCCTTATACAGGTATTGGTGCGGGCGGCGTTCCACGCGCACGTCTTCCAGCTTTTCGCCGATGTTGAAGCGGCGCTCAATCACGTATCCGCTCACCACGTCTTTCAGTTTGGTGCGCATAAACGTGTTGCCTTTACCGGGTTTCACATGCAGGAAGTCGATACAGAAATAGAGCTTGCCGTCCATGCGGATGGCAGTGCCGATTTTAATGTCTTGGGCATTAATCATACGTTATTCTCTTATTATGTTATTAGTATTATGATATGTATCCGGATTCGCAGGACGAGCCGTGGGAATGCCTTTCGGCGCCAGCCTGTAGGCGCAGGCCTTCCGTGCCCCCGCGTTTTCGGCTGCAAAAGTAATGCAAATCAATAAAAAACACAAAAGATTTGAGAGAAAATGAGTTATCCCTTTGGTTATTTTGAAAAAACTCCCTACTTTTGCACCCCGAATCCGTAGAGAGAATAATAACATATAAAAGATACGACAATGAAAAGAACATTCCAACCCTCGAACAGAAAGAGAAGAAACAAGCACGGTTTCCGTGAAAGAATGGCTACCGCCAACGGTCGCCGTGTATTGGCAGCCCGCCGCGCCAAAGGTCGCAAGAAACTGACCGTATCCGACGAATACAATGGCGTGAAGGCATAAGCCGTCACTTGTTTTGCGCAAAATGAATGAGCCGTCCGGCCGTGCAGAGATGCAGGGCCGGACGGCTTTTTTCGTCTTTCCCGGTGCCTGTGTCCCCCGGTGCGGCGTTAACCTAACGATAACACAGCCTTAACCTTCCGGGTTGCCGGTTCTCCCTACCTTTGCAATGTCGAAAGGACAAAGAAACAAGAAAACAAAAGTATTAACTCATTAAACCCATTTACGATTATGAAGACTTTAGTTATCTCCCTCGTCATTGCAGCAACTTCCGTTCTGAACTCCGCTTTTGCCGCCGCACCCTCGGTCGGTTTTGCCTATAACACCGATACGGACAGCACGGGCGTCACCACCCAATACGTCTACAAGAAGACCCCGGACGGACGCTACCTGCGCCACCACCTGAAGCACTGCTACACTTACGACGACGCCCACCGCTTGCTCAGCCGCGCGACCCTCCGCTGGGATGCCGCCTCCGGCGATTATCGTCCCGCCTATGCCCTGCATTATGCCTACGCCGCCGATGCTTCCGTCTCTGTCGAACTGGCCCTGTGGAACCCGCAGACTGAAGACTATACCGATGTGCGCGAGAAGGCCGTCTATGCCGCCGACGACCGGGGAATCACCTATCAGGCCTATGAATACGATGCTGCCAGCGATGCCTGGCAACTGACCCGTGAGCTGGCAACGGAAGCCGCTCTGCTGGCAGCTTATTAAGCCGATAAACTATTCGGACACTGTTTTGGGGGCGGATGCGAAAAAGCGTTATATTTGCGGCTCGGATAAAGAATAAAAAGACTGGCATGATGAAATTGAAATCTGTTGTGACGCTCTCGGTAGGCGCGCTGTTGTTGATGGCTGGTGTGCAGGTGATATGTACGCTTTATGCCTATCGTTCGGTGGCTGCACAGGCGGAAGAGGCGTTGGACAAAAGTTTCGTGAGGGCTTTCCGCTATACGGTGATGGACAAGAGAGAACGCAGCCTGTCTCATTACCCGGATGGTACCATCCTTTATTTCCAATGTGTGCCTCCTGATTCGTCTTACGCCGTTGATAATGAGAAATACACGTTCTATGTCGCCCAGCAGGAGTCGGCAGTCTTGCAGGATTATTACGGCTTGCCTGAAATTTCGCTGGACACGTTGTGCATGAATCTGGAAAACGAGTTGCGGCATGAGGGGATTAGCGGCGTCTTGTCCATCGTGAAGGGGAAAGAAGATGAGGCAGGCCCTCGGCAGGTCTATGCGGACGGTACAGACTCCCGTTGGCCCGGGCTGCGCATGGTTTCGGGCAAGGCCTACTTGCACAGGACGAAAGGGGTGTATGTGCAGTCGCAGTTGTTCATCCCGTTTTATCAAGGCATTGTGGGCAGGTTTCTGCTGTTCAATGCGACGACCTTGATGCTGATGCTCCTGGTGGTAGGGACTTTCTGGAGCAGGAGCCGGAGGTTGAGAAAGCAGCAAGCAGGCATTGACAGGCAGAAACAGAATTTCTATCTCCAGGCCAAGAATATGGAATCTCCCATGTGGCGGATGAAGGAGGATATCGCTGCTTCCGCCTGGGAGCCTGCGCGTGAGGCGAGTCGCCATTTGCTGGATGCTGTGGAAGAAACCCTGACGGAGGCAAAGCTGGAGAACAGGAAATTGCAGAAGCGGCGTTGGGGGCGGTTTGCCTTTTCGTGGTGGCTGTCGTTGGTCGGCATCGTGCTGCTGATGGCCTTTTGGACGGTTTATATTTATCGGACGCTGAAGCAGGAGACGATAGACGGCGCGCAGGTGTGCCTGGAACAGGCCTTTAACAGCGAGGCCGGGGCTCGTTTTGAAAAGGCTTTTGATGCGGTGGAGGCCTCCGGCGAATCTTGGCTTACCTATACGCCGATGCCGACCCGGCAGGCCCTGCTGCAGTTGGACTCCCTGCTGAAGCACTGCTGGGTAGAGAATTTGTCCCGGGGAAATCCGGACGGTGAGCCTGTCTTTATGGGAAACGTGACGACCATAGACCATTCGTCGAAGTTGCTGATTGGGGCGAATGACCAGATACTGGGTGCTTATCATACACAAGGGCTGATAGAAGACCGGGTGGGCGGCCGGTTCCCTTTCGACAAGGCGTATGTGGATTCGGCTTTCAATGGCGAGTTGCGCCGGAAGGATTATCCGGTCGGGAGGCTCCATTTCTTCTGTTCGGACAGTGACAGCCTGGCTTCTGGTTTGACGACGTTTGTCACCCGTGCTTTTCGCGTCCGCGAGGAACAGCCGGAAAAGATGCAGGGCGTCATGCAAGTTCCAGTCTCTTATTTAGTCCGTTCCGCGTGGTATCTTTTCTTGCCCCTCGTGCAGATGCTGGTCTTCACGCTGTCCTGCATCTATATCCAATGGCGCATTGCCCGCCGTCAGCGGAAGCAGGGGCAGTTCCGGCGCGACTTCACCTACGCCATGATACACGACATGAAGTCGCCCCTGCAGTCCGTGCTGATGGGTTCGCAAATCATGGCGAGCGGCAAGCTGGGCGAAGGGTCGGAGAAGGCCGCGCGCATCGTGTCGGCCATGCAGGACGAGTGCGACCACCTGCTGGCCCTTTCGCACCGGGTGGTGACGCTGACGCAGATAGAGCGTGGCGAACTGCAGTTGCACAAGACCGAAGTGTCCTTGCGGCCCTTGCTGGACGACCTCTGCGCCAAGTTCCGCCTGAAAGCCCCGAAGCCGGTGAGCTTCGAGGTGGACTGTGCCGACGGACTCTGTGTCACGGCCGACGCCTTCTGCCTGCGCGAGGTGTTGTCCAATCTGGTGGACAATGCGGTGAAGTATTCCCGCCGGGAGGTGCGTATCCGTCTTTCGGCCCTCCGGACTGCAGGCGGGGTGAGCATCCGTGTGCGCGACAACGGCATCGGCATCCCTGCGCGCGACCGCCAGCGCATCTTCGGCAAGTTCGAGCGCGTGGCTTCCGGCCGCCTTGTCACGGGCTTCGGCCTGGGCCTGAGCTTTGTCCGGCAGGTGGTGCAGGCGCATGGCGGCATGGTGTCGGTGCAGAGCGACGGGCGCAGTTACAGCGAGTTTGTGGTGCTGCTGCCCCAGTGAGGCCGGACGTTAACCTAACGATAACACAGTCTTAACCCAATGCCTGGTTCGTTCCCCCTACCTTTGCAATGTCGAAAGGACAAAGAAACAAGAAAACGAATCAAGTATGAACCCATTAAAAACATTTACGATTATGAAGACTTTAGTTATCTCCCTCGTCATTGCAGCAACTTCCGTTCTGAACTCCGCTTTTGCCGCCGCACCCTCGGCCGGTTTTGCCTATAACGCCGATACGGACAGCACGGGCGTCACCACCCAATACGTCTACAAGAAAACCCCGGACGGACGCTACCTGCGCCACCACCTGAAGCACTGCTACACCTACGACGATGCCCACCGCCTGCTCAGCCGCGCGACCCTCCGCTGGGATGCCGCCTCCGGCGATTACCGTCCCGCCTACGCCCTGCATTATGCCTACGCCGCCGATGCTTCCGTCTCCGTCGAACTGGCCCTGTGGAACCCGCAGACTGAAGATTATACCGATGTCCGCGAGAAGGCCGTCTATGCCGCCGACGACCGGGGAATCACCTATCAGGCCTATGAATACGATGCCGCCAGCGATGCCTGGCAACTGACCCGTGAGCTGGCAACGGAAGCCGCTCTGCTGGCCCATCGGTAAAGGTGGAACGGGAAAAACATCGCCGGGCGGAAGGCCTCCGGACGCAAAATCGGGAGCCTTCCGCCCGGCTGTTGTGGTAGGGCTTTGTTAACAGGCAGGTAATCAGCGTTTAGTGGCGTAGTAGTCCCCGCTTGCTGGCATAGTATCTCCAGGCGGCTGGCATAGTAGTCCCCGGTCGTTGGAACTATATCTCCCGTTCGGGCCGTTTTGTCCCCCGGGCAGGGCGGCTGTGTTCCCGTCCGGGGCGGCACTGTGTGCGCCGGGGTGGAAAAAACTTGCCTCTTCGTTCTTCATTCTTCATGAAATCCGTATCTTTGTGCCGCATAACCCAACGCAAAGACCGATTATGACGATAAAAGAATTCTTCTCCTTCCGTGCCAACCGCTTCTTTTGGCTCAACCTGCTGGCCATGCCCGTGGTGCTGGTTCTCCTGGTGTGGGGCACGCTGCGGTGGCTGGACGCCTATACGCATCACGGCGAGGCGGTGGCAGTGCCCGACGTGAAACACAAGCCCTTGGCCGAGGCTCAGCAGTTGTTGGCTCAAGGAGGCCTGCAAAGTGTGGTGGCCGATTCCACCTATGTCAAGACCCTTCCGCCGGGCTGCGTGTTGGAATACAATCCGGCCGTGGGACAGCGGGTGAAGCGCGGGCGCATCGTCTACTTGACTGTCAACACGCGGAACGTACCCCTGGTGGAGCTGCCCGATGTGGCCGACAACAGCTCGTTGCGCGAGGCCGAGGCCCGCTTGCTGGCTGCCGGCTTCAAGCTGATGCCCAATGATACGGTGCCCGGCGAGCGCGACTGGGTGTATGGGGTGAAGCACGAGGGGCGGTTGCTGGGTCTGAAGGCCGAGGTGCCCCAAGGAGCCTACCTGACCATTGTGGTGGGCGACGGGCAGGTGCACACGGAGATTGTGGCCGACACGCTGGCGGGCGATTCGCTGGGCCTGCGGCAGGAGGAGGTGAAAGAGACAGGCGCGGCCGACGAGTCGTGGTTCTGAAGCAGCAGGGCGGGGGCGAAGGAATCTCCCGCCGGAAACCTTCTTTATTCTTCATTTAATCAGGTTCTACAAGAGACAATGGCGCAAGACGAGATATTGGACGACGAATTGGATGAGTTAGAGCCCACTGCAACGGAGGGGGCGCAACAGTATGAACACTTCCGCGTGGTGGTGGACAAGGGGCAGGAGATGGTGCGTGTGGACAAGTACCTCTTCGACCGCATCCAGAACGCCTCGCGCAACCGCATCCAGAAGGCAGCCGATGCCGGCTTTGTGCTGGCCAACGGGCGGCCCGTGAAGTGCAGCTACCGGGTGAAGCCGCTGGACGTCATCACCCTCTCCATGGACCGTCCGCCCTACGAGAACGACATTACCCCCGAAGACATCCCCCTGGACGTGGTCTATGAAGACGACGACGTGCTGGTGGTCAACAAGCCTGCGGGCCTCGTGGTGCATCCCGGTCACGGCAACTGGCACGGCACGCTGGTCAACGCCATTGCCTGGCACCTGAAAGACAATCCCCGCTACGATGCCAACGACCCTCACGTGGGCCTGGTGCACCGCATCGACAAAGATACTTCCGGCCTGCTGGTGGTGGCCAAGACGCCCGATGCCAAGACGTGCCTGGGCAACCAGTTCCTGCACAAGACCACCCGTCGCCGCTATCGTGCCCTCGTCTGGGGCAACGTGGAGCAGGATGAGGGCACCATCTGCGCCAACATCGGCCGCAATCCGCGCGACCGCATGCTGATGGCCGTCTTGCCCGAGGGCGAAGGCCGTCATGCCGTCACTCACTACCGCGTGCTGGAGCGGCTGGGTTATGTCACGTGGGTGGAGTGTGTTTTAGAAACAGGGCGTACACACCAGATTCGTGTGCACATGAAGCACATCGGGCACACCCTTTTCAACGATTCGCGTTACGGGGGCCACGAGATTCTGCGCGGCACCCGCTTTGCCAAATACAAACAATTTGTAAACAACTGCTTTGACATCTGTCCGCGGCAGGCCCTGCACGCCATGACGCTGGGATTCCGGCATCCCGTCACGGGCGAAGAAATGGACTTCACCTGTCCCGTTCCACCGGATATGTCTGCCTTGATTGACAAGTGGCGAGGCTATATCAGTAACAGAGACTTAGAATGAAACGTATCATTGCCATCGTAGCCGGGGGCGACACCTCCGAATACGAAGTATCCTTGCGCAGTGCGCAAGGCATCGAGTCCTTCCTCGACAAGGACAAGTATATTCCCTATATCGTCGTGCTGCATGGCACCGACTGGCACGTGCAGCTGCCCGGTGGGGGCACGGCGCCCATCGACCGCAACGACTTCAGCTTTACTGCCGGAGGGCAGAAGACCACCTTCGACTATGCCTACATCATCATCCACGGCACGCCCGGCGAAGACGGCCGCCTGCAGGGCTACTTCGACATGCTTCACCTGCCCTATTCGGGCTGTGGCGTTCTGGCCTCGTCTCTCACCTACGACAAGTTTGTCTGCAACCACTATCTGAAAGGCTTCGGCGTGCGCATTGCCGACTCCCTGCTGCTGCGCAAGGGACAGTCTATTGCGGATGAAGACGTGGTGCAGAAGATTGGGCTGCCCTGTTTCATCAAGCCCAACCTGGGCGGCTCCAGCTTCGGCGTTACTAAGGTGAAGACTCCCGCGGAAATTCAGCCCGCCATTGCCAAGGCTTTTGCCGAGGCTCCGGAGGTCATCATCGAGGCCTTTATGCAAGGCACGGAAATCACCTGCGGGTGCTACAAGACCACGGCCAGCGCCGCCGTCTTCCCCATCACCGAGGTAGTGTCGCATCACGAATACTTCGACTACGACGCCAAGTACTGCGGCGACTCGGACGAGATAACGCCTGCCCGCATTCCCGATGAGTTGCGCGACCGGGTGCAGAAGCTCACTTCCGCCATCTACGACATCCTGGGAGCCAAGGGCATCATCCGCGTGGACTACATCATCACCGAAGGCGCCAAAATCAACCTGCTGGAGGTGAACACCACGCCCGGCATGACCACCACCAGCTTTATCCCCCAGCAGGTGCGCGCCGCCGGGATGGAGCTGAAGCAGGTGCTGACCGACATCATAGAAGACAGTTTCCAATAACCCCGTAAATCCTCATTGCCATGAACGAAGAATTTGACGAAATCCGCCCCTATTATGACGAGGAACTACCCGCCGTCTACGACGAACTGATTGCCGACCCCGCTTTCCGCCAGGTGCTGGAAGCAGCCATGCCCGGCGTGCCCTTCGAGGCGTTGGCGGCCAAGATGCGCACGTGCAAGACCAAGCAGGAGTTTCAGGTCGGCTTCTGCTATGATTTCATGAAACGCATCATCCGGAGCGCCACCGAGGGAGTGACGTTGGACAATTCGGGCCTGGCCGACAAGTCCGGCGCCTATACCTATGTGTCCAACCACCGCGACATCGTGCTCGACTCCGGTTTCCTGTCCCTCATGCTGGTGGAGCAGGGCCTGGACACCGTGGAGATTGCCATCGGCGACAACCTCCTCATCTATCCTTGGATTAAGAAACTGGTGCGCATCAACAAGTCGTTCATCGTGCAGCGCGCCCTCACCATGCGTCAGATGTTGGAATCTTCGGCCCGCATGTCGCGCTACATGCACCACACCATCCGCGACAAGCATCAGTCCATCTGGATTGCCCAGCGCGAAGGGCGTGCCAAGGACTCCAGCGACCACACGCAAGAGAGCATCCTCAAGATGATGGCCATGGCAGGCGAGGGCGACGTTCTCAGTCGCCTGCGGGAGATGAACATCGTCCCCCTGTCCATCTCTTACGAATACGACCCCTGCGACTTCCTCAAGGCCAAAGAGTTCCAGCAGAAGCGTGACAATCCCGACCACAAGAAAACCATGGCCGACGACCTGCTGAGCATGCAGACGGGCCTGATGGGCTACAAAGGCCACGTGCATCTCTGCACCGCCGCCTGCCTCAACGACCAGCTGGCTCAACTGGACAGCTCCTTGCCCAAGCAGGAACTCTTCATCCGCGTGGCCGGACTGATAGACCGGGGCATCTTTGCCAACTATCGCCTCTATCCCAACAACTACGTGGCTGCCGACCTGCTGGAGAACGACAATCACTTTGCCTCGCACTATACGGCCGACGACCGCCAGCGGTTCCAGGACTACGTGGCCCGTCAGCTCTCCCGCATCGACCTGCCGGACAAGGACGAAGCATTTTTGCGCGAGAAGCTGCTGCTGATGTATGCCAACCCGTTGCGTAACCAATTAAGCGTGTTGTGATATGAAGAAGATGGGCGACTGTTTGCGTCTGTGCCTCCTACTTTCGCTCGTGGGGCTGTGGACAGCCTGTGCAGACGATGACTATCACTATCCGTCCGTCTCCCTGGAGTTCATGACGGCCAGCACCAACTCGAACGGCTATCTGCAGACCGTGCAGGCCGATGATGGAACCGTCTACGAGGTGATGAATGCCGTCGCGGCTCCCCACCTGGCGGCAGACAGCACCCTGCGTATTGTGGCCAATTATGCGCGCGAGCCGCTGGACGATGGCAGTACAGGAGCCTTGCTCTATGAGGCGCAGACAGCGATATCGCCGGTGCCCTGCGCGCCCGATGCTTTTGCAGAAGGCGTGAAGGCCGACCCTGCCTCCGTGTTGAGCATCTGGATGGGACTGGACTATCTGAACCTGGTGCTCGAAATCCAATGTGCCGACGGGGCGCATGCCTTTCATTTCGTCGAAGAGCGGATAGACGACCTTGCCCCCGGCCGCCGCGAGGTCAGCCTGAGCCTCTATCACGATGCCGGCGATGACTCGGCGTATTATACGCGCCGCGTGTACTTGTCTGTGCCTCTCCGTCAGTATGCAGCCGATGGCGGCTCGTCCACCATCCGTTTCAGCCTCCGCAACTATGCAGGCGAAACGGAGACCTATACGTTCGACTATTCTCCGGCCCTTTCATTAAACAACCCCCTTTAACCCGCAAGAAAAACAATGAAAATCCTCCTCACTTTCTTATGCGCCCTGTTCCCCTTCCTGTTCTCCTGCCAGCAGAAGGCGCCCGGCTTTGAATCCCTTTCGGTGGAAAACTTCAAGACCCTGATTGACGACCCGGCCGTGCAACGCCTGGATGTGCGCACCACGGCCGAATATACCGAAGGCCACATACCCGGCAGTCTCAACATCAACGTGCTCGACAAGCAGTTTGCCGCCATGGCCGACTCCCTGCTGCAGAAAGACCAGCCCGTGGCTCTCTATTGCCGCAGCGGCAAGCGCAGCAAGAAGGCGGCGGACATCCTCAGTCGGGCTGGCTACAAGGTCTATGAGTTGGGCGCCGGCTTCAACGGCTGGCAGTCGGCGGGGATGGAAGTGGAGAGATGAAAAATAAATCGCCCCTCGTCCGCTGAAAAGACGAGGGGCGATTTTTCGAGTACCCGGAGCGGGACTTGAACCCGCACAGCCATTACTGGCCAAAGGATTTTAAGTCCTTCGTGTCTACCATTCCACCATCCGGGCAGCCCTCTGCGTGAGCGGCAAACGAGACTCGAACTCGCGACCCCGACCTTGGCAAGGTCGTGCTCTACCAACTGAGCTATTGCCGCAGGCTTTTATCGAAAGACGGGTGCAAATATAGGGAGTTTCCCCGTCCCGGCCAAATATTTTGCAGGGAAAAGAGCGGCTTCTTTCCGCCTTTCCGGCTCTTTGCTCCCTTCTTGTCCTGATTCACGGGATCATTCCTTTCGGCGGCTCAACGTCCCAGCAGGGCCTTTTCGGCCGCTTCCACGCGGGGGAAGTCGAACCCTTTCGTCACCTCGTGCATCAACTCTTCGATGCGGTCGTTGCACAAGTTGCCCATGCTGCCCTCGTGGGTGTGGTGCACCTCCTTGACGGGCTTGAACTGTCCTGCTTCAATCTCCAGTCCCACCTTCTTGTAGGCGTCGCGGAAGGGCATCCCTTCGCGGGCCAGGCGGTTCACCTCTTCCACGCTGAATATGGGGTCATAGCGCGGGTCGTCCAGGATATGTTCGTTCACCCGGATTTCGTGCATGATGTAGGTGGCCATCTGCAGGCAGTCCTTCAACTCCTGGAAGGCCGGAAGGAAGACCTCTTTGATAATCTGCAGGTCGCGGAAATAGCCCGAAGGTAGGTTGTTGGCTATCATCATGATTTGCTGGGGCAGGGCCTGCAGCTTGTTGCACTTGGCGCGTGTCAGCTCGAACACGTCCGGGTTCTTCTTGTGCGGCATGATGCTGGAGCCCGTGGTGCAGTCGTCCGGCAACTTGACGAAGCCGAAGTTCTGGCTGTTGAACAGGCAGGCGTCGTAAGCCAGTTTGGACAGCGTGCCGGCAATCGTGGCCAGGGCAAAGGCCACGTTGCGCTCCATTTTTCCGCGGCCCATCTGTGCGTACACCACGTTGTAGTTCATCGAGTCGAATCCCAGCAACTGCGTGGTCATCGTGCGGTTCAGCGGAAACGACGACCCGTATCCGGCAGCCGAACCCAGCGGATTGCGGTTGCACATGCGGTAGGCTGCCTGCAGGAACATCATGTCGTCCACCAGGCTCTCGGCATACGCGCCGAACCACAGGCCGAACGACGACGGCATGGCCACCTGCAGGTGCGTATAGCCCGGCATCAGCACGTCCTTGTATCGTTCGCTCTGCCGTATCAGTACGCCAAACAACTGTTCCACCGCCTCGGCGATGTCTTTGATTTGCGCGCGGGTAAAGAGCTTCAAGTCCAGCAGCACCTGGTCGTTGCGCGAGCGTCCGCTGTGTATTTTCTTGCCCATGTCGCCCAGGCGGCGGGTCAGCATCAGTTCCACCTGCGAGTGCACGTCCTCCACGCCCTCTTCGATGGTGAAGCGGCCCGCTTCGGCTTCGGCATAGATATTTCTCATCTCGGCCAGCAACAGCTTCAGTTCTTCGGCTTTCAGCAGGCCGATGCTCTCCAGCATGGTGATGTGGGCCATCGACCCCAGCACGTCATACTTGGCCAGATAGAGATCCATCTCGCGGTCGCGTCCCACGGTGAAGCGTTCGATGTCCCGATTGATTTCTACCGATTTTTCCCAGAGTTTCAGAGCCATGTCGGTTGCATCTTTAAGCATTGTAAGGAATCACGGCCAGCATGTCGGCCATCTTTTCCAGCCCTTCCTGCAAGGGCTTCTGCACCATCGCCTTCATAAACGGGTTCAGTTCCATGCCGATGGTCAGTTTCATCTTGCACGTGGTGTCGCTCACCGGAAGTATCTGGATCCACAGGTTGAAGGGCAGGGGCGAAGTGGTCGTGCCGAATTTGATGCACTTCTCCGGTTCGCGCTCCACAATCTGCAGCGTGATGGTTCCTACGGGCGACACCTCCATGCTCAGCGTATCCGCATCGAACGTCAGGTTTTTCACTTTGTCCTCCGGCAGCCGGTCTTTGATTTGCGCCAGGTTGTTCAGGTCAGACAATTTGGCATACACCGCTCCCTGCGGTGCCTGCACCTGCTTGATGCTGCTCTCGAATTTTGTCATTCGCAAGTGGTTTTATTTGGCTGCGTCCCAGTGTGCCGGGTCTTTGCGCCATTCGTTCAGCGTTTCGATGTCCTGTTCTTCGATGTATCCCGTGCGCAACGCCACGTCCATCACAGCCTCATAATTAGTCAGCGTCACCAGCGACACCTTGGCATCCTTGAATGCCTTTTCGGCCACGGGGAATCCATAGGTATAGGCGGCCACCATGCCGATGACCTCGCAACCGTCGCGCCGGATGGCATCCACGGCCTTCAGGCTGCTGCCTCCGGTCGAAATCAGGTCTTCCACCACCACGACCTTCATGCCCGGACGCAATTCTCCTTCTATCAGGTTTTCCAGTCCGTGGTCTTTGGGGGTAGAGCGTACATAGACAAAGGGCAGATTCAATGCGTCGGCTACCAAAGCACCCTGCGGGATGGCTCCTGTGGCCACGCCGGCAATGGCGTCTGCCTGTCCGAAGCGCTCCAGAATCAGTCGGGTGATTTCCGTTTTCACGAAGCTGCGCAGCGAGGGATAAGACAGCGTCTTGCGGTTGTCGCAGTAGAAAGGCGATTTCCAGCCCGAAGCCCAAGTGAAGGGATTGGCCGGTTGGATTTTGATTGCTTTGATTTTCAGTAGCTTTTCAGCAAACAATCTTTCTAAAGTTTTCATTACAAACCTGTGTTTATGTGATTAATCAACTGCAAATGTACGCAAACGGAATGAAAAAAGGAAAGAGAACCGCGATATTTTTTAGGCCTCCCTTTCATTTTCATCCGGCAGGTCGATGCAGCGGCGTATGTCGTCTGCGGCGAAACCCCGGCTCAGGGCGAACCGCATCAGCTTGGCGTTGCGTTCGTATTCGGTGGCGGCGCGGATGCTTTTCCGTTTGGCCTCCAGCAGGGCCTGCAGCGTGGCGCCGTATTCGTCGGACGCAATCTCGTTGAGCAGCGGGCGGTAGACATACGGGTCCAGCTTCTTCTGCCGCAGGGCCATGTCTATCTTCTGCTTGCCCCATTTGGCAAAGCGGAACTTGTCGTGGATAAAGGCCTGGCAGTAGCGTCGCTCGTCGATGAACTTCTCTTTTTCCAAGCGGTCGGCGATGCGGTCGGCCATGTCATAGGGCACCCCCCGGCGCACCAGTTTTTCCACCGCTTCGGCGCGGCAATGCTCGGCTGCCGCGCACCAGCTTTCCATGCGTTTCAGCTCTGTGTTTTCGTCTATTCCGTCCATAGATGTCTGTTTATGAGTTTGATGTGTAGTTTCTTTCAAGCCTGCGGTTGCCGTGCGGTCGCAAAGCGGTCGTTGCCGCTCAGGTCGCGGTCGGTGCGCACGTCCGTGTATCCTGCCTCGTGCAGCAGGGCGGCCGTCTCCCGGCCGAAAGCCCGGTTTATCTCGAAGGCCAGTTGTCCGCCCGCCGCCAGCAGTTGCCGGCCCAGGATGGCGATGCGCCGGTAGAAGCGCAACGGGTCGTCGTCCGGCACAAAGAGCGCAGTCTCCGGCTCGTGCAGCAACACGTTGGGCGCCATTTCCTTCCGTTCCGATTCTGTCACGTAGGGGGGATTACTCACGATGAGGTCGAAGCACGCCTCCGCCTCCGGCCTGGCGGTCAGCACGTCCAGCCGCCTGAAGTCCACTCCGGCTCCGTATGCCTCGCTGTTGCGTCTCGCCACGGCCAATGCCTCCGCGCTGATGTCCCAGGCCTCCACTCGTGCGCCGGGCACCTCCAGGGCCAGCGTCACGCCGATGCAGCCGCTGCCCGTGCCCACGTCCAGGATGCGTGCCCCCGGCGGCGTCGCCTTCAGCAGCCGTTCCACCAGTTCCTCTGTTTCCGGCCTTGGAATCAGCACCCCGGGGCCCACGGCAAAATCCCGTCCGCAGAAGCGTGCCCGTCCCTCGATGTATTGCAGGGGCTCGTGGCGCAACAGCCGCCTCACCACCTCTTCCACCCGCCGGGCCGTAGCCTCGTCCGCAGGCAGCGGTTCGCCCAGCACATAGTCCGCCACGCTCTGTCCCCCCATCTCGCAGCACACGATGCGTGCCAAGGCAGCCGCTTCGCGGTCGTCGTAGCAGGTTTTCAGTAAGTTACGCAGTTGGGCAGGGGTCTGGGGCATGGGCATCCGTTTTTTGCGGGCGCAAAGATAGGGATTTATTTCTGTCCCCGAAAGGATTTGCCCGCCTAAAATCTCTCCTCCTTCCGTCCGTCCGCTTTCCCTCTCTCCTCCTTCTCCACACCCTCGCGCTTGTTTCGTTTTTTCTTCGTCTCTATGGGGACGGGCCGGGGACGAACCAGGGACGAACTTGGGGCGAGCCGGGTACGAAGGAGGTCATAGGCGTGCGGGGGCGGAATTTGGGCGGAATTGTAAACAATTAGTCATGTTTAGTTGGTGCTATTTCGGGAGTCAGAAGGCGTCAGAGGAAGTTATCGCTTCGCTCAAGGAGTTGGAGGCCAATACCTTTATGTAATTGCTTAGGCAACTATGAGCCTGTAATTCCATCTAACTACCTATAACTCCCTCCAACTACTAAAGGTTGGATCAATTAATTTTGCACATCTACTTAAGCAGATTACATATATACCTATGGCGAAGAAATCCATAAATAAATGGGCGATATCTTGCTTCGGGATGATATATTTTTGTACCTTCGTAACAGCAACGAGGCTGTCTAAATGTTATGGATTCAAAAAGATAAAACGTTATGGCATTACCTATAAATATAGAAGACTTACTCAATAAGCGGAAAATAGAGTCCAATCGGATAGAGTTTAAGGCAGATTGGAATCCGAATAAAATTTACCACACCATCTGCGCCTTTGCCAC
Source organism: uncultured Bacteroides sp. (assembly GCA_949289265.1). GTDB lineage: Bacteria > Bacteroidota > Bacteroidia > Bacteroidales > Bacteroidaceae > Bacteroides. The sequence continues at coordinate 122,699 of CASENE010000076.1, forward strand.
TGATTTGGAGAATATCGGCGGCGGATATATACTTGTAGGAGTTGAGGAGGAAAATGGAATTGCCAAACGGCCAGTGAAAGGTCTGGCTGAAAACGAAATAGACCGTATTTTGAAAGCCATGGTTGGTTACGACGCAAAAATATCACCGACTTATCTCACTAAAGTATCTCCGGAAGAAGTGGATGGTAAGACTATCCTTGCAATATGGGTGCCGGCCGGAATAAACAGACCTTATTCTGTAACTGAGAGTGTAGTTACCAAGAAGTCGGTGCCTAAATTTTATGTACGCAGCAAGTCTTCTACCATTGAAGCGAAAGGTGAAATTTTAGATGAGGTACGTGAATTGGCAAATCGTGTACCGTTTGATGAACGCGGAAATGCGTCTGCAAAAATAGAGGATCTATCGGGCGTACTTGTCTATGAACATCTTAAAAAAGTCGGAAGCAAACTGGCAAGTGATTTTTCGGCAAGACCTCTGCGTGATATTCTTGACGAGATGGATTTGTTGACAGGGCCGACTGAGAACAGACAGATAAAGAATTGCGCGATCATGATGTTCTGCGAACATCCTGAAAGATTCTTTCCCGTTACGCAAGTTGACATAGTGCTGTTTCCGGGAGGCAGCATTGATAATCCGGACTTGATGATTGAAGTTCCAAAGATAATCGGTCCTGTACCTCAAATCATCCATGATACGCTGTCTTATCTCCGTACAAATGTCATCAAAAAGAAAATTACTAAACCTGCCGATACCGAGAAATCAGATAAAATATTCAATTATCCCTATCAAGCATTTGAGGAAGCTGTGGTTAATGCCTTGTATCACCGTGATTACCAAGAACGCGAACCGGTGGAGATAACGGTAGAACCTACTCATGTCGATATATTAAGCTATGCGGGGCCTGACAGGTCTATCAGCGTGGAGGCCATAAAGGCTGCGCGAAAGTTGAAGGCACGCAGGTACCGTAACCGCAGGTTAGGTGATTTTTTGAAAGAATTGGGCCTGACAGAAGGCAGAGCTACCGGAATACCGACCATTCAAAAGGCACTGCGGGATAATGGTTCTATGGCGGCGACTATTGAGACGGATGAGGACAGGACTTACTTTCTTTTGACTATCCCTTGCCGACATGGATTTGAAGAAGGAGTGCCAACTGTTTCAACAGCGCAGAAATATGTGCTTGACAACGAACTTGGGCACAGACTTGGACAAATCTCTGTCCAAGTTGAAGAGGCAATAAATCAATGTGTTATAAATGGGAAAGGGGAACTTGGACAGATGCTTGGACAAATGTTTGTCCAAGTCTGGGAGAAGTCCCGTTCTAAGGATAATGTTCAAGAACTCATATCCAATACGATTGATTTGCTATGCCTTTTAAAAGAAAAGAACTTGTCGGCCAACAACTTAAGCGAGAATCTATCTTTTGATTCGACCAAAGATTTAAAGCGCAAGATTATTCTTCCGCTCATCAGACTTGGTTATGTTGCCATGACTTATCCGGACAAGCCGACTAGTGCAAAACAAACTTATAGGCTAACGGAAAAAGGTAGGGCTCTTTTTTAGCTTTATTATTATGGGGGGGGCGAAATGCTCGTAGTGGTAACACAATTCTCCTCCTCCGGGGAGATAGCCCTCCCCCGATAACGGGGAAGTCGGAGAGAGTGAGTACCCGAAGAGGAAGGCGCGCGAACAGCAAGAAAATGGTTACGGGATATAAGTAGCTTATATATAACCCGTTGGCGGAATTAAATCAGCGCATATTTAACTTTGCCAATGGGTTTGTTATTTTTATAGTTAATGTATTGTAGGATTGTAAGTGCGCTAATCTTCCCTATAATTCGGGTAAACAATCCGTCAGTATCTTTC
>CASENE010000077.1 GCA_949289265.1 uncultured Bacteroides sp.
AAGGTAAAGGATAGCGATATAGAGTTTACCATCTTCACCACCCGTGCCGACACGATGTTCGGCGTCACCTTCATGGTGCTGGCGCCGGAGAGCGAGCTGGTGGGCCAAGTGACCACCGAGGCGCAGAAGGCCGAAGTGGACGCCTACCTGGACCGCACGAAGAAGCGCACCGAGCGCGAACGCATCAGCGACCGCAGCGTGACGGGCGTCTTCACCGGCTCGTATGCCATCAACCCCTTCACGGGCGAGTCCGTGCCCATCTGGGTGAGCGACTACGTGCTGGCCGGATACGGCACAGGCGCCATCATGGCCGTGCCTGCGCACGACAGCCGCGACTATGCCTTTGCCCGCCACTTCGGCCTGCCCATCGTCCCGCTGGTGGAAGGCTGCGACGTGAGCCAGGAGAGCTTCGACGCCAAGGAAGGCATCGTGTGCAACTCTCCCCGCAAAAACGCCGTGCCTTATTGCGACTTGAACCTGAACGGATTGACCATCAAAGAGGCCATCGCCGCCACCAAGAAATACGTCAAAGAGCATAACCTGGGCCGCGTAAAGGTGAACTACCGCCTGCGCGACGCCATCTTTAGCCGCCAGCGTTATTGGGGCGAGCCTTTCCCGGTGTACTACAAGGACGGCATGCCCTATATGATTCCCGAAGACTGCCTGCCGCTGCAACTGCCCGAGGTAGAGAAGTTCCTCCCCACCGAAAGCGGAGAGCCCCCGCTGGGACACGCCAAGAAATGGGCTTGGGACACGGTGAACAACTGCGTGGTAGAAAACGAAAAAATAGACCATCAAACCATCTTCCCCCTGGAGTTGAACACCATGCCGGGCTTTGCAGGCTCCAGCGCCTACTACCTGCGCTACATGGACCCGCACAACGACCACGCCCTGGTGGACAAGAAAGTGGACGAATACTGGCGCAACGTAGACCTCTACGTGGGCGGCACGGAGCATGCCACAGGACACCTGATATACTCGCGTTTCTGGAATAAGTTCCTGCACGACTGGGGCATCTCCGTGGTGGAAGAGCCTTTCCAGAAACTGGTGAACCAAGGCATGATCCAGGGACGAAGCAACTTCGTGTACCGAATCAAGGACACCAACACCTTCGTCTCGCTGGGACTGAAAGACCAATACGACACCACGCCGCTCCATGTGGACGTAAACATCGTGCAGAACGACATCCTGGACATCGAAGCCTTCAAGGCCTGGCGCCCGGAATACAACACCGCCGAGTTCATCCTGGAAGACGGGAAGTATGTCTGCGGATGGGCCGTGGAGAAGATGTCGAAGTCGATGTACAACGTGGTGAATCCGGACATGATTGTAGAGAAATACGGAGCCGACACGCTGCGCATGTACGAGATGTTCCTGGGCCCGGTGGAACAGTCCAAGCCCTGGGACACGAACGGCATCGACGGCGTGCACCGCTTCCTGAAGAAATTCTGGTCGCTGTTCTACGACCGCGCCGGACAGTGCCTGGTGACCGACGACAAGGCCGCGCCGGAAGAACTGAAATCCCTGCACAAGCTGATTAAGAAGGTGACGGGCGACATCGAGGCCTTCTCGTACAACACTTCCGTCAGCGCCTTCATGATATGCGTCAACGAACTGGCAGGCATGAAGTGCGGCAAGCGCGAGGTGCTGATGCCGCTGGTGGTGACACTGGCGCCCTTTGCCCCGCACATCTGCGAGGAACTGTGGGAACAGCTGGGCGGAAAGGGCTCGGTGTGCGACGCCCAATGGCCCGCATGGAACGAAGACTACCTGACGGAAGACACCGTGAACTACACCGTGTCCTTCAACGGGAAAGCACGCTTCACCCAGGCTTTTGCCACCGAAGCAAAGGCCGACGACATACAGGCTGCCGTCTTGGCCGACGAGCGTTCGGCCAAATGGCTGGAAGGCAAGCAGGTGGTCAAGGTGATTGTAGTGCCGAAAAAGATCATCAACATCGTACTGAAATAAACCTATGCAGTGGAAGAAACCGACTAAAGCCATGCTCCTGCGCGAGGGACGTGATTACCTGCTCATCTCGCTGGGGCTTTTCAGCTACGCCCTGGCCTGGGCAGTGTTTATGATACCCTACCAGATTACCACCGGCGGCACCACCGGCATCGGGGCCATCATCTATTATTCCACGGGGTTCCCCATCCAGTACACCTACTTCATCATCAATGCCGTGCTGATGACGCTGGCCATCAAGGTGCTGGGCCCCCAGTTCAGCATCAAGACCACGTATGCCATCATTGCGCTGACGCTGATGCTGGAGTTCACGCAGTGGCTGGTGAAGAATCCGGACGGAACGTTCCCGCAACTGCTGGGGCCGGGACAAGACACGATGGCCTGCCTCATCGGGTCGGTGATGTGCGGCGCGGGACTGGGCATCGCGTTCAACTGCGGAGGCAGCACGGGAGGCACGGACATCATTGCCGCCGTGGTGCACAAGTATAAAGACGTGGCCCTGGGGCGCATGGTGATGCTGGTGGACTGCCTCATCATCAGTTCGTGTTACTTTGTCTTCCACGACTGGCGGCGCGTCATCTTCGGCTTCGTCACCCTGTTCGTCATGGGCTTTGTCATCGACTACATAGTCAACAGCGCCCGCCAGTCCGTGCAGTTCCTCATCTTCAGCAACAAATACGACGAGATTGCCGACCGCATCACCCGTCAGACGCATCGCGGCGTGACCGTGCTGGACGGCACGGGCTGGTACAGCCAGAACCACGTGAAGGTGCTTGTCGTGCTGGCCTACAAACGCCAGTCCAACGAAATCTTCCAGCTGGTGAAAGACATCGACCCCAACGCCTTCGTGTCGCAAAGCTCGGTCATCGGCGTCTATGGCGAAGGATTCGACCGGTTGAAAGCCAAGTAGGAGCCATCCGCCGCCCCCACTGCCTCCATGAAAAACCCGGACAACGAATATCAACTAAAACAGTAAATCGAGATATGAAGAAGTTTGTATTTGCCACCAACAACCGTCACAAGCTGGAGGAAGTAGAAGCGATCATAGGCGAGAAGATTGAAATACTCAGCTTGAAAGACATCGGCTGCGAAGCCGACATACCCGAAACAGCTGACACGTTGGAAGGGAACGCCTTGCAGAAGGCAAGATACGTGTACGAACGTTATCACTGCGACTGTTTCGCCGACGACACGGGACTGGAAGTAGAAGCGCTGGACGGCGCGCCCGGCGTCTATTCGGCCCGTTATGCGGGCGACGCGCACAACTCGGAAGCCAACCTGCGCAAACTGTTGCACGAAATGGAGGGTATGACCAACCGCCGGGCACGCTTCCGCACGGTCTTCGCCCTGATTCTGAACGGCAAGGAACACCTGTTCGAGGGAATCGTGAACGGAGAAATCACGCCGACGCGCCGCGGCACGTCGGGCTTCGGCTACGACCCTGTCTTTGTGCCCGACGGATATCAGCAGACCTTTGCCGAGATGGGCGACGCGCTGAAGAACAAGATAAGCCACCGGGCCCTGGGCGTGCAAAAGCTCTGCAAGTTCCTCAATACGCTGTAAGAAGCCGCTGCCTTTATTCCTACTTATTTTTCAGTCCCGACCTTCGACGGAGGATAACCTTTATACCGGCGGAAGATGCGGCAGAAATAAGAAAGGTCATTGAATCCACTGGCAAAACAAGCCTCGGTCACTGACATCCGCTCTTGGGCCAACAGGCGTTGCGCCATGTTGACGCGGTAGGCATTCAGGTAATTCATGAAAGTCTGCCCCGCGTGCTTGCGGAAGAAGGTGCAAAAAGCCGAACGGTTCATGCCGACGTGTTGCGCCATTTCGTCCAAAGTGATGAGACGCTGGTAATTGCACGACACATAGACGCGCACCTGCATCAACCGGCGGCTGACAAGGTCTGATTTTCTTTCATAATGGCCGATGTAGTGTCCTGCATCGGCCATTTGTATAAGCAGACTGACGACGGAACTTGCCCTTTCTTCGTCCGACTCGTCGCACATGCGCCGCAGCGTGGCAATGATGCGCTTCTTTTGTGCCGGGGCAAAAACCAGTGCATCCGCATAACCTCGTATGCGACGGACAATCGGAACCAATGCGGGGAATGTCTGCGACACCCTGACCAGGAAGGCGTCTTCAAACTGCAAGGTTATGTTTTCGATGCAGCCGTGCGCGTCGGTGCATTGCGGACTAAAATGCCAGACATGGGGAATGCCGGGTGGAACCAGCACCAGGTCGCCCGACTTGAAAGGCTGGCACACGTCGCCTATTTCCCGCTCCCCGCAACCGGTCACGACACAAGAGAGTTCCCAGGATTCCTGCGTGTGCAGGACAATCTGCTTGTCCGGCTTCAGCTTGACATGGTCAAAATAATACATATCCATCCTGCAAATATAAGTCAAATATCCACACCAATCAGTCAATATAGATAGATTATCAACCACGGTTACCTGGCCGTAGACTTCTTTTTCGTGCTGTCCGGCTTTGTCATCGGCTATGCCTACGACGACCGCTGGAACCGCATGTCCGTCTGGGGATTTTTCAAACGCCGACTGGTGCGCCTGCACCCCATGGTGGTGATGGGCACGGTGCTGGGCGCCTGTTTCTATTTCTTCGGGCAAGGCGACGGTTTCCCGCTGATTGGGCACGTGCCAGGCTGGAAGGTATTGCTGGCCTTCCTGATGGGCTGTCTGATGATTCCTTGCGGCCCACGGATGGATATCCGCGGCTGGGGCGAGATGAACTCATTCAACGGCCCTAACTGGTCGCTGACGTGGGAATATGTGGGCAATATCGTCTATGCGCTCGTACTGCGGCGGCTGTCGCGCGGCTTGTTGGCCGTGCTGGTGGCTGCGGCGGCCTTCTGTACCCTCGACCTCTGCCTGAACTGGAACGTGTTCGGCCTGCTGACGGAGGGACGCGCGGCACAGGTATACACCGTCATCGGCGGCTGGAGCCTGACTGCCGAGCAGGTCTACATCGGCCTGACCCGCCTGTTCTACCCGTTTCTCTGCGGACTGCTGCTGTCGCGGATAGGGCGTTTCATCCGGCTGCGGGGCGGTTTCTGGTGGTGTTCGCTGCTGTTGGCCGTGTTGCTGGCCGTGCCTTGCGTGGGCGGCCCCGGGCAGGTGGAAAACGGAGTCTACAATGCGCTCTGCATCCTGGTATTGTTTCCTGTCATCGTGGCCATCGGAGCAGGCAGCCGCATCACCGATTCCCGCAGCGTCCGCATCTGCACCTTTCTCAGCGAACTTTCCTATCCACTCTACATCACGCACTATCCCCTGATGTACATGCAGATGACTTGGGCCTGGGCGCATCCGGACGCACCGCTGTATGCCCACGTCATGGTGGCTGTCGGCGTCTTTGTCTTGTCCGTCCTGCTGGCGTGGGGATGCCTGCGGCTTTATGACCTCCCCGTGCGCGAATGGCTTAAGCGACACTGGCTGATGAAGGGCAAACCCGCTGCCGGCAAGCCATAAGCGGAAAGAAAAGGCCCACCTCAAGCCTAAACGCGACCGAGGGTGTGACCGGACAAAGAGAGTGTATCGAAATAGGGTAGCTGTCTATTTCCCCTCCTCCAAGGAGGAGGGGTGCCCAACGGGCGGGATAGTAGGTAAGAAATAAAATCTTATAGGTAAACTGATGACAATTCGCTACCACCTCCCCCTTCGGGTACTCCTCCTCCCCGGAGGAGGAGAATTAAGTTACCACTATCTGTTTCGATACAATTTCTCTTGTCCGGACACACCCTCGGACTATACAGGCACCTGCCCTCAGAGCCCCAGGCGTGCCGAAATCTCCAGCATGCGCTCGATGGGACGCACGGCACGGGCGGCCAGGTCGGGGTCTACGATGATTTCGGGAGTCTCGTCGCGCAGGCAGTCGCGCAGCTTTTCCAGCGTGTTGAGGCGCATGTAGCCACACTCGTTGCAAGCGCAGGAGCCGTCGGCCGGAGGGGCGGGCAGGAAGGTGGTGTGCGGACACTGCCGGTGCATCTCGTGCAAGATGCCTGCCTCGGTGGCCACGATGTACGTGTGTTCCGGATGACGGACGGCCTGCTTCAGCAGCGCAGCCGTCGACCCCACCACATCGGCCAGCTTCAGCACGGATTCCTTACACTCGGGATGGGCCAGGACAAGGGCATCGGGGTGTTGCTGCTTGAGCGCGGCTATCTTTTCGGCCGAGAACTGTTCGTGCACGTGGCAGGCGCCGTCCCACAAAAGCATCTGCCGGCCGGTGACGGCGTTGATGTAGCGGCCCAGGTTGCGGTCGGGGCCGAAGATAATTTTCTCGTCCTGCGGGAAACTTTCCACAATCTGCCGGGCGTTGGTCGAGGTGACCACCACGTCGGTCAGCGCCTTGACGGCGGCCGTAGTGTTGACGTAGGAGATGACCGTGTGGCCCGGGTGCGCTTGGATGAAAGCCTCGAAGCGTTCGGCCGGACAGCTGTCGGCCAGGGAGCAGCCGGCGGCCAGGTCGGGCACCAGCACCTTCTTCTTGGGGCAAAGCACCTTGGCAGTCTCGCCCATGAAGTGTACGCCGCACATCACGATGATGTCGGCCTCGGTCTTCGCGGCCCACTGCGCCAGGGCCAGGCTGTCGCCCACAAAGTCGGCCACGTCCTGCACTTCGCCGCGCTGGTAGTAGTGTCCCAATACCACGGCGTTCTTTTCCGCTTTCAGTCGTTGGATTTCTTCCTTGATGTTCTCAGTCATGACTTATTATTATTAATCTTTTCTTATTTTGATTGAAAATCCCATGTTGATGATGATAGGCGGTTAATAGTGTAGAAAACTATCGGGGCTTTTTCTTGCATATGAAGTTATTAAACTCCGGCTTGCCGTTATCCGATGTTTATCAACACGGGCCTTTGCGGGCAACAGGCTGGAAACAAAACGGATGCGGGCCCCGATGCTTGCCGAATTAACCGGCTGTCAATAAGCGGCAAAGTTAGTAACTTTTGGGAGACATGCGGTGCTTGGACGGCTGAAAAATCTGTTTAATACTCTTCTGAAACTTCGGGTTAACTTTTTTGGAGGGTTGAAAGGCGGCTTTGTATAACAAGGCTTATGAATCTTGCAAGAGAAATCTTTCCCCGTCTTTCCCCGCGGTTTTGACACGTTTTCCACGGTTATTAACAGGGATGTGAACAGAAAGGCGTATCTTTGTCCGGACTAAACGACACACAGCTATGCGCAAACTGAAGATAACGGAGCTGAACCGCATCAGCGCGGAGGAATTCAAGGCGGCGGACAAGGTGCCGCTGGTAGTGGTGTTGGACAACGTGCGTTCGCTGCACAACATCGGTTCGGTGTTTCGCACGGCGGACGCCTTCCGCGTGGAGTGCATCTACCTGTGCGGCATCACGGCCGTGCCTCCGCACCCCGAGATGCACAAGACGGCGCTGGGGGCGGAATTCACCGTGGAGTGGAAGTATGTTAATAACACGGTGGAAGCGGTGGATAACCTCCGTGCCGAGGGCTATACGGTGTATTCCGTGGAGCAGGTGCAAGGCAGCACGATGCTGCAGGACGTGCGCCTGGAGCGCGGGCGCAAGTATGCCGTGGTGTTGGGCAACGAGGTGAAGGGCGTGCAGCAGGAGGTGGTGGACCACAGCGACGGCTGCATCGAGATTCCGCAGTTCGGCACCAAGCATTCGCTCAACGTGTCGGTCACGGCGGGCATCGTCATCTGGGACCTGTTCTGCCGGCTTCATTATTAACAAACCTCTGTTGATAACTTGTTAATTCCGTAACAACCAGTTGTTTAAAATCCACTTTCCGGGGCTTTGAAAAGAGCTTCGGCGGGCTTCTTTTGCCCCTGACCTGGCGTTATAATTCCCGCTTGCTGGGACTATAGTCCCAGCAAGCAGGCGTAGTAGTCCCAGCGAGCGGGAATAGTAGTCCCGGCAAACGGGCGTTTCAGGCCCCGGCCGGTGGATAACTTTGTTCACCGCCGGTGGATAAGCGCGCGGGCGAAAAGATTATCAACTGCCGGTGAATTTTGTTTTCAACCGGATAAGCGATTGGTTGCAAGGAATATGACGGAGAAATATGGAGGGTTATTGACAGGATATTGACCACCGCTTGTTTTTGACCGCTACGGTGGATAACTCGGTTAAGATAACTGCGGGCTTTTGGTGCGGATGTGGGAAACTTTTTGTATATTTGCCGCATAAATATAATTGACTATGAAGAAGCAAATACTTTCTTGGGTGAACGTCTTTGTGGGATGCACCATCATGGCGGCTGGATTCGTCTATTTCATCAACCCCTACAGCATCGTGCCGGGCGGCGTGTATGGCGCCAGCATCGTCCTGCACAACCTGTTTCCCACCATACAGGTAGGTACGTTCGGCTATATGTTCGACGTCCCCCTGCTCATTCTTTCCGTGGTGTTGTTGGGCGCCAGGTTGGGAGCGCGCACCATTGTGGCGGCCCTGTTTACGCCGCTGGTGATGAACCTTATGTCCAGCCTGAGCTATCCTTCGGCCGAGGCCCTGCATGCCTTGGATCCCACCCTGCTGCTGGGCGGGATGCTGGACATGACCGACCACTTGATGCTGACCACGATTATCGGCGCAGCGGTCATCGGCATCGGCGAGGGCCTGGTGGTGCGCAACCAGGCCACGACGGGAGGCAGCGACATCGTGGCGATGATCTTGCAAAAGTATGCCCACATACGCTTTTCCAACGCCATCCTGCTGGTGGACGGCGTGGTGGTGCTCTTCGGCCTGGTGGTCATAGGCTTTGGCGTGGGCGGAGCGGAAGACATGACGCAGCCCTCGTGGCATTTGTCGTTCTATTCGCTCATCGCCATCTTCGTCACCTCGCGCGTACTGGCGCGGGTCATCAACGGCGAGAAGAACGACAAGCTCATCTTTGTCATCAGCAGCAAGAGCTTGACCGACCTGCACCGGTATATCATCCAGGACTTGGACCGCACGGCCACCTGCATCAAGAGCAGCGGACTCTATACGAAGGCGGACAAGGAAATGCTGTTTCTCGTGGTCAGCTACAAGGAGGTGGCGGGTCTGAAGGCCAAAATCAAGGAGGCCGACCCCAACGCCTTCGTGGTGGTGACCGACGCCTACGACACCTTTGGCGAAGGCTGGAAGGAATTGCCGTCGAAGAACGAGGTTCAACCGGAGTAGCAACGGGCGGCGCCTGCCGGATTGCACCATGGACGTGCAGAAATCAGCCGTTTCTTGCACGTCCGTGGTGCAGTTTTTGTATCCTCACAACTGCCCGTTCTCCACCATCCGCACCACGCGTTCGGTCAGGGCATCCTCGCCTTCGGGGTCGTATTCCTTCTTCAGGCTGGCGCCGAACAGGGCGGCGAAGGCCTGGTAGAACCCGGCGCGGAAGGGGCCGAGGAAGGCCTTCACCAGCTCGTAGCCCGTGGAGTTTGTCTGGCGGTCCACCAGTTTGATGAGCAGTTTGCCCTGTGCGAAGGTCAGCTTCTTCATGCGCGGGGTGTATTGCTCTTTGATGCTTTTCTCCACGGCTTTCAGGTGGCGTTGCCGGGCCTTGTCGTCGGGCAGGGTCATGATGTATTCGTAGGTCTCGATGATGGCGCGTTGCACCTCGTTGGCCAGGGGCAGCACTTTCTTGACGTCGCGCACCAACTTGCTGTAGCGGCGCGCCTGACGCTTGTTCTTGAACTGCACGGGCCGGTAGACGTAGACCGTGGGCAGGGAGACGGTGGGGACGGTGTCGCCCCGGTAGGCAACAGTGCGCACGCGGTAGGCGGTGGCCGGGGCCGCCTCTTCTCCTCCGGCCTGCTGGGCAACGCACGGGGTGGCCGCGCCGGCGAGGGACAGGGACAATATGAGGGTTTTCAGCAACGGTTGCATGACGGGACAAATGTACGGCATTCCGCCGACATATGCGCACGGCGGACGTTTTTTTAACGAATTTCCCCGCCGGCGTTGTGCCCGTTTGCTGGGACTACTACGCCCGCCGGCTGGGACTACTATGCCCGCCTGCTGGAAGTACTATGCCCGCTTGCTGGGACTACTGTCCCACTATGCGCTGATATACAGGCCCTCCGGTGGAACTTGGGCGGACAGGCGTCGCATTTTGTCCGCCGTCCGGGCGGAGTTCTGCGGAAATCTGCTTACCTTTGTCAGACACATCATGCATCATCCTTTCGCCATGCAGAAACTCTTTATTCCCCTCGTGCTCTTGTCCGTGCTTTGCGGCGCGTGTGTCCATCCGGAAAAGCCTGTGGCTCCGCCCGCGCCGGTCTATCCCGTCCCCCAGCCCAAGCAAGTGGCCTGGCAGCAGCTGGAGACGTATGCCTTCATCCACTTCGGCCTCAATACGTTCAGCGACCGGGAGTGGGGCTACGGCGACACCGACCCGCAAGTGTTCAACCCCCGCCGACTGGATTGCGACCAGTGGGCGCGCACCCTCCGGCAGGCCGGCATGAAGGGCGTCATCCTTTCGGCCAAACACCACGACGGCTTCTGCCTCTGGCCCTTCGAGGGGACGGACTACAGCGTGCGGCGTGCGCCCTGGCGCGACGGGCGGGGCGACGTGGTGGGCGAACTGGCCGAGGCCTGCCGCCGCTACGGGCTTAAGCTGGGCATCTACCTCTCGCCTTGGGACCGCCACCGCGCCGACTATGGCACGCCTTCGTACGTGGACTATTATCACGCGCAGTGGAAAGACCTGATGACGCGCTACGGCCCTTTGTTTGAAATCTGGCTGGACGGCGCCAACGGGGGCGATGGCTGGTATGGCGGCGCGTGCGAACGGCGCGTCATCGACCGCAAGACCTATTACCGCCTGCCGCAAATCCTGTCCGCCCTGGACAGCCTGCAGCCGCAGGCCGTCGTCTTTTCCGACGGAGGGCCGGGCTGCCGCTGGGTGGGCAACGAGCGGGGCGAGGCGGGACAGACCAACTGGTCGTTCCTGCGCAAGGGGGTGGTCTATCCCGGCTATCCGCACGCCGAAGAGTTGGCCGCGGGGCATGCGGACGGCGACATGTGGGCCGCGGCCGAGTGCGACGTGTCCATCCGTCCGGGCTGGTTCTATCATCCGGAGGAAGACGGCCGGGTGAAGAGCGTGGAGCAGCTGGTAGACCTGTATTACAAGAGCGTGGGGCGCAACGCCACGCTGCTGCTCAACTTCCCCGTCGACCGCGACGGCCTGATACACCCCACGGACTCCGCACACGCCATTCGTTTCCATTGGGAGATAGAACGTCAGCTGGCCGTCGACCTGCTGAAGGGACGGACGCCCTCCGTGTCCGACGTGCGGGGCAAGCCCTATGGGCCCGAGATGCTGACCGACGGGCAGTTCGACACGTATTGGGCCACGGCAGACAGCGTGACCCGTGCCACCGTGGAGTTCCGCCTCCCGCCCATCACTCCCGTCGACTGCCTGATGCTGCAGGAATACATCCCGCTGGGACAGCGGGTGCAGTCGTTCTCCGTGGAGTGCCTGGTGGACGGGCAGTGGCAGCCCGTCGACACGGGCGGCGAGGCCATGACCACCATAGGCTACAAACGCCTGCTCCGCTTCCGGCGCCTGCTCGTATCGGGCATCCGCATCCGTTTCCTCCAGTCCCGCGGGCCGCTTTGCATCAGCAACATCGCCCTGTATGACACGCAGCGGGTGGTGTGGATAAAGGACGCGCGGGACGAACGGTCTAATCTCATTGTTGAAGAACCATATGCGGCTCGTTGACCTATTGTGGGATTCATTACCAACGGAACAAAGCCGAAATGATGACTCTTTAACTTCTTAGCTACTGAATTTTTATTAACGGAATAATATGATTTAACCTATGTCCATGAAAAACACCCGGCGGCTTCTTCTGGCTGCCTTGCTGATGGGTTGCTGCTTCTTTCCGCTCAGTGCCCAAAGCCTGTTGCCGTGGGAGGATGACCTGGAGGAACTGGCCGAAGCGACCGGCACCGAGGGCTGGGAAGACGAGCTGGAAGAACTGTCGCACCGCCTGCAGGAGCCTCTCGACCTGAACGCCGCCACCCGCGAACAATTGGAACTGTTTCCCTTCCTCACCGCCCGTCAGGTGGAGAACATCCTGGCCTACGTCTATGTCCACGGCCCGATGCAAAGCCTTTACGAGCTCCAACTGGTGGACGGGATGGACCGGCGCGCCATCCGCCTCCTGCAGCCTTTCGTTTGCGCGAAGCCGGTGGCGGAGAAACGCGGCTTCCCTTCGCCGGGCAATATCCTAAGGTTTGGCAGGCACGAGGCGCTGCTTCGTCTTGACGTGCCCTTCTACCGGCGCAAAGGCTATGAGAAGGACTATCTGGGGCCGCCCTGGTATCACTCCGTGCGCTATTCCTTCCGCCGGGGCGACTATGTGCAGGCGGGCTTTGCGGCGGAGAAGGACGCGGGCGAACCCTTCTTTGCCCTGCACGACCGCCGGGGATACGACCATTATTCCTATTATATATTGTTGCAACGCCTGGGCCGGCTGAAGGCGTTGGCACTGGGCACGTATCGGTTGTCCTTCGGGCAGGGGCTGGTGTTGGGCAACGGCTTCGGACTGGGCAAATCGTTTTCTCTTGCCACGTCCGACTATCGCGCCCAAGGCATCCGCAAGCACGGCTCCACGGGCGAGTACGATTACTTCCGGGGCGTAGCGGCCACGGTGCAGGCGGCGCGCCGGTGGGAGGTGTCGGCCTTCTATTCGCACCGCGCGTTGGACGGACGGGTGGAAGACGGGGCGATTACGTCCATCGACGAGTCGGGCCTGCACCGCACGCCGTCGGAGGCAGAGAAGAGGCATGCCTTTGCCCTGCAACTGGCGGGCGGCAACGTGACCTACCGGGGCAAGTCCCTGCAAGCCGGGGTGACAGGCATCTATTATTTCTTCGACCGTCCCTACCGGCCCAACCTGCGGGAATACTCCAAGTACAACCTGCAAGGCAATCGTTTCTACAACATAGGCCTCGACTACCGCTACCGCCTGGGGCGTTTCGGCTGGACGGGCGAGGCGGCAGTGGGCAAGCACGGATATGCCCTGCTCAACCGCCTGAGCTACGACTTCTCGCCGGACTATCGCCTGATGCTGGTGCACCGCTATTACGCGCACGACTATTGGGCGCTGTTTGCCCGTTCCTTTGGCGAAGGCAGCACGCCTCAGAACGAGAACGGCTGGTACGTGGCCGCGGAGGTGGCCCCGTGGGCAGGCTGGCGGCTCTTCGCTTCGGCGGATTTCTTCTCCTTCCCTTGGTGGCGCTATCGCATCAGCAAGCCTTCGCAAGGGACAGACCTGCGCTTTCAGGCCACCTATGCGCCGCGTCCGAGGCTGCGCATGTATGCCAACTATCGCTTTCGTCGGCGTGAGCGCGACGTGACGGGCACCGGTGGCGAGCTGACCCTCCCCACCCGGCACCACCGTGTCCGTTTCCGCCTGACCTACGCGCCCGGCGCTTGGCGCTTTCAGACCACGGCCGATTACAACAACTTCCGTCAGCAGACCTTCGCGTCCCGACAAGGCTGGCAATGCACCCAGTCCTGCACCTACACCTTGCCCTGTTTCCCTCTCCGCCTGTCGTTGCAAGGCACCTACTTCGATACGGACGATTACGACTCGCGCGTCTATGTCTACGAGAAGGGCCTGCTTTACACCTTCTATACGCCTTCTTATTCAGGCAACGGCTTCCGCTGTTCGGCCCACCTGCGTTATGACTTCGGCGACCGGCTGATGCTTCTGGCCAAGCTGGGGCAGACGATTTACCGGGACAGGGACGAGATTAGTTCGGGCAACGACCTGATACGGGGGAACCGGAAGACGGATTTGCAGGTGCAGGTGCGGGTGAAGTTCTGAAAGGGAGAAAAAGGCGGCGGCTGTTGGCTTTTCCGTCCAAAAGCCCTACTTTTGCCGTAGGAACAATATTGTGTGTTAGCTATTATGACAGTCATTTATCCGTCTCCCATCTTCGGTCCTGTGCATTCCCGCCGTTTGGGAGTATCTTTGGGAATCAACCTGATGCCGTCCGACGGCAAGCTGTGTACGTTCAACTGCGTCTATTGCGAGTGCGGCTTCAACGAGGATTTCCGCCCCAAGTTGCCCCGCCCCACGCGTGAGGAAGTGCGCACGGCGCTCGAAGCTCGCTTGCAGGACATGCAGCAGAACGGCCCTGCGCCCGACGTGCTGACCTTTGCCGGCAACGGCGAACCCACGGCCCATCCGCACTTTCCCGAGATTATCGACGATACGCTGGCCCTGCGCGACCGTTATTTCCCCCGGGCCAAGGTGAGCGTGCTCAGCAACTCAACCTTTATCCACAAGCCTGCCGTGTTCGACGCCCTCCTGCGGGTGGACAACAACATCCTGAAACTGGACACGGTGGACGAGGAGTATATCCGCTTGCTCGACCGTCCCGTGGGCCGCTATTCCGTGGAAGAAATTGTGGAGGGCATGAAGGCCTTTCAGGGGCGTTGCATCATACAGACCATGTTCCTGAAGGGCGGTTACCTGGGACACGACATGGACAACACCTCCGACCGCTTTGTCCTGCCCTGGCTGGAGCGGGTAAAGGAGATTGCTCCCAGGCAGGTGATGATTTATACCATCGACCGCGAGACGCCCGACCACGACTTGCGTAAGGCCACGCACGAAGAACTGGACCGCATCGGTGCCTTGGTGCGCGAGGCAGGCTTGGAGGTAAGCGTCTCTTATTAGTGGTTAGTGATGAGCGATTAGTGGTTAATGGTTGGCATATACGCTACTAACCACTAATCGCTAACCACTAATCACTAACCCTTAACCACTGACTTAAATCATATTCTGCTTCCACTTGTCGCTCGATGTCGTCGGGTAAAGCGGGGAAGAAGTCGATGCCTGTGATGCGTTCCACTTGGTCGACGGAATTGACGTAGCTGTCCAGCGGGTGGTTGCCGGAGGTGTTCTTATAGAGGAAGCCGATGGCGCGCGGCGGCTGGCTGGTGGGACAGAAGACGACCTTGAAGAAGGCTTCGGGCACGGTGATGCGGTGTTCGTGGCCGATGGTCTGGTGCTTCTGCCGGTAGAGGATGGGGCCGCAGACGATGTATATCTTTCCTTCCTGTTGTGCCCAGTCGCGGCATGCTTCCTCCAGTTCTTTCCAGTCGCCCCGGTTCAGGTTGTGATGCTGCGGGCAGATGTTGGTCATGTAGAAGCTCTCCTGCATGGCGCGCCAGTGCCAGCGGTTGTCTCCGGCAGGGCACATGTGGCCGCGGTCCCAGCCCGAACGCTTGTAGTCGTCGGTGGTGACGGCCACATTCTCCGGCAGGTCGGGGTCTGGCAGGAACTTGTCCGTGCGGCTCTCGCGTTCGATGAGCTTGTCCGGCGTCAGTTCCCAGGCCACCCAGTTGGGCAGGTTGTGCTCCAGGTTGTAAGACACGGTGTAGCCACGGCGCACCAGTATTTTCTCCGCCCGGTTTTTCAGCGGGGCGGGCAGCAGGGCCTCGTCCGTCAAGGGGACGCCCAGGGTGGTATGGGCCGGTTCCTGCGTTGTTTCCGGCAACCGTTGCTTCAGTTCTTCCACCACGGCGGGCAGCCCTTGCGAGGCGTCGACGTGCAGGGCGCGCGTCAGCGGTTCGTAGCCTAAGCAGGCGGCGACAATCAGGGCCAGCGTATAGAGAAGGCCCTTGATGCTCTTCTGTTTCTTTCTTCTTCTTGTCATAGTTATGGATGAATGAGAGTCCGTTACGGGTTTGTACCGAGTTGAGCACTACGTCCGACATAGATACGCACTATGTTCGACATAGATACGCACTATGTTCGACATAGATACGCACTATGTCCGGTCTACTTCCGGGCTGCCGCTTCCGTCGGAGCGTGCGTTTGCCCCAGCAGCAGGGAGGCTCTTTCCAAGGCAACGTTTATGTTGGGGCAAATGTTCTCCCGGCCCAGCAGTTCGTAGAAGCCGGACTTCTGCAACGCCTGGTGCACTTTGTCGTTGACGCCGCTGAGCACGATGGTTATCTTCTCCTTTTGCGACATCCGGCACAGGTTCTCCAGGTTGTGGATGCCCGTCGAGTCGATGAAGGGCACCTTGCGCATGCGGATGACGCGCACCTTCGGTCGGTCGCCCAGCCGGGCCATCACTTCCTCGAACTTGGTGGCGATGCCGAAGAAGTAGGGGCCGTTTATCTCATACACCTCCACGCCTTGGGGGATGCTGATGTGCTCTTCGTGCGTGTCGGCGCCGGTGTCCTTGTTCGGGTCTATCTCGTCTTTGATGACGGAAATCTCGGTGGTCTCCATCACGCGGTGCATGAAGAGCACGCAGGCGATGACCAGCCCGGCCTCGATGGCCACGGTGAGGTCGAACACCACGGTGAGGAAGAACGTGATGAGCAGCACGCTTACATCTGCCTTGGGGTTGCGCAAGAGTGCCTTGAACGTGCGCCAGCCGCTCATGTTGTAGGCCACCACGGCCAGCACGCCCGCCAGGCATCCCATGGGGATGAACTGCGCCAGCGGCATGAGCAGCAGCAGGATGAGCAGCAGCACGGCGGCATGGATGATGCCTGCCACGGGTGTGCGCCCGCCGTTGTTGATGTTGGTCATGGTGCGGGCGATGGCGCCTGTGGCCGGGATGCCGCCGAACAGCGGGGCCACGATGTTGGCCGCCCCCTGCGCGATGAGTTCGGTGTTCGAGTCGTGGCGGTCGCCGATGACGCCGTCGGCCACCGTGGCGGAGAGCAGCGATTCGATGGCTCCCAGCACGGCGATGGTCAGCGCCACGGGGAAGAGGTTTTTCACCGCCTCCCAGTCCAGGGCCGGGATGGCCGCGTCGGGCAGCTGGGCCCGGATGCTGAAGCGGTCGCCGATGGTGTCGATGCCCGTGACGCCGGCGTAAGCCTTCAGCGCCCACACGCCTGCCGTCACCACGATGATGGCCACCAGCGAGCCGGGTATCTTCTTGCAGAACCGGGGCGTCAGGGCAATGATGGCGATGCTGGCCAGGCTGACCGCCGTGTTCCACCAGTTCACCGTGTCGAAGTGGCGGAAGTAGAGCAGCCACTTGCCCACGAAGTCGCCCGGCACCGCCTCGCCCCCGAAGCGCAGCCCGAAGATGTCTGCCACCTGCGTGGTGAAGATAGTGACGGCGATGCCGCTGGTGAAGCCCACGATGATGGGATAGGGAATGAACTTGATGACGGCCCCCAGGCGGAACACGCCCAGCAGGATGAGGATGACCCCCGCCAGAAGCGTAGCCACGATGAGCCCAGCCTCGCCATACTGCTGGATGACTCCGTAGACGATGACGATGAATGCCCCCGTGGGGCCGCCAATCTGCACGCGGCTGCCGCCCAACAGCGAGATGAGGAAGCCCGCGATGATGGCCGTGACGATGCCCTTTTCGGGCGAGACGCCCGAGGCGATGCCGAAGGCGATGGCCAAGGGCAGGGCCACGATGCCCACGATGATGCCCGCCAGGAGGTCGGACGTGAACTGACGGCGGTCGTAGCGGCGCAATGTGTCGACCAGTTTGGGCCGGAAATCGAAACCTTTCATATCGGTGTGAAATCTTAATATTTGAAAACAGGGTGCAAAGGTAATTAAAAAACCGGGGCCTCTCCGCCGTCCGCCCGCTTTTTTATGCCCGATTATAAGGACGGTTTGCCGGGAAATGCTTATCTTTGAACCCGATGGCGGACGCGCGCCATCCCGATTTTATAAACCCCTTAATCAATAACAGAGCAGAACTATGGGAAAAAGCATCCAAGGAACTCAGACTGAAAAGAACTTGTTGACCTCGTTTGCTGGCGAGTCGCAAGCGCGCATGCGCTATACCTATTTTGCCAGCGCGGCCAAGAAAGAGGGCTACGAGCAGATAGCCGCCATCTTCCTCGAGACGGCCGAGCAAGAGAAAGAGCACGCCAAGCGCATGTTCAAGTGGCTGGAAGGCGGCATGGTGGAAATCACCGCCAGCTATCCGGCAGGCACCATCGGCTCCACGCTGGACAACCTGCGCGCCGCCGCCGCGGGCGAGAACGAGGAGTGGACGAAGGACTATCCGCACTTTGCCGACGTGGCCGACGCGGAGGGATTCCCCGACATCGCCCTGATGTATCGCAATATCGCCGTGGCCGAGAAGGGACACGAAGAACGCTACCAAGCCTTTGTGAACAACATCGAGCAGGGGCGTGTCTTTGCCAAGAGTGAAGACGTCGTGTGGCAGTGCCGCAACTGCGGCTACATCTACGTGGGCAAGGAAGCTCCGCAGACCTGCCCCGCCTGTCTGCACCCGCAGGCATACTTCGAGGTGAAGAAAGAAAACTGGTAAAGAGTATCCAATTCTCCTCCTCCGGGGAGGAGAAGTACCCGAAGGGGGAGGTGGTAGCGAACAATAAATGTTTTCGACACATCTTCCTTCTTTTTTTATCCCTCTGCCACAGACGTTTGCATCCTTCTCCGCAGGCCTCGTGTTTCCCCCGGCCTGGCGTTACTATCCCAGCTTCCTGGCACTATAGTCCCAGCCGGCGGGGACTTAAGTCCCACCGACCGGGGATTATAACGCCCGGTCGGAGCCCTTGCGCGGCCGGAGACGGGAATAAAAATATAGAAGGAGAAGCATCGTATTTCTGAGGAATTGTTTACCTTTGCCCTATCATTGTCTTACAAATCTTAAATTGATATGGATGCACAGAAAGTAGACGCCTTTATCATGGCGAACGGAAAGTATTTTCACGACTATCAGATTGGAGCTGTGCGCGAGTTCCTGCTGGCCGCAGACGACGCGAAGTGGCCCATGATTCAGTCGCTCCAGTTTAAGGATCCCACCATCACGCTCATTATCTCCATCATCGGGGGCTCGCTGGGCATCGACCGCTTCTTCTTGGGCGACATGGGCCTGGGAGTCATCAAGCTCATCACGTGCGGTGGAGCCGGCATCTGGACCATCGTGGACTGGTTCCTCGTGATGGGTACTGCGCGCGACCGCAACATGCAGAAGCTGCAGACCATGTTGTAAGCCCTTCCCCATGTCGCGTCGCGCGTTCTATCGGCTGGTGGCGGCGCTCAGCCTGCTGGGCTACGCCTGGCTGGCGCAGGCATGCGTGCGTCCCGGCGGAGGCAGTCCCTGCCTGTTCCGCTGGCTGACGGGATTGCCCTGTCCGGCGTGCGGCGCCACGCGGGCGTTGCGCGCCTTGCTGGAGGGCGACGCGGGCCAAGCCCTCTGGGTCAATCCCTTGGGCTTCGTGCTGGCCGTGCTGCTGGTCGTGGTGCCCGTGTGGGGATTGGCCGACGCCGTGCGCCGCTCCGGTTCGCTCTACCGCTGCTATCTCCGCCTCGACGCCGCCCTGCGCCGCCGCGCGGTCTTTGTGCCCCTGGCCCTGGTGTTTGCGGCCAACTGGATTTGGAACCTATTGAAAGGATTATGAAAGACTATTACCTCCCCAAGGAACACGAGCGCGAAGCCGCCGCCCACAGTTACCTGATGTCGCTGCTGGTGGTGATGGCGGGTCTCCCCTTCCCCATCGTCAACCTGGCGGCCACGCTCATCTTCTACCTGGCCAACCGTCGCAAGACCTACTTTGTGCGATGGCACTGCACGCAGGCCCTCGTGTCGCAAGTGCCGCTCTTTGTCGTCAACTGCGTGCTGTTCTGGTGGAGCGTGCGCATCCTACTGGACGTGGTGCCGCTCTCTTCGTTCTACTTTGCCTACCTCTTCACCGTCCTGTTGTTCAATCTGGTGGACTTCGTCGCCACGTTCCACACCATGGTGTCCGTCAACCGCGGCCGCCAGGTGGACTGGTACGTCTACGCCCCCCTGACCGACCTGTTATGCCGACCGAACTCCGAAAGACCCTGATGCAGGCAGCCGTGTCCGTCGCCGTGTTTGGCGCGGTGCTCTTCGGCTT
The DNA here is from genome assembly GCA_949289265.1 of uncultured Bacteroides sp. Classification (GTDB taxonomy): domain Bacteria; phylum Bacteroidota; class Bacteroidia; order Bacteroidales; family Bacteroidaceae; genus Bacteroides. The sequence continues at coordinate 19,821 of CASENE010000077.1, forward strand.
CTCTTGCGTGGACTGGCTGAACGTCTTCGGCCTGAGAAAGACCGTGGTCGAGGACAAGCTGGGCGCGCTTTGGTGGGAATACTTCTCGGCAGGCACCGACTTTGCGGACGATTCCCTTCGCCTGGCTCCGGCGGACAGTCTGCTCGGCGTCTTGTGCCGCGCCAACGACATCCCCCGCTCTTCCGTCTCCCTCCACCTGGTAGAGTGCGACGAGGTCAACGCCTTTGCCTGCCCCGGCCGTCATCTGGTGGTATATACCGCCCTGTTGGACTCCTGCCGCACCGAATCCGAGCTGGCCGGCGTCCTGGCCCACGAGTTGGCCCATCTGACCCAAGGCCACGTCATGCAGAAGCTGATGAAAGAAGTGGGGCTTGCCACCCTTGTCACCCTGACATCGGGCAGCAGCGGCACGGAGATGCTGGGCGAGGTGGCCCGCGTGCTCTCCTCCTCCGCCTACGACCGCACCCTGGAGAGCGAGGCCGACGCCCTGGCCGTGCGCTATCTGCAGTCGGCCCGCATCGACCCTCGGGGCCTGGCCGATTTCCTTTTGCGTCTCTCTGCCGACGACGAGCTTCCCGCCCTGGCCGAATGGGTCAGCACGCATCCCGGTGCTGCCGAACGGGCGCGGCGCATCCGCCAGCTGGCCGGGGAGTGATGGGGTTGTCCCCTCGTCCCTTGTTAACTCGTCCCCTCGTCCCTTAGTCAGCTGCTGCGGGCGTGGCGGCGTGCGGATAGTCGATGGTGTAGTGCAGTCCGCGGCTCTCCTTGCGTTCCATGGCCTGCTTGGTGATGAGGTAGCCCACGTTGATCAGGTTGCGCAGCTCGCACAGTTCGCGCGTGGCCTTGCAGCTCTTGAAGAGGCGTTCGGTCTCTTCGTAGAGGATGTCCAGGCGGTTCCAGGCGCGGGTGAGGCGCACGTTGCTGCGCACGATGCCCACGTAGGCGTCCATGATTTGGTTCACTTCCTTCATGCTTTGCGTGATGAGGATGCGCTCCTCGCCCGTGATGGTGCCCTCGTCGTTCCATTCGGGTATGTCCGTGTTGAAGTCGTAGCGGTCCAGCACGCTCAGGGCGTGGCGGGCGGCCGCGTCGGCATAGACCACCGCCTCGATGAGCGAGTTCGAGGCCAGGCGGTTGCCCCCGTGCAGGCCCGTGCACGAGCATTCGCCGATGGCGTAGAGCCGGCGTATGCTGCTCTGCCCGTCCAGGTCCACCTTGATGCCGCCGCACAGGTAGTGGGCGGCGGGGGCCACGGGGATGTAGTCCTTCGTGATGTCTATGCCGATGGAGAGGCACTTCTGGTAGATGTTGGGGAAATGCCGCCTGGTCTCCTCCGGGTCTTTGTGCGTCACGTCGAGGTAGACGTGGTCTTCGCCGCGTTGCTTCATCTCGTTGTCGATGGCCCGTGCCACGATGTCGCGCGGGGCCAGCGAGAGGCGGGGGTCATACTTCTGCATGAATTCCTGTCCGTCCAGCGTGCGGAGCACGGCACCATAGCCGCGCATGGCTTCGGTGATGAGGAACGAGGGACGGTCGCCCGGATGATAGAGCGCCGTAGGGTGGAACTGGATGAACTCCATGTCCTTCACCACGCCCTTGGCACGGTAGACCATGGCGATGCCGTCGCCCGTGGCCACCAGCGGGTTGGTGGTGTGCAGATACACCGCCTCGCAGCCGCCCGTGGCCATGACGGTGACCCGGGAGAGGAAAGTGTCCACCTCGCCCGTGGCCTCGTTCAGCACGTAGGCCCCGTAGCACTTGATGCCGGGCGTGTGGCGCGTCACGATGATGCCCAAGTGGTGCTGCGTGATGATTTCCACGGCATAATGGTCGGTAAAGACCGTGATGTTGGGGTGTTGCTTCACGGCCCGGATGAGGCTGGTCTGTATCTCGGCGCCGGTGTTGTCCTGGTGGTGCAGGATGCGGAACTCGCTGTGCCCGCCCTCGCGGTGCAGGTCGAACGAGCCGTCTTCCTTCTTGTCGAAGTTCACGCCCCAGCGTATGAGCTCTTCAATCTGCGCCGGCGCGTTGCGCACCACCTTCTCCACGGCGGCGCGGTCGCTGATCCAGTCGCCCGCAATCATCGTGTCCTCGATGTGCTTCTCGAAGTTGTCCACCTGCAGGTTGGTCACCGAGGCGATGCCTCCCTGCGCGAAGTAGGTGTTGGCCTCTTCCATGCCGGCCTTGCAGATGAGGGCCACGCTACCTTTGTGCGCCACTTTCAGCGCAAAGCTCATCCCGGCTATGCCCGAACCGATGACGAGGAAATCGAACTTTCTTACCATAATCTGTGTGTCGTATCTCTGTTACACTGTCTTGCCCTGTGGGGCCGCCGGGGGCACAAGCCCTGCGCCGGTGCCTCAAGGACGCCGCAAAGTTACGCATAAACTGCAATTCTTGTTCCTTTCAGGATCCGATAATTGGGGGGAAATGGCTAACTTAGCGCGCAAAAACTCCGAGAAGCCCATGGATAGAATCTTTCACGCCCGCATCGTGCCCGGGCAATACGTGATGTTGGCACTGGTGGCCGCGCTGGCCGTATTTTGCCTGTGGGACAAACGCCCCGTGCTGGCCGCCGTGTGGATGCTGTGGCTGGTGCTGCTGATAGAGCGGCTCATCCATACCACCTACACCCTCACCGCCGGCGGCACGCTGCGCATCAGTCGGGGGCGGTTCAGCCGCGTGCGCGAGCGCAGCCTGGCGGACATCGCTTCGGCGGGCCGCGCCTCGTCCATGCAGGTGGGCGGGCGGGCCTTGGCGCGCTACGTCCTGGTGTGTTACAAGGACGGCGGCCACGACGCTCTGCGCCCTGTCAAGGAAAGCGAATTTCTCCGCCTCCTTTCCAAACGCCTGCAAGAGGTTGATGGACAGCCGCTTGCGGGGGCTTAAGCTCCCGCTTGCCGGGACAGTACTTCCAGCAGGCTGGCATAGTAGTCCCCGGTGGCGGGGATAGTAACGCCCGGCGGCGGGGATTGGGGCGGGCCGCCGGGCGTACGGTTTCTTTACCGCCGCGCCTTTCCCCACGCTTGTTTATTTAGAAAGATTATCTGTCTTTTTTCTCCATTATGCCTGTTTGCTGGAAGAAAAGAGTTACCTTTGCCGCGGTTTTATGACTAAACAAATTGGCAGAAAGATGAATAAGACTGGGCAATATTCGCTGACGATTGTCGTCCCTGTGTACAACGAAGAAGACAACATGCAGGCGTTGGAGGAGAAACTGGGCGCGTATCTTCCCAAGGCGTTGTGCGCCTCGTGCGTGTTGTTTGTGAACGACGGCTCCACCGACCGCAGCCTGGAGCGGATGAAGGCCATCTGCAGCCGTCACCCGGACTTCTTCTACCTGAGCCTGGAGCGCAACGGCGGGCTGAGCGCCGCCATGAAGGCGGGCATCGACGCGGCGGAATCGGCCTACGTGGGCTACATCGACGCCGACCTGCAGACCGCGCCCGACGACTTCAACCTCCTGCTGATGTATGTCCGCGACTACGAGCTGGTGATGGGCATCCGCGCCGCCCGCAAGGACAGCCTGTTCAAGAAACTCCAGTCGCGCATCGCCAACGGGTTCCGACGCATGATGACGCACGACGGCGTGCAGGACACGGGATGTCCGCTCAAGGTGATGCACACCGACTATGCCAAGCGCATACCCTTCTTTACCGGCATGCACCGCTTCCTGCCCGCCCTGATGCTGCTGCAGCACGGACGAGTCAAGCAAGTGCCCGTCCATCACTTCCCCCGCACCGCCGGGCAGTCCAAATACCACTTGTGGAACCGCCTGGTCTCTCCCTTCGTCGACTGTTTTGCCTATCGCTGGATGAAGAAGCGCTACATCAACTACCGCGTGGCCGAAAACAACCTGTCTGACGAAGCCTGATGCCGCAGCCTATGGATTCCTACTGGATGATACTGGCCATCGGCTTCCTGGCCCAGGCCTTCTTTTCGGCCCGCATCCTGGTGCAATGGCTGCTGTCCGAGCGGGCCAAGCACATCGTCTCGCCCTCCGTCTTCTGGGTGCTGAGTCTGGCGGGCGCTTACCTGCTGTGCCTGTACGGATGGCTGCGCAACGACTTCTCCATCGTGCTGGGACAGTTCATCTCTTACTACGTCTACCTGTGGAACCTCCGGCTGAAAGGCGTGTGGAGGCGCTTCCCCGCCCTGGCGCGCGCGGTGCTGCTGCTGACGCCCGTGGCGGCCATCCTGTTCGTGATGCGCGACGCCTCGGCCTTCGTCGACCGCTTTTTGCAGAACGAAGACATCCCGCTTTGGCTGGTGATATTCGGGTCGTCCGGTCAGGTGCTGTTCACGCTGCGGTTCGTCTACCAGCTGGCTTGCTCCTACCGCCGTCACGAGTCCGTGCTGCCCGTGGGGTTCTGGGTCATCAGCCTGACGGGCTCGCTGCTCATCGTGGCCTACGGCTTTATCCGCCTGGACGCGGTGCTGATAGTGGGGCAGTCGTTCGGCCTGGTGGCCTACGCGCGCAACATATGGTTAGGAACCAAGACTAAATCTCCCGACAAATCATGATAAAGAAGAACCAGACCTACCTTTTAGTGCTGCTGGCCCTGATTCCGGTGCTCGTCTTCCGCGACTACACCCCCAGCAACGAGTTGCGCTACCTCAGCATTGCCGACGAGGCCCTGCGCAACGGCACGTTCGTATCGTTCACCTACCAGGGCCTGCCCTACGCCGACAAGCCGCCCCTTTACCTGTGGATTGTCATGCTGTGCAAGTGGCTGTTCGGTCAATATCACATGTGGTTCCTTTCCCTTTTCTCCTTGCTGCCGGCCTTTGTCATCGTGCGCGTCATGGATGGCTGGGTGGCTGCCGAGGCCTCTGCGGAGAACCGCCGCACGTGGCGGTGGCTGCTGCTGACGTGCGCCCTTTTCCTGGGACTGGGCATCGTGCTGCGGATGGATATGTTGATGTGCATGTTCATCACACTGGCCCTGCGCACGTTCTATAAGATGTGGAAGGGAGAAGGCCCTGCGCGGCGGCTGTCGGTGCTGTTTCCGGTCTATGTCTTTCTGGCCGTCTTCAGCAAGGGTCCCGTGGGCATCCTGGTGCCTTTGCTTTGCACCATCGTCTTCCTGGTACTGACTAAGACCTGGCGCACGATGGGCCGCTACTGGGGCTGGAAGACGTGGGGGATACTGGTGGCAGGCTGCGCCCTGTGGTTCGGAGCCGTCTATGCCGAGGGAGGGTATGCCTACCTGGACAACCTGCTGTTCCACCAGACCATCGACCGTGCCGTCAACTCTTTCCATCATGAAGAGCCGTTCTACTATTACTTCATCTCCATCTGGTATTCCCTGGCCCCCTGGTCGTTCTTGCTGCTCGGCCTGGTGGCGTTTGGGGCGTGGCGTTGCCGCAAGGGCGGACATACCGACCTGCAGAAGTTCTTCCTGACGGTGGCGGTTACTACATTCGTGATGCTGTCGCTCATCAGCTCCAAGATAGCGGTCTACCTGCTGCCCGCCTTCCCTTTCATCGCCTATGCGGCGTTGCTCTATTTCCCCCGTTTCGGGTGGAACCGTTGGCTGGCCCTGTCCGTGGCCTTGCCCGCCGGGGTGTTCCTGCTGGCCCTGCCCGGCTTTGTGGCGGCGGTGCGGCTGATGGACGCCAAGCTGGGCGCCTTCGGGCAGCCGCTGTTCTATGCTGCGGCGGCGGTGTTGAGCGTGTCGGGCGCCGGGGCCTTGTGGCTGGTCTGCAGGCAGCGGCAAGTGGGCCGGGCGGTGCGGACGATGGCCTGCGGGCTGTTTTGCGCCGTGTTTGTGGGCGGCTGGTCGTTGCCCCGCGTGAATGCCGAGATTGGCTACGGCGAGCTGTGCCGCGAGGCCGTGGAGGCGGCGCATGAATACGGCCTGACCGACTTCTGCGTCTGGCGCATCCGCCGGCCCGAGGCGATGGACGTGTATCTGGGGCAGCAGGTGGAGATGGTGCAGCCCGACGAACTGGCGCAGTCCCGCCGCAGCGGGGTGGCCTTCCTCTGTCCCGCCGACCGGGTGGACGAGCTACCCGCCTACTTCCAAGGCCGCGAGACGCGCCGCGTGGGCAAGCATGTGGTGATGGTGATAGACTGACAACAAGGATTTAAGACGACGACATATGAAGATATTGGTTACGGGAGCCGCCGGTTTCATCGGGGCCGCGCTGGCACAGGCCCTGCTGCAGCAGGGACACGAAGTGGTGGGGTTGGACTGCATCAACTCCTATTATGACACGCGCCTGAAGTACGCCCGCCTGGACCGCGCGGGCATCCGCCAGGAGGATATCCGCGAGAACCGCCTCGTGCAGAGCACGCTCTTCCCGTCCTATCGCTTCGTCAAGATGGATTTGACCGACCGCGTCGGGATGCAGCTGCTCTTTGCCGGAGAACAACCCGAGGCGGTGGTGAATTTGGCGGCGCAGGCTGGAGTCCGATATTCGCTGGAGAACCCTTATGCCTACGTCGACTCCAACGTAGTGGGCTTTCTCAACGTCTTGGAATGCTGCCGTCATCACAGTTGCGTGCGCCACCTCGTCTTTGCCAGTTCCAGCAGCGTCTATGGCCTGGACGAGCACGTGCCGTATCGGGAGACCGACATGACGGATACGCCCATCAGCCTCTACGCGGCCACCAAGAAGTCCAACGAACTGATGGCCCACGCCTACAGCAAGCTGTTCTCCATTCCCGCCACGGGCGTGCGCTTCTTCACCGTCTACGGCCCCTGGGGGCGGCCGGACATGGCCCCCTTCCTCTTCATGCGTTCCATCCTGGAGGGGAAGCCTATCCGCGTCTTCAACCACGGGCAGCTGAGCCGCGACTTCACCTACATCGACGACATCGTGGAGGGAGTGACGCGCATCCTGACGCAGGCGCCCGAGGGCGAGGTGCCTTTCCGCGTCTACAACATCGGCCATTCGGCCCCGGTGCCGCTGATGGACTTCATCGGCGTCATCGAGCGCGTGGCGGGCCGCAAGGCCGTCATGCAGATGGAGGAGATGCAGCCGGGCGACGTCTATTGCACGTATGCCGACGTGTCGCGCCTGCAACGCGACTTCGGCTACTGCCCGTCGGTGGGCATCGACGAGGGCATCGAGCGCTTCTACCGCTGGTTCCGCGATTTCTACGGCTACGAGTGACCCCTCCCCTGCCCCGCCCTCTTCCCGCCGCCGTCGTCCGGCCTCCGCGTCCGGGCTTTCCGGACGGCCCTGTGGAGCCTTCCAACCCCGTTTTTCGGACGTTATACCCCCCTCGACCTGGCGTTACTATGCCACCGACCTGGCACTATAGTCCCCGCTCGCTGGGATTATAAGGCCAGGTCGGTGGGACTATAACGCCAGGTCGGCGCGCAAAAAACTGCCCCCGGCGGGCGGTAGGCCCGCAAAAAATCCGTAACTTGCGCCCGTTTTCCATTAAACAGAAAAGAACCATGAACTATCAAGTAGCCATCATCGGCGGAGGCCCAGCGGGCTATACCGCCGCCGAAGCCGCCGCGCGGGCGGGCCTCAGCGTCGTGTTGTTTGAAAAGCGCGCCCTGGGCGGCGTATGCCTGAACGAGGGGTGCATCCCTACGAAGACCCTGCTCTATTCGGCCAAGGTGCTGGACACGGCGCGCCACGCGCAGAAGTATGCCGTCAGCGCCGCGACGCCGACCTTCGACCTGCCCAAAATCGTGGCGCGCAAGCAGAAGGTGGTGCGCAAGCTGGTGTTGGGCATCAAGGCGCGGCTGTCGGCGGCCGGCGTGGCGATGGTGACGGGCGAGGCCTTTGTCGTAGACCGCAACCATGTGCAGTGCGCCGACGCGGTGTATGCGTGCGACCATCTCTTGCTCTGCACCGGCTCCGAGACCTTCATCCCGCCCATCCCCGGCGTGGACACCGTCCCCTATTGGACGCACCGCGACGCCCTGGACTGCAAGGAGCTGCCCGCGTCGCTGGTCATTGTGGGCGGCGGCGTCATCGGCATGGAGTTCGCCTCGTTCTTCAGCAGCCTGGGCACGCAGGTGACGGTGGTCGAGATGATGGACGAGATACTGGGCGGCATGGACCGCGAGCTCTCCGCCCTCCTGCGGGCCGACTATGCCAAGCGCGGTGTCCGCTTCCTCACCGCCACCAAGGTGGTGTCCGTAGAGGGCGACGAGCAGGCCGTGAGCGTCCGCGTTGAAAACGCCGGAGGCACGTCCGTGATAGAGGCCCGGAAGGTGTTGCTCAGCGTGGGCCGCCGTCCCGTCACGCAGGGTTTCGGCCTGGAAAACCTGGGGGTGGAGACGGACGAGCGTGGCCGCATCCGGGTGGACAGCCACCTGCAGACGTCCGTGCCCGGCGTGTATGCCTGCGGCGACCTGACGGGCTTCTCGCTCTTGGCCCACACCGCCGTGCGCGAAGCCGAAGTGGCCGTGCATCACATCGCCGGCCTGGACGACGAGATGTCCTACCGCGCCATCCCCGCAGTGGTCTATACCAACCCCGAGATTGCCGGCGTGGGCGAGACCGAGGAGTCGCTGCAGCGGCAGGGCACGCCCTATCGTGCCGTCAAACTCCCCATGGCCTACTCCGGACGCTTCGTGGCCGAAAACGAGGGCGTCAACGGCGTGTGTAAGCTGCTGGTGGGCGCGGACGGCCGGGTGCTGGGCGCGCACCTGTTGGGCAACCCCGCCTCGGAACTCATCGCCCTGGCGGGCATGGCCCTCTCCCAGGGGTTGACCGTAGGCCAGTGGGCGCGCACCGTCTTCCCCCACCCCACGGTGGGCGAGATATTCAAGGAGGCGTGCGCCGAGGCGCAATGATAGTCCCCTTGCAAGCGACTGAAAAAGAAAATGAATCATGAAGACCCTACTCTTACTATTGTGCAGCTGGCTGGCCTGCTTTCCCGTGTCGGCCCGTGAGGGCGCGGACAGCCTCTTGTCCGCCCGTCTCGACTCGCTGGTGGCAGCCCGTCTGCCCCAGGGTTCACACGTGGGCATCGCCGTCTACGACCTCACGGCCAACCGCCCGCTTTACGACCGTCAGGCCGACCAACTCTCGCGCCCGGCATCTACCATGAAGCTGGTCACCGCCATCACCGCCCTGTCGCAGCCCGCCTTCGACGAGCCTTTCCGCACCGAGGTCTGGGCCCGGGGCGTGGTGAAGGCCGATACCCTGCACGGCGACCTCTACGTGGTGGGCGGCTTCGACCCGGAGTTTACAGCCGAAGACCTCGACTCGCTGGTGGCCGCCACGGCCCGCGCACGCTTCCGGGTGGTCACGGGGCAGGTGTATGGCGACGTGTCGATGAAGGACTCGCTCTATTGGGGCAGCGGCTGGCTGTGGGACGACAATCCGGCTTCCTACCAGCCCTACCTCTCGCCGCTGATGCTGGACAAGGGAGTGCTGACCGTCAGCGTAGCGCCCGCCGCCGCGGGCCAACCCGCCACCGTCACCGTCTCTCCCGCTTCCACCTACTACAGCGTGGACAACCGGACCCTGAGCCGCACTCCTTCCGCCGGGCCCCTGCGCGTCTCTCGTCCGTGGATGCAGAACAGCAACGAACTGCTGGTGCAGGGCAACGTGGCCGGGCGTCAGGCGCGCGTGCTCAACGTCTATTCCTCGCAGGACTTCTTCATGCACACCTTCGCCGAGCGGCTGCGCGCGGCGGGCGTCCGCTGCCTGCGCCTCCCCTCGGACAGCCTGCAGGCCTCCCGCGCCCCTCTCCCGCCCTATGCCTTCGCCCCCTTGACGCGCGACAGCCTGGCCATCCTCCTCGCCCGCCACGCGACGCCTGCCCAGAAGGTGCTGGACGAGATGATGAAAGAGAGCGATAACCTCAACGCCGAAGCCGTGTTCTATCGCCTGGGCGCGCAGACCGCCGACCGCCGTCCCGTCCGTGCCCGCGATGCCCTGAAGGCCGTGCGTCGCCTGATTGCCGACATCGGGCTCGACCCGCGGGACTACCGCTTGGCCGACGGCTGCGGCCTCTCCCACTACGACTACTTGTCGCCCCGCCTGCTGGTGGGCCTGCTGCGCTACGCCTATTCGCACACCGATGTCTTCAGCCGACTCTACAAGTCGCTGCCCGTCTCCGGCGTGGACGGCACGCTGAAGCATCGGATGGGCCGGGGCACGCCTGCCTATCGCCGCGTGCACGCCAAGACCGGCTCCTACACCGGCATCAACTGCCTGGCCGGCTACCTGCAAACCCGGGAGGGCCGCTGGTTGGCCTTCGCCATCATGAACCAGAACGTCTTGTCCGCCCGCAAGGCACGCGCCCTGCAGGATGCGTTGTGTCAGGAGTTGGTGGAATTATAAAAACAAATACCCCCGGCTCTGACGGAAAACAGGGCCGGGGGTATCGTGTCCGTATCTTGGCGCTTAGGCGTATTGGCTCCAGTCCGTATTCCGCATGTCGCCGCTGCGGGCCAGTTCGGCGTGCATGCCCAGGGCTGCCTGGATGGCGTGGGGCGTCTGTGCCTTGCCGTCGGTCAGCTTCAGGTAGTCCCACAGCAGTTGCTTGTAGTCCGGGTGGGCGCAGTGCTCGATGATGGCTTGGGCGCGCTCTTTGGGGCTCTTGCCGCGCAGGTCGGCCACGCCCTGTTCGGTGACGACGACGTTCACGTCGTGTTCCGTGTGGTCGTGGTGCGACACCATGGGGACGATGGCGCTGATGCGTCCCTCCTTGGCCACCGACGGGCAGGTGAAGATGGAGATGTAGGCGTTGCGCGTGAAGTCGCCGCTGCCGCCGATGCCGTTCATCATCTTCGTGCCTCCGATGTGCGTGGAGTTGACGTTGCCGTAGAGGTCGGCTTCGATGGCCGTGTTGATGGAGATGATGCCCAGTCGGCGCACCACTTCGGGGCTGTTGGAGATTTCCGAGGGGCGGAGCACCAGCTTGTCGCGGAAGAAATCCATGTCGTCGTAGATGCCTTGCAGGCAGTCGTTGGTTACGGTGAGCGAGCAGGCGCTGCCGAACTTGATGCGTCCCTCGCGAATGAGGCCGATGACGGAGTTCTGTATCACCTCGGTGTACATTTCAAAGGGCGGGATGGTTTTCTCGTGCCCCAGCGCGCTGAGTACGGCGTTGGCGATGTTGCCCACGCCCGACTGCAGGGGGAGGAACGAGGCCGGGATGATGCCGCGCCGGATGTCCTGCACCAGGAAGTCGGCCACGTTGCGCCCGATTTGGTCGGTCAGCGGGTCGGCGGCGGCGAACGAGCGTGCTTCGTCCGGCCAGTTGGTCTCCACCACGCCTGCTATCTTCCGCGGGTCCACCTGTATGTAGGGCAGGCCGATGCGGTCGCTGGGCTTGTAGATGGGTATTTCGCGCCGGGCGGGCGGGTCGAGGGGCTCGTAGACGTCGTGCAGGCCCATGGCCGCCTTGCTGTGCGCCGCGTTCAGCTCCACGATGACGCGTTTGGCCAGCCGGCACACGGTGGGCGCGATGCCCCCGGCGGCGGTCAGGTAGATTTTGCCGTCGTCGGTCACCTCGCAAGCCTCGATGATGGCCGTGTCCACCCGGCCCATGAAGCCGTAGCGCAGCTCTTGCGCCATCTGCGAAAGGTGGATGTCGTTGTAGGCTATTTCGCCGTTGTTCACGGCGGCGCGGAAGTCCTTGTTGGTGGTATAGGGCGCGCGGTAGCGTATGGCCTTGGCGCGCGACAGCACGCCGTCGCACGAGTCGCCCGTGGAGGCCCCGGTGAAGATGCCCACCTGGAAGGGCCGTCCGGCTGCGTGTTCCGCCTCGGCCACTTTGGCCAGTTCGGCCGTCACTGCCTTTGCCGTACCTGCGGGGGTGAACCCGCTCAAACCTATGTTATCGCCATGCTTGATGAGGCTTGCAGCTTCTGCTGCTGTGATGTAGTTGAGTGCCATGGTTTTCTTTTAAGTATGATGTTTTTAGTTTGATTGCTCTCCGTGGGCGCGGTTCAGTATTTCCGGCGCAGGATTTCGCCCCACACGATGGCCCGGCGCGCCTCGTCGGCGGTGCGGATGGCGTAGTCGGACGCGGGCCCTTCGTCCGGGGCGGCGGGCGGCGCGGGCGCGGCGGCGGGGGGAGCGGTGGGTGTGGAG
>CASENE010000078.1 GCA_949289265.1 uncultured Bacteroides sp.
GAAAATCAAGGCATTCCGATCACTATTCAGGGGAGTTGGAGATATCAGGTTCTTTATGTTCAGACTGGCTACTCAATATTCTTGAGAATTTCTATCGCCAACCGGGATTATCCGCTGATCCACAATCCGCCGGAAGCGGGGGCGACGCCCGGGGCATGGCACAAAAAAAGAGGGACGCGCCGTCGCGTCCCTCTTTTCTGCTCTTCGTCTTGGACTTGAACCAAGGACCCTCTGATTAACAGTCAGATGCTCTAACCGACTGAGCTAACGAAGAATGTGCATTTGACGTTTTTTGCTCTTCGTCTTGGACTTGAACCAAGGACCCTCTGATTAACAGTCAGATGCTCTAACCGACTGAGCTAACGAAGAGTGTTGTTTTTTCTCAAATGCGGTGCAAAAGTAATAGGATATTTTGAAATATGCAATATCTTTGCAGGAAAATTGAAGAAAAAGGCTAAAATAACTGATTTTTCACCTAAAAAAGTAGGATATGAGACGATTTTTCAAGGCACGCAGGGCTGTTGCCGTGCTCGTGATGGGGGTGGGCCTCGCGGCCCTGTGGGGATTTGCCAGCGGAGACAACCGCAGTTTCCAGATAGCAAAGAACCTGGACATCTTCAACTCCATCGTGAAAGAACTGGATTTGTTTTATGTAGATACCATCGACCCCAACAAGACCGTGCGGGAGGGCATCGACGCCATGCTCTACTCGCTGGATCCTTACACGGAATATTATCCGGAAGAAGACCAGGACGAGCTGGAGCAGATGGTGAAGAACTCCTATGGGGGCATCGGCTCCATCATCCGCTATTCGCCCAAGACGCAATACACCGTCATCGCCGAGCCTTACGAGGGCATGCCTGCCGCCGAAGCCGGACTGAAAGCGGGCGACGTCCTGCTGGAGATAGACGGCCAGGACTTGAAGGGGAATCCCGACGTAAGCACGCTGCTGCGCGGACAGGTGGGGACGAGCTTCCGGCTGAAGGTGCAACGCCCGGGCACGAAGAAGCCGCTGGAGTTCGACATCGTGCGCCGCTCCATCCAGCTGCCCATTATTCCTTATTATGGCGTGGTGGGCGACAGCATCGGCTACATCAACCTCAGCACCTTCTCGGGCAATCCGTCGCAAGAATTCAAGGAGGCCTTCCTGAGCCTGAAGCGGCAGGGCATCCGCTCGCTGGTCATCGACCTGCGCAACAACGGCGGCGGACTGCTGGACGAGGCGGTGGAGATTGCCAACTTCTTCGTGGCGCGTGGCGAAACGCTGGTCACCACCAAGGGGAAAATCGAGCAGGCCAGCAACACGTATAAGACGCTGCGCGAACCGCTCGACCCGGACATTCCGCTGGCGGTGCTGGTGAACAGCTCCACCGCCTCGTCGTCCGAGATTCTGGCCGGCTCGCTGCAAGACCTGGACAGGGCCGTCATTGTGGGTTCGCGCACGTATGGCAAGGGACTGGTGCAGACCACGCGCCAACTGCCCTACGGAGGCATGATGAAACTGACCACCTCTAAATATTACATCCCCAGCGGCCGCTGCGTGCAGGCCATCGACTACACGCACCGCAACCCCGACGGCAGCGTGGGCCGCATTCCGGACAGCCTGACCACCGTGTTCCACACCCGCGCGGGCCGCATCGTGCGCGACGGGGGAGGCGTGACGCCGGACATCGAGGTGGAGGCCGAAAAGCTGCCCAACATCTTGTTCTATCTGGTGAACGACAACCTGGTCTTCGACTATGCCACCGACTACTGCCTGAAGCACCCCACCATCCCGGCGCCCGAACAGTTCGAGGTGACCGATGCCGATTATGCCGAGTTCAAGGAGAAGGTAAAGGCGGCAGATTTCAAGTATGACCAGCAGACAGAGAAGATGCTGAAGAGCCTGAAGGAGATGGCCGAATTTGAAGGCTACCTGGAAGGGGCATCGGCCGAATTCGAGGCGTTGGAAAAGAAATTGCAGCACAACTTGGAGCGCGACCTGAATCACTTCTCGAAGGAAATCAAGAGCCTGCTGGCCATCGAAATCGTGAAACGCTATTACTACCAGCGGGGGAGCATCATCGAGCAACTGAAGGACGACCCCGACCTGAAGGAGGCCGTGAAAATCCTGAACGACACGCCTGCCTACCGCCAAATGCTGAGCGCACCGGCGGAAGACGAGCAGAAGACCGACAGTATTTAAACAGCATTCAAACAGTTATGAACAACGATATCACCCAACTGACAGCCGAAGCCGTCGGCCTGCTGAAGTCGCTCATCGCCATTCCCTCCGTGAGCCGCGACGAATCCCGCGCCGCCGACTGCCTGCAGCAATACATCGAACTGCAAGGCATGGAGACCGGACGCAAGGGCAACAACGTATGGAGCCTCTCCCCCCTGTTCGACCTCCGGAAACCCACCCTGCTGCTCAACTCGCACATCGACACCGTGAAACCCGTCGGCGGCTGGAGGCACGACCCCTTCAAACCCACGCTGGAGAGCAACGGCAAACTGTATGGCCTGGGTAGCAACGATGCGGGAGCCAGCGTGGTCAGCCTGCTGCAAGTGTTCCTGCAACTGTGCCGCACCTCGCAACCCTACAACCTGATATTCCTGGCCTCGTGCGAAGAAGAAGTGTCCGGCAAAGAAGGCATCGAGAGCGTGCTGCCCCAACTGCCGCCCATCGACTTTGCCCTGGTGGGCGAACCCACCGAGATGCAGCCTGCCATTGCCGAGAAAGGACTGATGGTGCTGGACGTCACGGCCACCGGCCGCTCGGGACATGCCGCACGCGAAGAGGGAGACAACGCCATCTATAAGGTGCTGGACGACATTGCCTGGTTTCGCGACTACCGATTCCCCAAGGTATCCCCGCTGCTGGGCCCGGTCAAGATGAGCGTGACCCAGGTGAATGCCGGCACGCAACACAACGTCATCCCCGACCGCTGCACCTTCGTGGTGGACATCCGTAGCAACGAGTGCTATACCAACCAGGAGTTGTTCGACCTCATCACCCCCCACTTGAAGTGCGAGGCGCGCGCCCGCAGTTTCCGCCTCAGCTCGTCGCACGTGCCTGCCGACCACCCGCTGGTGCGCCGGGCCGTATTCCTGGGCCGCGTGCCTTTCGGTTCGCCCACGCTGTCTGACCAAGCCTTGATGCCCTTCCCCTCCCTGAAGATGGGGCCGGGAAAAAGCAGCCGCTCGCACACCGCCGACGAGTTTGTCTTCGTGCGCGAAATCGAGGAAGCCATCGGCCTGTATCTGGAGTTGCTGGACGGGACATCCATCCGGTAGCCGGTTGCTCTTTTATCCCTTCCACCGGGGCTTATGGACGTAGCGCGCTGGGATTGGAACGCCCGCTCGCTGCGTCTATATTTCCAGCCTGCTGGGACTATAAGCACCAGCAGGCTGTTTTCTGATGCAAGATAAAGGAATGGTTTACAGCGCTATCCACTGTTCCGGATTCAGCTTCTGCGTCTCCTTGCGCAACTGGAAGTGCAGCACGGTGCGCCCCCCGTCGGCAGGGTCGGAGAAGATATCTCCCAGCACCTGCCGGGTAGTGACGTTGTCGCCCACCTTGACGAGGGCATGAGAGAGGTTGCAATAGACGGTAATGTAGGCGCCGTGGCGCACCAGGATATTGAACAGCCCGTTGAGCTGGAAGACAGCAGCCACCTTGCCGTCGAACACTGCGCGCGCCTGTGCGCCGGGATGCCCCTGCAGGTCGATGCCCTTGTTGTCCAACTCTACGTTGCGCAGCACCGTGTAGCGGCCATAATGGCTGACCACGAGGAAGGAGCCGGTGATGGGAGAGGGCAGTTTGCCACGATTGGAGGCAAACGAGCCAGACAGTTTCTGGTCGGCCTTGTCGAGGGTATAGGACTGAGCAGGAGATTTTTTTGCCGAGACGGCTGTGCCTGCGGCGGCTGTCTTGCGCCGTTCGGCCTCCTCGGCTTTCTTCCGGCGGGCCGCCTCCCTGCGGGCTTCCGCCTCCGCCCGCTTGCGCGCTTTCTCAATTTCTTCGGCAATCAGACGGTCGATGCGCTCGTTCAACTGCTCGGCCTCGCGTCGTTGTCGCTTCAATGCCTGCTGCAAGTCACGTTGCCGGCGACGCAGGTTTTCCACCAAGGCGGTTTTTTCCTGCTCGCGCGCCTCCAGCATCTCCTGTTCCTGCTTCCGGTCTTGCAAGAGCCTGCCTTTGGCTTCGCGCAACTGCAACAGTTCGTTTCGTTCCCGGTCTATCTCCCGCTGCTGCTGCATGATGGCCTCGCCCTGCTTCCGCTGGTAGTCGGCATACTCACGCACATAACGCAGCCGCCGGTACGCCTGTGCCAGATCCCGGGCCGAAAAGATGAACATCAGTTTTTCCTGGATGGTGTGGTGTTGCAGGTAGCGCACAGAAGCCGCATAACGGTCTTGCTTCTCCTTCAGTTCCTGCTGCAAGAGCGTCACTTTCCGGCCCAAGGCCGCGAGTTGGCCGTCCATGTCCTCCAAATCATGATTCAACGACAGGATGTAGCGTTTGCGTTCCTCTATCTGTCCCGTCAGCGCGGCCAGCCCTTTCAACTGGCTGCCCACGTCGTTGCTCGTGGTCTGCAACAAGGCTTCCGACTCGGCAATACGCCGCTGCAGTTCTCCCCGCCTGTTTTCCAGTTCTTTGATGGCCTTGGACGATTGAGCCAACAAGGGCAGGCACAGGCAGAAACAAGCCGTGAACAGACAGAAGAGGCGGCGCATCATAGGCTCATCAACAAATGCAGCAATTCATACCATTCCACCTGCTGGTAACGGGCCGACAAGGTGGTGGGTTCCAACGTGAGAGGGCGGGTAGAGAAATCAGAAAACTCTATCTTGCCCCCTTCGATGGAAGAGAGACCCAGTTCTTCAGCCGTCAGCACCGTCTTTCCGCCGGGTTTGGCGGCATCGAAAAGCAACTGCTCCAGGTGGGCGAAGTCGGCCTTGCGGGGCAACAAGTCTTTCAACTCACGGCGTGTAGCGCGTACGTAACGCCTGCCCATGCGGTCCACCAGCAGGATATCGTCCGGCGTCACCTCGATGCGGGCCACTTCCGTGCGCAAGATGGGCATCAGAAACGACACCTGCAAGCGTTCGTCCCGCTTCAGTTTCAGCGTGCCGTTGACGGTCAGCACCGACTGCTTGCTGGGCACGGTCAGTTTCACCTTTGCAGACAGACAAGGGCTCTCCTTGGAAAACGACGATTCCGCCCTCCGTGCCGTCTTGCAGCCGGCCAGGCATACCAGCAACGCCACCAGCATCCACGCCAGTCGCCTCCAACGTCCATTAGGGTTCATCGCTCTTGTCTGCATCTTCCGTAACTTTTTCTCCATCTTCCTTGTTCTCGTATGGGATGTATTTCCGTTCTTCAATCTTCCTGTCCAGCACTCCGGTGCGGATGCCCATCGAGCGGGCCTTCTTCCAGCATTCCACAGCCTTGTCCACATCGCCCGTCATGTAGTAGATGTCTCCCGCATGTTCCACGATGCCGCCGCTTTTCTCTTCGTCGCTCAGCAAGGCATCGTCGATGTAGATGCGCGCCTCGTCATAGTTGCCCTTCTCAAACAGAATCCAGGCGTAGGTGTCCAGATACGTGGCATTCTTCGGCTCGGCCTTGATGGTCTTATAGCTCATCTCCTCGGCCCTGTCCAGGTCGCGCCGCTCCAAAGAGAGATAGTAGGCATAATTGTTCAGCGCGGGGATGTTGTCCGGATGATACACCAAGGCCGAGTCATAGGCCGCATACGCCTCTTGCGACCGTTTCTCCGCATAATAGGCATCGCCCATGATGGTGAAGAAATCGGATACCACCTCTTTCTTCGTATCCTTGCGGGCCAGTTCCAGGGCCTTGCGGCACGTGCTGATGACGTCGTCGTTGCGCCCGTCCTGGTTGTAGGCAATGGCCAGGTAGAAGTAGAACTCCGGCCTGTCCGGATTGGCCACCACTCCGCCCTCACACAAGCGGGTCACCTCCCGATAGTCTTCCTTTTTCACCGCCTCGCCCAGCAGCGTCATGCGGGCAGCCGTATTCGTGGGGTCAATGTCCAACACCTGCCGCAAGACAGGCAGCGCCCTCTGCTCCATATTCTTTGAATATAGATACTGCACATAGAGCAAAGGCAGCTGGGCGTCGTCCGGGTTCTCCTGCAAGATGCGGTCGAAGAGGCCGATGATGCGCGTGCTGTCTCCCTCGGCCCGTTCGTTTTCCACGATGAGCTGCCTCATCACCAGCAACTTGGTGTCCGACGCCACCTTGCGGTTCAGCAACAGCGTGTCCAACTGCTGCCGGTAGCGTTCTTCCTGCCCCGTCTCTTGGTAATAGGTGGCCATCGAATAGAGCGCCATCGGGTTGTCCGGCTCTTGCTTCAGCACCTTCTGATAGAGGTTATAAGCCTCCTTCTTCTTGCCGTTCTGCAGATAGGCGTCGCCCAGCACCACCTGGTAGCGCGTGTCCATCGGATACTCCTCCACCAGGCTCTCAATCTCGCGGAAAGCCCGTTTCGTGTCTTTCTTCTGCAAGTAGATGCGGAACTTCTCCATGGTCAGCTGCTCGCTCTTGCCCATCCGTTGTTCCAGTTTGTTCAGGATACCTATCACCTTGTCATATTCCTCCGAACGGTTATACAAGTCCAGCAGGTTGTACAAGGGATCCAGCTTGTCGTCAAAGCGCACGGCCATGTCTTCCAGCAAGGCAGTAGCCTTTTCCGTCTCCCCGCCTTTCTGGTAGAGATTGGCCAGTCCCTGTGCATACCAGAAATTGTCCGGGTCATAAGCCACGGCCTTCTCCAATGCCTGCACGGCCTTGTCGTCCTGCTTCAGGTAGATGTAATACTGGGCCAATTCATACAAAGCCGAGGCCGCCTGCGGATTGATGGCCAGGCAATGCTGCAGCAGGTCGAAGGCGGCATCATACTTGCGCAGCCCCTTCTGGCGGATGGCCTCCAGGTAATAATAGTCATACTTGCGCTGCTGTTCCTCGCCGAGGGGTTTGTCCTGCGCGGCAACCGGCATCCAGCCCGCCGCCAGCCACAGGCACAGCCCGGCCAGCCAGGCACTTATCATAAGTCTTTTGTTCATACGCGATACCTCTTGTCAGTCGATTCCCGTGTGTCCGAATCCCCCCGTGCCCCGCTCGGTGTCGTCCAGCTCGTCCGCCGGTTGCCACACGGCCTGTTCGTGGCGGGCAATCACCATCTGCGCGATGCGTTCGCCGTCCTCGATGACAAAAGGCTCGTCCGAGAGGTTCACCAGGATGACACGTATCTCGCCCCGATAGTCGGCATCTATCGTGCCCGGCGCATTCAGCACCGTGACCCCCCTCTTCAGGGCCAGGCCGCTGCGCGGACGTATCTGCGCCTCGTAGCCGGCAGGCAGGGCAATGTGCAACCCCGTGGGCACCAGGCAACGCTGCATGGGGGCGAGGGTGAGAGGACTGTCCAGATTGGCGCGGATATCCATGCCCGCAGACAAGGGCGTGGCATAGGCCGGAAGCGGATGCTTCGAGTGATTGACGATAGGAATGTTCATCTTTCTGCTTACCTTATGAATTAATGCGGCGAAAGTACGGATTTTGAAGCAAAATAATGATACATTTGCAGTTAAATTATATTAGTCGCAGGCCACGGGCGGCAGAAGGGCAGCGGCAGTTATCAGCCATGAACGCTCCCGGCCCACCGCTCGCTGCCTGCCCATCACCCAAAACCGACGAACATGAACTGGCATACACTCTTATCGGCCAAGCGCTTCGGCTTGGAAGAATATCACCGGGACCATCCCGAAAACCGTTCTGAGTTTCAGCGCGACTACGACCGCCTGGTCTTCTCCGCCCCTTTCCGCCGCCTGCAGAACAAGACGCAGGTCTTCCCCCTGCCGGGCAGCATCTTCGTACACAACCGGCTGACGCACAGCCTGGAGGTATCCTGCGTGGGCCGCTCACTGGGCAACGACGTCGCCCGCCAACTGACGGAGCGGCATCCCGACCTGCAGCACACCTTCGTGCCCGAAATAGGCTCCATCGTCTCCGCCGCCTGCCTGGCGCACGACTTGGGCAACCCTCCCTTCGGCCACTCGGGCGAACGCGCCATCTCCACCTTCTTCTCCGAAGGGCCGGGACAATCCCTGCGCATGCCCCAGGCCGACGGCGCCTGCCTGACGCCCGCACAATGGGAAGACCTGACCCACTTCGAGGGCAACGCCAACGCCTTCCGCCTCCTCACCCATCAATTTGAAGGGCGCCGCCGGGGCGGATTCGTGCTGACCTACTCCACCCTGGCCAGCATCGTGAAATATCCCTTCGCCTCCACCCTGGCCGGCAACAAGTCCAAGTTCGGCTTCTTCACCACCGAAGAAGAGACCTTCCGCCGCATTGCCGACGAACTGGGCCTGCTGAAACTGCAAGACGCCCCCCTGCGCTATGCCCGCCACCCGCTGGTCTATCTGGTGGAAGCCGCCGACGACATCTGCTATCAGATTATGGACATCGAAGACGCCTACAAGCTGAAAATACTTACCCTGGCAGAAACCCAAGACCTCCTGCTGTCTTACTTCGACGAAGAGCGGCAGGAACACCGCCGGAAAATCCTGCGAATGGTGAGCGACAACAACGAACAGATAGCCTACTTGCGCTCCAGCGTCATCGGCCTGCTCATCCGCGAGTGCACCGCCGCCTTTGTGGACAACGAGGCGGCCCTGCTGGACGGCACCTTCCAAGGCCCCCTCATCCGCCACATCAGTCCCCGCCCGGCCCAAGCCTATGCCCGCTGCGCTGCCTTGGCCCAAGAGAAAATCTATCGCTCGAAAGACGTGCTGGACATCGAACTGGCGGGCTTCCGCATCATCAGCACCCTGCTCGGCCTGATGCTGGATGCCGTGCGCGAGCCAGACAAGGCCTACTCCAAACTGCTTATCAACCGCGTCTCCAGCCAATACAGCATCCACGCCCCCACCCTCTACGAACGCATACAGGCAGTGCTGGACTACATCTCGGGCATGACCGACGTTTTCGCCCTCGACCTCTACCGCAAAATCAACGGCAACAGCCTGCCGGAAATTTCCTGACAAAACCGCCTTCCATCCGCCCCATCTTCGTCCTTTTCTTCGTCTCTTTAGGGACGAACCAGGGGCGAAGGAGGGACGAGGGAGGGACGAACCTGGTCTGTCCCGCCTTCCGGAGAAAGAGAAGAAGTAAAAACAGCGGACAACACGACCGCCGACCTACAGTTTCTCGCCATACGCCAGGTCGCCCGCGTCGCCCAGGCCGGGGACGATGTATTTGTGTTCATTCAGTTCGGGGTCGATGGCGGCGCACCACAGGGTGACGTCGTCCGAGGGGAAAAGGCGCTGCAAGTGGTCGACGCCCTGGCGGGAAGCAATGACGCAGGCGATGAGCAGGCGCTTCGGCAGGCCCTTGGTCAAGAAGGCACGCCAGGCCAGTTCCAGACTCTCGCCCGTAGCCAGCATGGGGTCTACCAGCAGGACGGTCTTCTGCGAGAGGTCGGGCGTGGCAATGTACTCCACATGCACGTCTATCTCGCGATGTTCGGCATCCTTATAAAAGCGGTAGGCGGAGACGAAGGCGTTGCCCGCGCGGTCGAACACGTTGAGGAAACCCTGGTGCAGAGGCAGGCCGGCGCGGAAGACGGTGGCGATGACCACCTCGTCGTCCGGCGTGAGAGCCTCGGCCATGCCCAGGGGCGTTTGAACCGCCTTGACGGAACAGGCCAGGGTCTTGCTCATCTCGTAGGCCATCAGTTCGCCGATGCGCTCGATGTTGCGGCGGAAACGCATGCGATCTGTCTGTATGCGCACGTCGCGCAGTTCGGCAACGTATTGGTTGAGGACGGAAGGTGTCTCGGCAAAATTGATTACTTTCATAGCACGTATATCTTGTTTCTGAGGCACAAAAATACGGTTTTTCGGACAGGCGGCAACCGTTTGAAGAAAAAAATATCTTTGCAGGCCAAGCCATCCTCCGGGATGTGACGACCGCCTTTCCGCCTGTTTCTTTGCGCCCTGCGTCTCCTGCACCGTTCTTTGCAACAGGGATAAGAGAAGCAGGAAACAGCCATCCGCTGACTGGGCATATTTACCAGGCCGATCACGGCTATTCCCCCCGATTTGCCACATTCACTTTGCAAAGAGTGTTACAGATATATAAAAGACAGCGGAGAAGGGGAAATTTTTCGCAAAGCGGGCATGGACGTAAACAGAAAAATGCTACTTTTGCAAGCGGAAAACGAAAAGGTGAAAAGAAAGTCAAAACCAAATACCAATTTAATAACTTAAAGAAAATGGCTAATTTAGATTTAAGCAAGTATGGTATCGTAGACGTGAAGGAAATTCTCCACAACCCGTCTTACGAAGTATTGTTCGAAGAAGAGACCAAAGCCGGCCTGGAAGGCTACGAAAAAGGTCAGGTTACTGAACTGGGCGCCGTAAACGTAATGACCGGTATCTACACGGGCCGTTCGCCTAAGGATAAATTCTTTGTATATAACGAAGCCAGCAAGGACACTGTATGGTGGACTTCTGATGAATATAAGAACGACAACAAGCCTTGCTCTGAAGAGGCATGGGCTGACCTGAAGGCTAAGGCCGTTAAGCAGCTCAGCGGCAAGCGCCTGTTCGTGATGGATACGTTCTGCGGCGCCAACCCCGCCACTCGTCTGAAAGTGCGCTTCATCATGGAAGTGGCATGGCAGGCTCACTTCGTGAAGAACATGTTCATCCGTCCGACGGAAGAGGAACTGGCCAACTATGGCGAGCCCGACTTCGTATCGTTCAACGCTGCCAAGGCTAAGGTGGACAACTACAAGGAACTGGGTCTGAACTCTGAGACGGCTACGGTGTTCAACCTGAAGACCAACGAGCAGGTTATCCTGAACACGTGGTACGGCGGTGAAATGAAGAAGGGTATCTTCTCCATCATGAACTACCTGAACCCGCTGCGTGGCATCGCTTCCATGCACTGCTCTGCCAACACCAACATGGAGGGTACCGACACGGCTATCTTCTTCGGTCTGTCCGGCACGGGTAAGACTACGCTGTCTACCGATCCGAAGCGTCTGCTCATCGGCGACGACGAACACGGCTGGGACGACGAAGGCGTATTCAACTACGAAGGCGGTTGCTATGCCAAGGTTATCAACCTCGACAAGGAAAGCGAGCCCGATATCTACAACGCCATCAAGCGCGACGCTCTGCTGGAGAATGTTACGGTAGACGCTAACGGCAAGATTGACTTCGCCGACAAGAGCGTTACGGAGAACACCCGCGTTTCCTACCCCATCTACCACATCAACAACATCGTGAAGCCCGTATCCAAAGGTCCTCACGCTCATCAGGTAATCTTCCTGTCTGCTGATGCCTTCGGCGTACTGCCTCCCGTATCTATCCTGGACGACCAGCAGGCTCAGTACTACTTCCTGTCCGGCTTCACGGCTAAGTTGGCCGGTACGGAGCGTGGCATCACGGAACCGACTCCGACCTTCTCCGCTTGCTTCGGCGCAGCCTTCTTGAGCTTGCACCCGACGAAGTATGCCGAAGAGTTGGTTAAGAAGATGAACAAGGTTGGCGCTAAGGCTTACTTGGTGAACACCGGTTGGAACGGTAGCGGCAAGCGCATCTCTATCCGCGACACTCGTGGCATCATCGACGCTATTCTGGACGGCTCTATCGACAAGGCTCCGACGAAGACCATCCCGTACTTCAACTTCGTAGTTCCGACTGAATTGCCGGGCGTAGATCCGAAGATCCTCGATCCTCGCGACACTTACGACTGCGCTTGCAAGTGGGAAGAGAAAGCCAAAGACTTGGCAGGCCGCTTCATCAAGAACTTCGCCAAGTTCGAGGGTAACGAAGCTGGCAAGGCATTGGTTGCTGCCGGCCCGAAGCTCTAAGGTTGCTCCATACACTTTAGATAATGAAAAGGGATTTCGATTTTTCGGAATCCCTTTTTCTTTTACGCGACAAGATATCACAAAGGAGAAGGATAGGCAAAAAGATGTGCATATGCAACACGATTTGCCAGCTAAATCACTATATTTGCGCAGACTAATTTTAAAGACCAGAAAATATGAAGAGACAACTGTTAGGCATGATGCTTCTGAGCGCCAGCATGTTTTTCCTGGGGTCGTGCGGAGAGGCGAACCGGGTGGACGAGTTAAAGGAATTTGTAGAGAAAGTGCAGAAAGAAGGCAGCACTTATACCGAAAAGCAATGGGAGGAGGTCAATCAAGAGTTCACAGAATTGATGGAAAAGCTGAACAACTATGAAGACCTAAGCGCGGATGAATTGCACGAAATTGCCAAACTGCAGGGAGAATATGCAGCCACAGCTTTCAAAGAACACGCCGGCAAGGCCATGGACAAGGCCGGAGCTGTGCTGGAAGGCTTTCTGGAAGGACTGACGGACGAAGAGAATAACCAAGAAACAGAAGACGATTCAAAATAAGAGACCTATGAGAACATTCAGAACTTTATTAGGAGGTTTATGCCTTTGCGCGGCCGTAAGCAGTTGCGCGCCTTCGGGGCAGAAAGATGAAACTGCCGGAACGAAAGTGCCGAGCCAGTCGGAAGTGGTGATGGAAAACATCCTGACGCGCCGCAGCATCCGCCAATACAAACCGCAGGCCGTGAACCGGGACACGATGCAAATCATCCTGAACTGCGGCATCAACGCCCCCAACGGACAGAACAAACAGTCGTGGGAAATCCGCGTGGTGGACAATCCTGAATTTATCAACGGGCTGACGGAAATCTATAAGAAGGAGAACCCGAAGGTTGCCGAAGACCCGTCGTTCAAGAACATGTTTCGCAACGCGCCCACGGTGGTCTTCATTGCCCACGACACGGGATACGACTTCTCGCAGGTGGACTGCGGGCTGTTGGGCGAAAACATGGTGTTGTCTGCCTGGTCGATGGGCATCGGTTCCTGCTGTCTGGGAAGTCCCACACACTTCATGACGACGTGCAAGGAGGCTGCCCCCTACGTGGAGAAACTGAACCTCAGCGAAGGATATGAACTGCTGTATTGCATTGCCTTCGGCTATCCGGACGAAACGCCCGAGGCCAAGCCCCGCAACGAGGCCAAGATTCAGTTCATAGACTGAGACGCCACACGTCCGAAACACAAGAAAGGCTTGCATCCCCCATGCGTGAGATGCAAGCCTTTCTCTTTGATAAGTCTGCCCTTCTTCTGAAAAAGATGTCAGGCGGTTATTACGGCCAACCGGTAATAGACTCCTTGGTTTTCACTCACCTGCTCTATTTTCTTTTCCCTCAGAAGTTGCAGCAGCGCCATGCACAGGTCCGTGCTGGCCAGGTTGCAGAGGTTCTCGAGTTCGCCGAAAGTACAACGGGTGTAGCGAAGCAAGATGTCGTACACCTTCCGGCTGTTGCTTTTGATAGCTTGAATATTGAACTTCATACAATAAAAATGTTACTTATAACGTGGTTTAGGTTCTTATGTACCACAAAGTAAATCATTTTTTTTGAATAAACAATACTCCGGAGGGGTTTTCTGCTGTCCTTTTGCGGTTATTGTGCTTCTTTAACGTCTGGGACGGGCGTTTGGGGTGGTTCCGAGCCATCTTGCGCCACGATGAGCAGGATATCGTCCGGCTTCAGCTGCAAGTCGCCATTGGGCACCAGGAAACGGTCGTCGCGCTTCACCAGCATCACCAGCACACCCTTCGGGAACGGAATGTCGCGGATGTGGTCTCCCTTCGCCAGCATCTTCTTGGTGCAACGCATCTCGTGCAGGGAGCTGTCCATCGTGTCGGGAAACTCGATGCCAAAGAAGTCCGGCTTCTCCACCACCGG
The DNA here is from genome assembly GCA_949289265.1 of uncultured Bacteroides sp. Lineage (GTDB taxonomy): Bacteria > Bacteroidota > Bacteroidia > Bacteroidales > Bacteroidaceae > Bacteroides. The sequence goes on from CASENE010000078.1 coordinate 13,819, forward strand.
GTCGCAGAGATCCAGCTTCCGGGCCATCCAAGGCAAGGTCATGCCTTGCGCCACCAGCGAGATGAGGGTGACGAAGAACACGATGTTGAATATCTGCTCGCCGCCTGGAACACCCTCTACCACAGGATAGGTGGCAAACAGGATGGGCGCCGCGCCGCGCAACCCCACCCACGAGACAAACGCCTTGGACTTCCGGCTGATTTTGCGGCCGAAGGGCAACAGGCTGACCCATACACTGACGGGACGTGCCACGAACACCATGAAGAGGCTGACCAACACGGCGGTCACCGTGACGCCCAGCATCTCGTGCGGATTGACCAGCAGCCCCAGCACCAGGAACATCACGACCTGCAGCAACCACGTCACGCCGTTCAGGAAAGTGCCTGTCTCCTTCTTGTGTATCAGCCGGCTGTTGCCGATGACCAGACCGGCCAGGTAGACGGCCAGATAGCCATTGCCCTGCAACAGGAAGGTGGTGCAATAGATAATGAAGACAAAGCTGATCATCAGCACGGGATACAGTTCCTCGTTGCGCAGATTGATGCGGTTCACCAGCCAGACGGCCGCCTTTCCCAGCAGGAAGCCCGCTGCCGCGCCCACCGCAAACTGCAGGACGAGCGAACCCGCAATCTGTCCGGCGGAAAGATGCCCCGACTGAATACATTGGATAAGGATGATGGTCAGCAGGTAGGCCATGGGGTCGTTACTGCCGCTTTCCAGTTCCAGCATGGGGCGCAGGTTGTGCCGCAGGTTGATGCGCTGCGTGCGCAGGATATTGAATACCGAAGCCGAGTCTGTGGACGACATCGTGGCCGCCAGCAGCAGCGAGCCCAGCAGGCTGAAGCCTATCTCCGTGTGTTGCCACCCCGAAATGAAATAGATGAAGAAGCCCGTCAGCACCGTGGTCAGCAGCACACCCACCGTGGAGAGCGCAATGCCCGGCAAGGCCACGGGACGGATTTCGCTCAACTTGGTATCCATACCGCCGCTGAAGAGGATGATGCTCAGCGCGATGGTACCGATGTACTGGGCCTGCTTGGCGTTGTCGAACTGGATGCCCAGCCCGTCGCAGCCGAACAGCATGCCCGCAATGAGGAACATCAACAAAGTCGGGATACCAAAGCGGTATCCCGTCTTACTGATAAGTATGCTGCCGAAGATGAGCAAAGAGCCCACCAGCAGCCCTATTTCCAAAGAGATATTCATAGCGATGCCCGAAACAGCGGTTTAGTCCTTGCGGTTGGCCCGCTTGCGTTCGTTCTCATCCAGGATAATCTTGCGCATGCGCATCGACTTGGGCGTTACTTCCACGTATTCGTCGCCCTTGATGTATTCCAGCGCCTCTTCCAGCGAGAACTGCACGGGCGGTATGAGCCGCGCCTTCTCGTCCGAGCCGCTGGCGCGCATGTTGGTCAGTTTCTTGCTCTTGGTGACGTTCACCACCAGGTCGTTCTCGTGGCTGTGTTCGCCCACTACCTGTCCGGCGTAGACCTCCTCCTGGGGGAAGATGAAGAAGCGGCCGCGGTCTTGCAGCTTGTCGATAGCGTAGGCAAAGGCGGTGCCCGTCTCCATGGCTATCATCGAGCCGTTGGTACGGCGTTCTATCTCGCCCTTGTAAGGCTGGTATTCCTTGAAGCGGTGCGCCATGATGGCTTCGCCCTGGCTGGCGGTCAGTACGTTGGTGCGCAGGCCGATGATGCCGCGCGAGGGCATATCGAACTCCAGATTGACACGGTCGCCGCCGGCCGTTTCCATCTTTACCATCTCTCCCTTGCGGCGCGTCACCATGTCGATAATCTTGCTGGCAAACTCCTCGGGCACGTTCACCGTCAGCTCTTCCACCGGCTCGCAGCGCACGCCGTCTATCTCCTTGAAGATGACCTGCGGCTGTCCTACCTGCAGCTCGTAGCCTTCGCGGCGCATGGTCTCGATAAGCACGGAGAGGTGCAGCACGCCTCGGCCCGACACCACCCACTTGCCGTCTTCCTCGCTCTTGCGCACGCGCAACGCCAGGTTGCGGTCCAGTTCCTTCATCAGGCGGTCTTGGATGTGGCGGGAGGTGACAAACTTGCCCTCGCGGCCGAAGAAAGGCGAATCGTTGATGGTGAACAGCATGCTCATCGTGGGTTCGTCGATGGCGATGGGGGGCAATGGTTCGGGGTTCTCGTAGTCGCAGACAGTGTCTCCAATCTCGAACCCTTCGATGCCTACCAGGGCGCAGATGTCGCCGGACGAGACTTCGGACACGCGCTTGCGGCCCATACCTTCGAAGGTGTGCAGTTCCTTGATCTTGGTCTTCAGGATGGTGCCGTCGCGCTTGGCGAGGGACACGTTCATGCCCTCCTTCAGGGTGCCCCGGTGCACGCGGCCCACGGCGATGCGGCCCGTGTAGGACGAGAAGTCCAGCGAGGTGATAAGCATCTGCGGCGTGCCTTCCAGTTGTTCGGGGGCGGGGATGTTCTCCAGGATGCAGTCCAGCAGGGGCGTGATGTCTTCCGTAGGCTTCTGCCAGTCGGTGCTCATCCAGTTGTTCTTGGCCGAGCCGTAGATGACGGGGAAGTCCAGTTGCTCTTCCGTGGCGTTGAGGCTGAACATCAGGTCGAACACCATTTCATACACCTCCTCCGGGCGGCAGTTGGGCTTGTCCACCTTGTTGACCACCACGATGGGCTTCAGTCCTATCTGCAAGGCCTTCTGCAGCACGAAGCGCGTCTGGGGCATGGGCCCCTCAAAGGCGTCGACCAACAGCAGGCAGCCGTCGGCCATATTGAGCACGCGCTCCACTTCGCCGCCAAAGTCGCTGTGTCCCGGCGTATCAATGATGTTGATTTTCGTTCCCTTGTAGTTGATGGACACGTTCTTCGAGAGGATTGTGATGCCTCGTTCGCGCTCCAGGTCGTTGTTATCCAGCATTAACTCTCCTGTGCTCTGGTTGTCACGGAACAAGTGTCCGGCCAACAGCATCTTGTCTACCAGTGTCGTCTTGCCATGGTCCACGTGGGCTATGATGGCAATGTTTCTAATGTTCTGCATATGATAAGCTCTAATACCTATTCTGTTTCCGGGTGCAAAGATACGGGTTATTCGGCAAATATCCTACACTTTGCCAATGCGCTTTCCGCCGCCGGCGCCCCACTCCCGCCCCGCGCCTCTCCAAGCACTGCCAACAGGCAGTTTTTCAGCGTTTAGTGGCATAGTATCGCCAGGTTGCGGGAAGTACTATGCCCGGTCGGTGGAAGTACTGTGCCAGCTTGCGGGAAGTACTATGCCAGGCCAGAGGGGCTATGCGCCCCGCCGCAGCCGTCCGGGGCCGGAAGAGGCGGGGCCTGACCTCCCGGCAAGGGGCACGGGTAGCCCCGTTTATTGAAATTCGATTCTTTTTTATCGTTTTTCGATAAATAATTATCGTTTTATTTGATTATTCCGAGGAAAACTACTTCCTTTGCACGGCGGGAAACCACAGGAACCGGCCGGAGAAAAGCTACCGGCGTCTGGCAGCTCCCGGCCCGCAAGACCAGATAATGAAATAGGAACAAAGAACGCAAGAAACGGATGCCTGCCCGGCCCGGCAAGCCACGGCCGCACGCAGCGGGACGAAAGGCCGGCGGCATCCGTCGCACGAAAAAAGGTTTTAGGTTATGAGAAAAGCATTGATGAGCATCACGCTGCTGGTGTTGGGACTCTCCGTCGTGATGAGCCTGCTGATTGGGTGGGCGGTTCCGGCCTGAGGGCGGGAGCATGCCGACCGGTATGAACAAAAAGACATGACGTATGAAAGCAAGCATTAAACTATTCCTGATTTACATCCTGATGCAGCTGCTGGGCAGCCTGGCCGCCGTGCCGCTGGTGCTGGTGTGGCAGTTTGTCACTACGGGCTCTCTGGACGCCGGGGCCGCCGACGCGCAGACGCTGCTGCCGGGGTCGCTGCTGGCCCTCTTCTTCTCCGTGTGGTACCTGTGGAAGAAAGGCTATCTGGACGACTACCGCCAATACGCGCCCACGTCGGCAGGCTACCTGGGATGGACAGCCCTGCTGCTGGTGGGGTCCAGCATCCTGATGGAGTGGCTGATGGGCTTCATGGACTTTCTGCCCGACTGGCAGGAAGACGTGTTCGGACAGATGATGGACAGCTGGGCCGGCGTCCTGACCATCTGCCTGCTGGCGCCGGTGGTGGAAGAACTGATGTTCCGCGGGGCCATCACACGCGAACTGCTGCGGCGTTACAGTCCCGGGGTGGCCATCGTGGTCTCCGGTTTCTTCTTCGGCCTCATCCACTTCAATCCCGTCCAATCGGTGTATGCCTTCATGCTGGGGCTGCTGCTGGCGTGGCTCTATTGGCGGACGCGCAGCCTGGTGCCGGGCATCGTCTTCCACGTACTGAACAACAGCATCGCTACCTGGATGACCCTGCAGTATCCCGACGCGGACAACACGGGCGACCTGCTGGGGGCCGACGCCTATGCGGCCGTGGTATGCGGCGCGGCCATCGTCTTCGCCTTCGCGCTGTGGAGGCTGACGCGCTATCCCAAGACCGGAGAGGCCGGATGGCTGCCTCTCCCCCAAGATTCTACCCAAACTGACGAAAGAAGATGAAAAAGAGACTGAACCTGCTTTGCGTCGTCGTGCTGCTGGTGATGGGCTGGTCGGTGATGGAAACCGGCTACTACCTGCTGGCAGGGGCTCGCCTGGGCGTGCAGGCCGGATGGGACTATGCCAAGGCCGAAGCCGAAGGCGGCAGCCGGAGCGAAATGAAGAAACTGGAGAGGTTGAAGCACATGACGTACATCTCCACCCTGCCGCACATGCTGCAGGAGGGGGACGCGCGCCTGATGCAAGACTCGGTGTTCAACGCCCGCACGCAGAGCTACGTGCCTGCCTCCTACGCCGCGCTGCTGGTGAGCGTGGAGACCCGGCCGGACAAAGTCCCGGCCATCGCCTCGGGCCTGCTCGGCCTGCTGGTCTTCGTGGCCACGGTGTGGGCGCTGGTGTTGTTCATCAAGCTGATTGTAAGCATCAACAAGTCCGACATCTTCAGCTGGCGCAACGTGCGCCGTCTCCGTCGGCTGGGCCTCCTGCTGCTGGCCTCCTTCGGCTGCGCGCTGCTGCAGGAATGGATGAAGCTGCAGGCCGTGCGCCGCGCGCTGGAAATTCCCGGCTACGACCTCACGCTGTCCGACGCCGTGCAGGGCAGCACGCTGCTGCTGGGGCTGTGCGCCCTCATCGTGGGCGAAGTGTTTGCCATCGGACTGAAGATGAAGGAAGAGCAAGACCTGACGATATAAACCAATACAAGAAGGGAACGATATGAAAAGACCGACATCACTCTACATCCTTTGGGGCGTCATCATCTGCCTGTACGTGGGCTTCTTCATACGCGAAGTACCGCACATCGTGGGCTATACACTGGAATGCGTGGCCCCGTCCGACTTGCAGGAACTGTCCGTCCCCCTGGTGGCCAAGCCCCACCGGCATGCCCCCGACACGCTGGTAAACACCCGCACGGGAGAGACCATCAATGTGGCCTACACGCACGCCTTCCAGCAATTCTGGCACACCAGTTCGTTCCGGTCCGTACCTTGGGGGCTGCGCCTGGCGGGTGCCGTGTGCGGCATGGCCAGCCTGCTGCTCATCCTGTGGCCCTACCGGTGGAGCAACGCTTTCTTCAAGAACATCGAGCAAGGGGACTTCTTCACGAGCGGCAACGAGCGGCTGCTGCGCCGGTTCGGCTGCTACCAGCTGCCAGGCGTGGCCCTGTTGGCCGTGTTCCGCTTCATCGACTTCCTGGGGCTGCGGATGCAACTGGACTTCGAGCACTATCAAGTGGGCTTCGAGTGGTTTTCGCTGCTGGCCTATGCCGCGCCGCCAGCCTGCTTCCTGTTTGCCGCAGAGGCCTTCCGCCTCGGCTCGAAGCTGCAGAAGGACACGGAGGGACTGGTGTGAGCGGGAGGTCTTATCATATACATCGCCATACTGAAACTGAATAAAGCAGAAATAGACCGAAAGGAAACAAAAACAATGAAGCGACTGAAAGACATCTATAAATACCTGCAAGGGCGATACGGCGAAATGGGGACGCTGTTTCTGGTCTGCCTCGTCATCGCAATAATGTGCCTCTTCAACATCATGGAGCTGGCAGAGAACGTCCAAAGCGCGGAGGGCGACAAATACCTGACGTGGATATACGTCTGCAACTTGGCGTGCCTGTTCGTCATCAGCGTGCAGATGTTGCGGTTGGACTGCCGCCGGCTGCTGAGCCTGCGGACGGCAGGCATTCTGGACACCTGCGGCACCGTGGTGTTAATCCTCATGGTGGTGCGGCACAAGCTGGAAAAGCATGTAGCCGGCATTTCCCCGGACGAGGACAACCTTTACTGGCAAGACACGATATTCGTCTACCTGCTGGGATTCATCCTGCTGTTCATCGGCAGGCTGGTGCGCCGTGCGGCCAAGTTGAAAGAAGAACAAGACTTAACCATCTAACGGGAGGCAAGCATGAGACCGGACACGAAGAAGAAACTGAAAGCCTGGCTGTGCGTACTTGGCACGATGTGCCTGACGCTTATGGTGTCGGAAATCGTTTTCCTACTGGCCATCTGGCAGCCATTCCTGAAGGACGGCGGGGGACTGAAAGGCATCGGCACGGTCATCCTGACAGGGTGGCTCTACGGCTGTATGTATGGGTGGTGGCGCACCGTGAAGCGCCGCACAAGCTGGCTGGACGACATCACGACAGACGCCCAACTGCCCAAGAGGGAGAAAGGAGGGACTGAATAATCCATGCCTATCGTCGTAAATCTGGATATTATGATGGCCCGCCGCAAGATGACGCTGAGCGAGCTGGCGGAAAAGGTGGACATCACCCCGGCCAACCTGTCCATCCTCAAGACGGGCAAGGCCAAGGCCATGCGTTTCTCTACGCTGGAGGCCATCTGCAAGGTGCTGGAGTGCCAGCCTGGGGACCTGCTGGAGTATCAGGAGGAGAAGGAGTGAGAAGGGCTTATATCGAAAAGGAGGCAGAAACTTCCTCTGCCTCCTTCTGACTCCTTCTCCCTTAATTTTCCTCTTTGGCCTTGAACGCCAGGGCATACATCCGCATCTGCTTCACCATGGAGAGCAGGCCGTTGCTGCGGGTAGGCGAAAGGTGTTCGCGCAGGCCTATCTTTTCGATGAAATAGAGGTCGGCGTTCAGTATCTCGTCGGGCGTATGGCCGGACAATACCTTGATGAGCAGGGCGATGATACCTTTCACAATCAGCGCGTCGCTCTCCGCCTGAAACACCAGTTTGCCGTCCACCTCGTCGGCCTGCAGCCACACGCGGCTCTGGCAGCCTTCTATCAGATTCTGGTCGGTTTTATACTTCTCGTCCAAGGGGGGCTGCTCGTTGCCCAAGTCTATCAACAGCTGATAGCGGTCCATCCAATCGTCGAAGTCGCTGAACTCGGCGATCACTTCGTCTTGTGCTTCGTTTATTGTCATTTTAATGTAGAATTAAGAAGGGAGGGACAGAGAACCTGCAAAGATTCCCCGCCCCTCGTCCCAGGTTACTTTTCGTTATACACCACCTCCATGACCGTCCGTCCCACGGCATTGAGGGTGGCAGGGTCGATGACGTTCAGGTCATCGTCGTGCGTGTGCCAGAAGTCGCCGAAGCCGGTATCCGACTGCGGGTCGTAGTTGATGATGTCCACGCAGGGGATGTGCGCCAGGTTGTAGACATAGACGTGGTCGTCCGTCACCTCCGTGCCGTCCTCCTGGGGGAAGAAGGAGCCGAAGCCTAGGCGATGGGCTGCCTCCCAGATTTTCTTCACCTCGGCCGGAGCGGTGCGTTGCGAGAAGCGCTCGCGGTAGAAGGTAGCCCCCCGGCCTCCCACCATGTCCAGCAGGATGCCGAAACGGGCGTTGTAGCCCTGCACGTGGGGCACGCGCGCCCAGTATTGCGAACCCAGGCACCAGGTGTCGGCTTTGTAGGGGCCGCGATAGAAGGAGGGGATGCCGTAGTCTTCGGCATCGAAAAACACGATGTCCACGCCGATGGCAGGGGCTTGCTGCTGTATCAGCCGGGCAATCTCCAGCAGGACACCCACGCCGCTGGCCCCGTCGTTGGCACCCAGGATGGGCTGCTTCTGCTGCTTCTTGCCGCGTTCGGCGTCGGCATACGGGCGGCTGTCCCAGTGGGCGCAGAGCAAGACGCGGCGGCGGGAGTCGGGACGATAGGCGCCTATGATGTTGCGCGCCTTCAGGATGGTGTTGTCATAGGCCACGAGGTCGGCCTCCTGCACATGGACTTGGGCGCCGAACTGCTTCAGCTTGCCTATCAGGTAGTCGCCGCAGGCGCGGTGGGCAGCCGTATTGGGCACGCGCGGCCCAAAGTCCACCTGCTCTTTCACATAGCGGTAGGCACTGTCGGCATTGAAGGCGGGCACCACCACCGAGGCGGGCAACGTGCCGCCGGCAGCGGCATCGCCGGCCGCAGCCTGCCGGCTCTTGTTGCCGCACGACGCGATGGCAAAGACCAGCGTCAGGGCGGCAGCTATCAGAGGATAGTTTCGTTTCATCTTCTCTTTTTATTATTATACGCTTTCTGTCATTCAAAACTCAGCCGCACGTCTTTCTTCCCCACTTCCAGCACAGCCTCGGCACCGCACACCAGCGGCAGGTTCAAGGGGACGTGCCCCACGGGGAAACCGAAGCAGACGGGGCAGTCGTAAGGCGCAAGGAGGTCGGCCAGAGCGTCGTAGAGAGGCTTGCCCAGCGAGAGGTTTTCCTCGTATTCGGTGAACTGCCCGACAATGAGCCCGCTGACGCGTTCCAACACTCCGCCCAGCTTCAGGTTATACATCATCCGCTCGACGGAATGGGGCCGCTCGCCCACGTCTTCGATGAAGAGAAGAGCGCCCTCGGCCGGGATGTCCCACGGAGTGCCGCGCAGGCCGTAGAAGACGGAAAGGTTGCCCCCGCGCAAGACGCCCCGGCACGTGCCCCGACGGTTCAGCCGATGGGCCGGACAGGTATAGGCGAAGCGGTCCGTCCCTTCCGGATAGAGGCCGAAAAGCACGTCGTGCAGGGCCTGCGCAGCCACGTCGCCGGAGGGCTCCACGGTGAGGTGGCGCGCCATGGGCGCATGGAGCGAGGCAAAGCCTTCGTGCTGCAAGACGCTGTGCAAGGCGGTGATGTCGCTGAAACCGATGAGCCACTTGGGCGATTGGCGGAAGCGCGTGAAGTCCAGGCGTCCCACCAGGTGCACAGCCCCGTATCCCCCCCGGCTGCACAAGATGGCGCGCGCCTCGGGGTCGTCCAGCGCGGCCTGCAGGTCGTGCAGACGCTGGTCGACGGTGCCGGCATAGCGACCGTGCTCGCCCGCGGCATGCGGAGCCAGCACAGGCTTCAGCCCCCACGACTGCAGGCGGCGCACGGCGCCTTCCAAGAACGCCTTCTCAATCTTACTGGACGGCGAAAGAATGATAACACGGTCGCCCGCCTGGAGACGGGGCGGAAGAATCAGACTATTCATGGGCTACGACGTTTTGACCGCAAAAATACATAATTCGCCAGAGATTCCGGGCATAAACGCGCACATTTCGAGCGGCCGGGCGAAGAAAGCCTCCCGGGCGGCAACAGACCCTGCCGGAAAGGGGCTGTCAATCAGCGCATAGTGGCGTTATAATCCCCGGTCGCTGGCATTGGAACGCCCGGTCGGTGGGACTATAGCCCCAGGAAGCTGGCATTATAATCCCGGGAAAACGGCATTGGAAGCCCGCGGAAACGGCATCGGACTCTCGCGCCGGGAGACTTTTTCCGCGCATTTCGGGAGCGCAAGTATTGCATTTCATTAAAAAATGTATAACTTTGTAACGTCAACCCCTCAAAAACTAAGACTATGGCTCTACAGGAAATGGCCGTGCTGGTGCACAAGCAAGCAAAGAAATACGGCGACAGGCCCGCCCTAAAGTACAAGGACTACCGCACGGAGACGTGGGTGCCCGTCACGTGGAACGACTTCGACCGCACCGTACGCCTGGCTGCCAACGCCTTGGCCGCCCTGGGGGTGGAGGAGCAGGAGAACGTGGGCATCTTCTCGCAAAACAAACCGGAGTGCCTGATGACCGACTTCGCCGCCTTTGCCAACCGCGCCGTCACCATCCCGCTCTACGCCACCAGCTCGGCACTGCAGGTGCAATACATCGTGAACGACGCCTGCGTGCGCTACCTGTTCATCGGCGAGCAATATCAATACGACACGGCTTTCTCTGTCTTTGGCTACTGCGAGACGCTGAAGCAGATGATTATCTTCGACCCGGCCGTACGGCGCGACCCCCGCGACCAGACTTCCATCTATTGGGACGACTTCCTCCGCCAAGGCGAAGGCTTCCCGCACCAGGCTTTGGTGGGCGAACGCACGGAGCGCGTGGCCGAGCACGACCTGATGAACATCCTCTACACCTCGGGCACCACCGGCGAGCCGAAGGGCGTAATGCTGCGCTACAGCAACTACAACGAGATTTTCCGCACGCACGACTCTTTGCTGTGCATGCTGGACGACCGCGACGTGTCGCTCAACTTCCTGCCGCTGACGCATATCTTCGAGAAGGCCTGGACCTACTTCTGCCTGCACCGGGGCGTCCTGGTGTGCGTCAACCTGCGTCCGGCCGAAGTGCAGCAGTCCTTGCGCGAAGTCCGCCCCACAGTGATGTGCAGCGTGCCGCGCTTTTGGGAGAAGGTCTACCAGGCCGTACACGAACGCATCGCCCACGAGAGCCCCCTGCGCCGCGCCCTGATGCTCGACGCGCTGCGGACGGGGCGCGAGCACAACCTGGATTATCTGCGCCGGGGCAAGATTCCACCCCTGATGTTGAGGATGAAATATAAATTCTACGAGAAGACCGTCTACGCCCTACTGAAGAAGACCATCGGGCTGGAGAACGGGCATTTCTTCCCCACGGCAGGTGCCGCCGTGTCCGACGAGATTTGCGAATTTGCCCACTCCGTAGGCCTCCACATGATGGTGGGCTACGGGCTGACGGAATCCACCGCCACCGTGTCGCTCTACCACTGGCAGGGCTTCGAGCTGGGCTCGGTGGGCAGCGTCATCCCGGGACTGGAAATCAAAATCAGCGAAGACAACAACGAGATTCTGCTGCGCGGGAAGACCATCACCGACGGATACTACAAGAAGCCCGTCTCCACTGCCGAGGCCTTCGACGCCGACGGGTGGTTCCACACCGGCGACGCGGGACGGCTGAAGGACGGACACCTCTATCTGACAGGACGCATCAAAGAGCTGTTCAAGACATCCAATGGCAAATACATCTCGCCTCAAGCGCTGGAGACCCGCCTCACCATCGACCGCTACATCGACCAGATAGCCATCATCGCCGACCGCAGGAAGTTCGTCTCCGCCCTTATCGTTCCCGTCTACGGGTATGTGAAGGAGTACGCCGCCCGCAAAGGCATCGCCTATCACTCCATCGAGGAGCTGCTGGAGCACCCCAAGATACAGGCCCTCTTCCAGGCGCGCATCGCCACCCTGCAGCAGCAGTTCGCCCACTACGAGCAGGTGAAGCGCTTCGTCCTCCTGCCCCGCCCCTTCAGCATGGAGCAAGGCGAGCTGACCAACACGCTGAAGCTGCGCCGCGCGGTGGTAGCCGAGCATTTCAAGAAGGAAATAGACAAGATGTATGCCGACGCCGAACACGAAGCCGACGCCGGGGCGGACACAGCCGAAGGAAAATGAGAGGCACAAAAAAAGAGGGACTCCGCCGGAGTTCCTCTTTTTTTAGTTCGCGTGACAAGCAAACGGATTACTTGCGCAAGCCCAGAGCCTTGACGATGGCACGGTAACGCTCGATGTCGCGGTCCTTCAGGTAGTCCAGCAGGGCGCGGCGCTTACCCACCAGCATGGTCAGTGCTCTCTCAGTGCTATAATCTTTTCTGTTGAGCTTCAGGTGCTCAGTCAGACGGGCAATACGGTAGGAAAACAAAGCAATCTGGGACTCAGCGGAACCAGTATCAGTGTTAGACTTTCCGTACTTGCTGAAGATTTCTTGCTTTTTA
>CASENE010000079.1 GCA_949289265.1 uncultured Bacteroides sp.
GGTAACGTAATTATCACGCCGCTGCATTTCGTGGTAGATGGTGTTCAGCGATGCACGTATGTCATCAAGCAGGGAGTTTATCTTTCCGGCATCCCTGCCTTTCGCTTTTCCGGCTACCACATTCCAGTTTTCCGGCTGGATACTCTGTTTTGTACTGAACTGGCACAACTTTCCGTCAATGGTGATACGTGCCATAATCATAACCTCACCGTTTTTTTTCTCCGAACCTTTCTTTAGGTAAAAGAGAACCTTAAATGTCGATTTCATAACTCAACTTTTTAATTGCAAAATTACTTCTTACACCTTGTTTTTGAGTTATGCAGACTATGGACTAATCAAGTCATTATCAGGTCATTTGCAGACAAATCGTTACCGTTTTTGTCCGGCATGGAATAGGTAACGATTTAGGAACAACTATTCGTTCTGAATACAATCCATTATCTTTCAATTAATTGCGATGCTTTGTTTGGGCTATAGGTAATGGATTTGTAACGTGCTAACTTCTGTATTCTTCATCGCTTTGAAGTGGGGTGATTAGCTGAGGACAAAGATAGTGATTTTTCTTGGAAAGCTCAACAATCATGCACGAATTTGACAGCCTTTCATATGACCTCCCCATCCATATTCTCTCAATATAGAATCAGTAACATATAATACTTGTATTTCTTGTTTTAATTAGTATATTTGTAATTTTACTACGATATTTCATATTATATTTTGTTGTTTGCCATTTTATTTATATCTTTGCTCGCAAATAAGATAAATACAACAAGTATGATAGCAAACTTCTCGGTTGAAAATTTTTTCTCCATTAAATCGGCTCAAAAAATTAGTTTTGAACCTACGTCAGATACTTTTATGTCTGATGAATATTCGTATGAGGTTAAAGGAGGTGTCAGATTGCTGAAGGTAGGAATCATCTATGGTGCCAACGCTTCCGGCAAGACAAATGTATTAAATGCCATTGAGTTCTTCAGAATGCTGGTATTAAGAATGCCTAAAGACCGAAATGAAAAAACGGGAGTTGTTCCTTTTATGTTGGACGATATTTCAAGGAATGAAACGACGAAGATGTCAATGGTATTCTATATCAACCAATCGAAATATGTTCTTAGCTTTGAATTAGATGCAAAGCATATTCATTCTGAGACATTGGTTGTTTATGATTCCATTCGCCCTACCAAGTTATACAATCGCAGTTATGATGCTGCGACAGATTCCACGACCATAGAGTTTGGCTCAAATCTGAAAATGTCACGAAAAAGCCAAGAAGTAATCTCCGGGAATACAATCAATAATTGCAGTGTGCTTGCCGCGTTTGGCAAAAGCAACGTGGAACGGACAAAGTTGAATGATGTGTACGATTACTTTGCCAACCATGTAAAGGATGTATTGGCTCCTGGCATGTTGCTCTCGGGGTATGTCAAATCACGATTGGATAAAGATGAAACTGGAGATTTGAAGAAGTTCATTTTAAATTTCTTGAAAGCGTCCGATTTCAACATAGAAGATGTGGTGTTGCACGAAGAAGAAGAGTTGATTACCCCTGAATTGGAACAACTCATCCAAAATGCGCCTATTGACAAAGAGGCAAAAGCCGAAATGCTAAGGAGGGGCAAAATCACAAATGCGAAACTGACTTTCAAACATAAGGCTGACGAGAAAGTATATGATTTGTCTGAAGAATATGAATCCAATGGCACAATGAGATTTTTGGGCATGGCCGTGATTTTGAATTTCTTGTTAAAGACCGACCGGTTTGTGCTTATTGATGAAGTCGAGACAAGTATCCATTACGAACTGCTGGCTTATTTCCTGAAAGTATTTTTAGCAAATAGCAATAGGCCGTCCCAAATGCTCTTGACCACGCATGACATCAATCTGCTCAATGAAGATTTCATTCGCCGTGACACGATATGGTTTACCGATAAGGACGAATTGGGTGAGACCCAAATAGTGCGACTTTCTTCTTTGGGATTGCATAAAAACCTTTCTCCCTACAATGCCTACAAGCAAGGGAAATTAGTAAAGTTGCCATTCCTTGGCAGTCAATATATTGACCTAAACGAAGAATGACATGAAAAGGACTGTAACGAAAAGTATTGCCATCATAGGCGAAGGAGAAACGGAGTGGTTCTATTTTGACTCTTTGAGGGTTGCGTGTCGCTATCCTTTCAAGGTCGCGCCGGATTTTCCTCAGCATAGCGACATCAATCATATGCTGAAGCTGGTCGAATCCTATTTGAATAAGCAATATGACTATATAATATGTTTATTCGATATGGACAGACTGTTGCAGTATCCCTCTGAAATGCAGTTATATCAGAAAGCAAAGAAGGAGTATAGTAAGAAAAAATATGCAGGGAAGGTGATGTTTGTAGAAACGAATCCTTGTACGGAATTTTGGTTCTTGCTCCACTTCTTGCCTAATGTGGTTTGTCGGCGATATGAGAGTTACGAACAACTGCTTCCCGAATTGCAGAAATACATGCCGGGATATGAAAAGACAAAAAGATATTTTATACGAACCAACCTCTACAAATATCTGACAGAGAATGGAGATTTGGAACGGGCGATGTCAAATTCAGAAAAACTATGCCAGCTCTGCAAGGAATCTCCAGAGGATCTGATGGCATATTCAGAGATACATAAGGTAATAGAGTTATTAAATAAAGTTAAATCTATATAACCATATGGCAAAGAGTAGAAATTTTTCTGTTTATCTTCTAAAGAATGGATTCAATGCACAGAACTCATTAAAGGATGAACATCATTTAATCCTTCTTAACGAAACTAACACCAGCATTCCAGCAGACGGAATAATGTATTATGGACAAAATCCAACAAAATCGCCATGGTGGAAAGAGTATTGGGGAATAAACCAAGACTTACGGCAAACATCCGTAGGTGCAATAGTTTTTTTGCCTGTTAATAATAGGTGGTTTGCTATAACATTTGGGGCAAGTTATCATAATCTAAGAGAGAACTCTTACGAATATGATTTCGGACTTAGAACGACCTTGAATACGTTAGATCCAGAAAAAATAAAATCAACGGATTTATTGATGCCCGAGACGGCCAAAAGACAACGCATTCAAATTCCAAGTGCTTCCAGTTTGACTTATTTTGATTTTAACACTGATGAGTCAATTGTTAAACGATTGACTGGAGCCGTAAAAGAGGAATTTAAGGATTTATTACGTAATGTAACAGGTTCAAGCAGCCTTAGATTTACCACGGCGTACGAGGCTGGTGAATTAACGGAATTGTGTTCCCGTTTGCTTGAAATTTATACACGACGTGATTATGAAATGGCGTTTCCTGATTTGCATAATATTACTCCCATTAAAGATCCTGATTTAATAAGTTCTCTCGAAGAACAACTTTTAAGTGCTTTTCAAGAGGAATCCCCGGATCTTACATTGGGAATCCCCGATATAGTTGACTATTCAACGAATTTCAAGGTAAAATATCATGGTGCAACTAAGCCTTCTAAAGAATACGAAGATGTGGATATCTCAAATTATGGAGAATATCTCAGTGAGTGGCGTGTTGATATTGCTGATGTTTCATTATTTGGCAAACACACGCTCTGTATATTAGATGAGAATGGGAATCTACTACAAACTTTTTCGATTTATAAGTCCCTATTGTTCGACTGTGAGCATAATAATAAAACATATCATCTTTGTGAAGGCAATTGGTATGAGATTGACACAAACTTTATTGAGCGACTCAAGACGGAATTGGACCCCATATTTGTTGATAATCATGATATTCTATGTGAATGTAATCAAAAAAGAGAAGATGAGTATAACATAGAAGCAAAAAGTCTTTCTCCCAAAGAACTAAACGTTTATTGTCTTGATAAAAAATCTATAGGTCCTCAAGGACAACACGATGTAGAACCATGTGATTTAATTGCTGTTAAAGACAATGCAACAGAGCTAATACACAACAAAATATCAACTCGTTCTGCCTATTTAAGTCACTTGTTTAATCAAGGCGTTAATTCCGTGATACTTTTACGACAAAGCACAGAAGCAAAAAATAAATTAAAAGAATTAGTGGGGCACAATCCTTCTTTGGAAGAAAGAATTGACACAGATCAGTATCATGTAACATATGGGATTATTACAAATAAGGCGAAAGAAATGAAATCCGATGCTTTGCCTATTTTTTCTCGCATAAGTCTTCTTAGATGCGTTAAGGCATTGAAACTTATGAAGATTCCTACAACAGTATTTCTCATTACAGATAACGTTGATAGGAAACATCCGAATAAAGATTAGTTATATTACCAGTAAGTTTTTAGTGAGGGCAAGATACGATGCTTGCCCTCGTTTGTTACATTGGTTTTATCATCTTCTCAATGAATGCAATTTCTTCATTGTTCAGATTGTACTTGACACAAAGTTGATAGTCTATGTTTTCTATTGACTTATACCAGTGTCGTGTCGTATAGTGGTAGTGAACGTAAGGAAGTCGTAGTACCTAAATATGCGGTTCTTACCACACATTGCGGAAGGCGAACTTTTATAGTTAATGCCCTCCGCCTTGGTATTCCTGCTTCCGTTATAATGGAATGGACGGGGCACAGCGATTATAAAGCCATGAAGCCTTATATTAAAATAGTAGATGCGGCAAAGGTTGAAAATATGGCACGGTTTGATAACTTCGGTAAAACCGATAAGGATGGCTAAAAATCAAGTACCCGAAAAAGTACCCAAATATAGGTTTGCCGTTTGGAATGTATGGTATAAAACGGTACACTTAAAGGTTTGTAAAATAGTAGAATGTGAAATGCTTGGTATCGTATGCTTACGAATAAAAATAACCCTCTTAGAGCCTGTCTCTCCGCAAGTGGTAATTTTTAGGAGGTTAAAGACGCCTTGCTTCCCCGACGTGGGAGGCAAGGCGTTTTTTCATGCTCCGTCAGCTGCGGCGGTCCAGATACTCCTGGAAGGTCTGTTTATAGCTGTCGCTGATGGGGATGTAGGTCTTGCCGAAGACGATGCGGCCGCGGTCGATGATGCGTATTTTGTCCTTGCGCACGATGTAGGAACGATGCACGCGGATGAACTGCGAGGCGGGCAGCAGGTCTTCCATCGCCTTCATGCTCATCAGCGACAGCACGGGTTTGGGGTTGTCCTCTTCGTATATCTTCAGGTAATCCTTCAGTCCCTCGATGTAGAGGATGCGGGCGAGGGCAATCTGCACCAGCTTGTATTCGCTCTTCACGTAGATGCTGTCTATTTCGTCCGGCTGCGGGCGGTGCGCCAGTTCGTAGTGGTGCAGGGCTTTGTTGGCGGCCTGCAGGAAGTCGGGATAGGAGATGGGCTTGAGCAGGTAGTCGATGGCGTTGACCTTGTAGCCGTCGATGGCGTATTGGTCGAAGGCGGTGGTGAAGACCACGAGCGTCTCCGGCGGAAGCATGCGCGAGAACTCCAGGCCGCTCAGCTCGGGCATCTGGATGTCCAGAAACACGAGGTCGGCCTGCTGGTCGGCCAGGCCCGCCATGGCCTGCACGGCGCTGGAGTATTTGCCCGCCAGCTCCAGGAAGGGGGTCTTGCGGACATAGCTTTCCATCAGGTCCAGCGCCAGGGGCTCGTCGTCGATAAGGGCACATTTCAGGGGCATATCTCTTTCGGTTTAATGGGTGAGTGGTTGGTCTGTATCCTTTCCGTCCTGCCTCCGGGCCGTGGGCAGGGCAGTGTCTTGCGTATATAGCACGAGCCGCGAACGGTAGGTCGTGCCGTCGGGGCTGACGCCTTTCTGCCATTCGTAGCGTCCGGGGTAGGCCAGGTCGAGCCGCCGCTGCACCTGCTCCAGCCCGATGCCGCTGCCGCTCTTGTCGGCCTGCGTCTTGGGGTGGTGGCTGTTGGCTATGTCGCAGCACACCCGGCCGGGGCTTTCGCTCAGGCGGATGCGGATGAAGCTGGGCTGCGTGGGCGAGATGCCGTGCTTGAAGGCGTTTTCTATCAGCGAGATGAAGATGAGCGGTGCGATGGGCGTGCGGCTGTCGGGCCGGACGTCGAACTGCGTCTCCAGCCGCACGTTGGCCGCCAGGCGGATGCGCATCAGCTCGATGTAGTTGCGGATGAAGTCCATCTCTTTGGCCAGCGCGACGGAGGACTGCTGGTTCTCGTAGAGCACGTGGCGCAGCAGGCGGCTCAGCTCCTGCACGGCGGCCTGGGCCTTGTCCGCGTCGAAGGCGATGAGGGCGTAGATGTTGTTCAGCGTGTTCAGCAGGAAGTGGGGGTTCAGCTGGTTGCGCAGGTTCTTCAGCTCGGCCTCGGCACGGCTCTTCTCGGCTTCGCGGCGGGCTTCTTCGGCCTGCATCCAGCGGCGGCTCAGGCGGATGGCGGCGCTCAGGCCGATGGTGAGCACCATGGAGAAGGCGTCGCGCAGCATGAAGAGCCAGCGGGGCGGCCCGATGCGCCGGGGCTCGCGGCGGGCCTGCCCGAGGTGGAGCGCGGCTTCCTGCCAGACGTGCGCGCCGGCCAGCACCGCCGCCACCAGCAGCACATTATATATTATGTATTGCCGCGTCCGCCCCGTGAAGAGGTAGCAGGGGATGAGCAGGAAATAGTTGACGTAGAACACCACGAGGAACGACAGCGGCACGATGCAGCCGTGGCGCAGGTAGTCCGGCCACGTGATGTTGAACCCGCTGCGGTTCATCATCAGAAAGGGGAAGCCGAAGACGATGCCCCAGCCGATGACGTGTATGGCTATCTCGGCCAGGCGGAGGTGGGTGTCGGTATGTTTCATTGCGGGCAAAGATAGTAATTTATTAGCTACAAGCTGCAAGCTACGAGCTACGAGTAGCCAAATACTTGTAGCTCGTAACTCGTAGCTTGTAGCTTTACTCGTATCGGATGGCCTCGATGGGGTCCAGTTGCGCCGCCTTCTTGGCCGGATACCAGCCGAAGAACACGCCCGTCACCGTGCAGACGGCGAAGGACAGGAACACGCTCCAGGCCTGGATGTAGATGGGCCAGTGGGCCACATTCTTCACCACGAACGAGGCGCCGCAGCCCAATATCACGCCGATCAGTCCGCCCGTGATGCTGATGAGGATGGCCTCGATGAGGAACTGGGCCAGGATGTCGATGCCGCGCGCGCCGACGGACATGCGCAGTCCTATCTCGCGCGTTCGCTCCGTCACGCTGACGTACATGATGTTCATGATGCCGATGCCGCCCACCACGAGCGAGATGCCGGCGATGCAGGCCAGCAGCGTGGTCATCAGGTCGGTGGTGCTGTTCAGCATCGAACTGAGTTCCTGCTGCGAGCGGATGGAGAAATCGTCCTCGTCCGCCGGTTGCAGCTTGTGGTTGCGGCGCAGGATGGTCTCTATCTCGTCCGTGGCATAGTCCGTCATGTCTTCGCTGAGGGCCGAGGCGAAGATGCCTTCCAGGTAGGTCTGGGCCAGCAGGCGCTTCATCACGGTGGTGTAGGGGGCCAGCACGATGTCGTCCTGGTCCATGCCCATGGAGTTGTAGCCCTTGGCCTTGAGCACGCCCACCACGCGGAAGGGAACCTGGTTGAAGCGGATGACCTTGCCCACCGGGTCTTGTCCGCCGGGGAAGAGGTTGTCCACGATGGTCTGGCCGATGACGCACACCTTGGCCGACACCTGTATGTCCGCCTCGGTGAACATCTCGCCCTGCTCCACCGTGAGCTGGCGGATGTCCAGGTATTCCGTGCCCACGCCGCTGATGCTGCTGGGGTAGTTGTTGTTGCCCGCGATGAGCTGCCCGCTGCTGCTGACGTTGGGGCTGACGGCGGAGAGGAAGTTGGTCTCGTCGCGCAGCGATTCGTAGTCCGTCAGCTTCAGCGTCTGCATCTCGCTGGGATCCATGCGCACGCCGCCGCGCCGCTCGCCGCCGGGGTGTATCATGATGATGTTCGAGCCCATCTCGCTGATTTGGGCCTGGATGCTCTTCTTCGACCCTTGGCCGATGGCCAGCATCGTGATGACCGACGCCACGCCGATGATGATGCCCAGCATCGTGAGGAAGGCGCGCAGTTTGTTGTTGGCCAGGGCGCGCAGGGCTATCTTGAATAGGTTTGTTCCGTTCATTGTTGGTTAGTGATGAGTGATTAGTGATGAGTGATTAGTGGCAGTGGTCAGCGTTTGTTGATGCGTAATCAGTGATTAGCTAATTGTTCATATCGCACATACTAACCACTAATCACTATCCACTAATCGCTAAGTTAGTCGTCCACGTTCTTGGGCAGTGCCTCCAGCGCTTCCTTGGCCGAGAGGATGCACGGGTTCGGCTTGTCCTCGGTGACGTGCCCGTCGCGCAGGCGGATGTTGCGGCTGCTGTATTGGGCGATGTCGGGGTTGTGCGTCACGAAGATGAGGGTGCGTCCCTCGCGGTGCAGCTGCTGGAAGAGGACGAGAATCTCGAACGAGGTGCGCGTGTCCAGGTTGCCCGTGGCTTCGTCGGCCAGGATGACGGCGGGGTTGTTGACCAGGGCGCGGGCGATGGCCACGCGTTGCATCTGTCCGCCGGACATCTGGTTGGACTTGTGCTCCAGGCGGTCGCCCAGCCCCACGGCCACCAGCGCGTCGATGGCCCGGCGGCGGCGTTCGGCGGCGCTGACGGCGGGGTTGTACATCAGCGGCAGCTCCACGTTCTCCACGGCGGTGGTCTTCGGCAGGAGGTTGTAGTTCTGGAAGACGAAGCCTATCTTGCGGTTGCGCAGCACGGCCCGCTGGGGCTTGGACATGGTGCGCACGGCCACGCCGTCCAGCAGGTATTCGCCGCTCGTCGGGGTGTCCAGGCAGCCCAGGATGTTGAGCAGGGTGGACTTGCCCGAGCCGCTGGTGCCCATGATGGTGACGAACTCGCCCTCTTGGATGCTGAACGACACGCCGCGCAGGGCATGCACCGTCTCGTCGCCCACCTGGAAGTTGCGGCGGATGTCGTGTAGTTCTATGACTGTCTTGCTCATTGTTATGCTATGATTAATGGGAAACTTCGGGGAAGAGTAGGAATCGTGCACGATGATTCCTATAATCATGTACGATGATTCCTACAATCATGTACGATGATTCCTACAATCATGTACGATGATTCTCTGCTTTCCCTATACATTACTCTTTCTTCTTGTCCTTGTTGCGGTCGGGCGGGCCGGGGGCGAAGGGGCTGCGCTCGATGTCGGGCGAGGCTTCGGCCCGGGCTGCCGTGCCGCCGAACTGGGCGTCGGCAATGACGGTCGCGCCTTCGTCGATGCCTGCGGTTATCTCTGTGTACGTGCCGTTGCTGATGCCCGTCTCGACGGCGTGGGCGGTGAAGGTGTCGCCTTCCTTCGTCCACAGCTTATGCGGGGCGTCGCAGTCGCGCACCACGGCGTCCTTGCCCACGATGGGGCCCACGGGGCTGAAGCGCAGGGCTTTGGCGGGGACGGCCAGCACGCCGGGCTTGTCCAAGGTGTAGATGTTGATGTTGGCCGTCAGGCGCGGCTTCAGCTTCAGGTCGGGGTTGGGGGCGGAGATGACCACCTCGTACGTCACCACCGTGCTGCTGGAGGTCGAGGCCGAGGCGTCGTCGCTCGACTCGCCCAGGCGCACCTGCGTCACCCGTCCGCTGAAGGTCTCGCCCGGATAGGCGTCGACGGTGAATTCCACGCGCTGCCCTTCCTGCACGCCGCCTATGTCGGCCTCGTCCACGTCGGCCACGACTTGCATCTGCGTCAGGTCGGCGGCGATGGTGAAGAGCGTCGGGGTCTCGAAGCCCGAGGCCACGGTCTGCCCTTCTTCCACGTCCTTGCTGATGACCACGCCGTCGATGGGCGCGGTGATGGTGGCGTACGACAGGTTGCGCTCGGCCTTCTCCAGGGCGGCCTTGCTGCTGTCGTACTGGCTCTTGGCGCGGCGGTAGTCGTAGAGGCTCTGCTCGTAGTCCGTGTCGCTGATGAGGCGTTTGTCGTGCAGGCTCTTGTTGCGGTTGTACAGGCTCTGCTGGTATTCGTATTCGGCCTGCGCGCCGTCGTACGTGGCCTGGGCCGAGGCCAGGTCGCTCTGCAGCGTCACTTTGTCCATCTCGGCGATGAGCTGTCCTTGCTTGACGCGGGTGTTGTAGTCCACGTAGATGCGGTCGATGATGCCGCTGACCTGCGTGCCGACTTCGACCTCGGTGACCGGCTCGATGGTGCCCGTGGCGGTGACGAAGTTCGAGATGTCTTGCCGGGACACTGTCGTCATCTCGTACTTCACCTCTTGTTTCTTGGCGCCGCCGGAGAATGCCCAGGCGGCCGCGCCTGCCACGATGACTACGGCGGCGGAGATGAGGATGATTTTCTTCTTGTTCATGATTGTATAGTGTTTAGTGATTAGCGATAAGAGATTAGTGTTTAGTGTTTAGTGATTAGTGTTTAGTGTTTAGTGGTTAGTGTTCAGTTACGTCCGCACGTACTAATCACTTATCACTAACCACTAATCACTGAACGTCGTTTCTTCGCCTTGGTAGAAGCGGAGCAGGCCGGCGTTGAGCAGGGCCATGTATTTGGCCTGCAGCAGCGTCTGTTGTGCGTTGAGCAGGTTGTTCTTCTCGGTCAGCAGGTCTACGGTGTTCTTCATGCCGGCGTTGAACTGTTCGCTGACGAGGTCGTAGCTGGCCTGCGCGCTCTTCAGTTGCTGCGTGGCAGCCTCATACTGCTGCTGGGCGCTGCGGGCGTCGAGCCAGTAGGTCTCTATCGTGCGGTAGAGTTCCTTCTGCCGGTCCAGCAGGTCGAGCTGGCTGGTCTGCTTCTGCAGCTTGGCCTTGTTCACCGCGCTCTTGGTCTGCCTCCGGTCGAAGATGGGGATGCTGAGGGTGACGCCCAGCGAGTTGTTCCAGTTCTGCTTGATTTGTTCCGTAAAGGTGAAGTCGTTGCCGTTGGCGTTGGTGCTGCCGATACCTGCCGTGAGGCTGATGGAGGGGATGTAGCCGGCGCGTGCTATCTTGATGCCCATGTCTGCGGCCTCGATGTCCAGTTGTCCTGATTCTATCTCGGGGCGCAGGGCGAGGGCCGTGCGGTAGACGTCGTCTTTCGCGGGGAGGGGCGTGAGCACGTCGGCGTTGTCCAGTTCGGGCATTTCCAGCACCATTTCGTAGGCGCCGTCCAGTTCGAGCAGTTGCTTCAGTTGCAGGCGGTAGTCTTGCAGGGTGACTTGCGCGTTCACCAGCTGGTAGTTGTCGTTGCTCACCTGGGCTTCCAATTGTGCCAGGTCGGCCGCGGACAGACTGCCGGCGTCATACAGCTCTTTGCCGCGTTCCCACGTTGCCTGGCTCACTTCCAAGGTGCCTTCATTCACCTTCACGGCCTCGGCGGCGTAGAGGATTTGCATGTACAGCTGCATGATGCTCTCTTGGATGGAGTTGGCGCTTTCGGCCACGGCCAGTTCGGCTATGCGGCTGTTCAGCTTCTGTTGCTTGATGCCGTTCATGCGGCTTCCGCCGTTGAACAGTGTCCAGTTGGCGTCGATGCCATACGAGCCGTTGTACGAGGTCGCGCTTTGGCTCGTGGTGATGTTGTCGCCGCTGATGATGGTGCCGTTGTTCGTGTTCGGGCGGTTCACGATGCGCTGGCTGACGCTGCCGCTCAGGGCGGGGAACCATTCGGCTTTGGCTGTCTTCACGTCTTCCTGGGCGCTTTGGGCATTGATGCGGTTGCGCTGCAGGGTGATGCTGTGTTGCAGGGCGTAGTCGATGCACGTCTGTAAGTCCCACCGCGCAGGCAGGCTGTCGGCTGTGGCCTCTGTGCCCTGGGCCCACAAGCCTGTGCAGCCCAGGACGCAGCAGGCTGTCGCCATCAATCTTTTTACCTTTTTCATAACCTTATTTAGTTTTCTGTTGTTTCCGCAAGACAAAGTAAGCGCATCTGTCCCGGCATTGCAAAAACAATGGACGAAGCACCCGTTTCCGTCGTCCGTCTCCCTTTTTCTGCCGATAAATCCACATTTGCCTTTGCTTTGTTTGGATGCTATTTAAAGGAGTTATATATTTGTAATCGTTATAAAAAGCGGGCTTCCTCGTTTGGGTGCTTCCGCCCGCCACCGATAATGCCTTTGCGTATGAGACAAACCGTGACAAACATCTGGCGATTCTACCGCGACGGCTTCCGCGCGATGACGTGGGGCCGCACGCTGTGGTTCATCATCCTTCTGAAACTTTTCATCATGTTCGTCATCCTGAAACTCTTCTTCTTCCCGGACTACGTGGACGAGTCGTCCGGCGCCTTGGGAGCCGAGGAGTTTGTCAGCCGCGAGTTGATAGAACGCATGGCGCCCGTGCCTTGAGGACTCAACACGAACGTCGCATATTCATTCACTAAAATAACTGATTCGTATGGTAGAACACATTGACACCTCATTGATTGACTGGTCGCGGGCGCAGTTTGCCTTGACGGCCATTTATCACTGGATTTTCGTGCCGCTGACCTTGGGCTTGGCGGTGATTATGGGCCTGATGGAGACGATTTATTACCGGACGGGCGACGCCTTCTGGAAGCGGACGGCCAAGTTCTGGATGAAGCTGTTCGGCATCAACTTTGCCGTCGGCGTGGCTACGGGCCTTATCCTGGAGTTTGAGTTTGGCACCAACTGGAGCAACTATTCGTGGTTTGTGGGCGATATCTTCGGCGCGCCGCTGGCCATAGAGGGCATTCTGGCTTTCTTCATGGAGGCTACGTTCATTGCCGTCATGTTCTTCGGGTGGAACAAGGTGAGCCGCGGCTTCCACCTGGCTTCCACCTGGCTTACGGGACTGGGCGCCACCATCTCTGCCTGGTGGATTCTGGTGGCCAACGCCTGGATGCAGTATCCCGTAGGCATGGAGTTCAATCCGGACACGGCCCGCAACGAGATGGTGGACTTCCTGGCCGTAGCCACGTCGCCCATGGCTGTCAATAAGTTCTTCCACACCGTGCTTTCCGGCTGGGTGCTGGGTGCCGTGTTTGTGGTGGGCGTCAGCTGCTGGTATCTGTGGAAGAAGCGCGACAAGCAGTTCTCGCTGGCCAGCGTCAAGGTGGCGGCCTGGGTCGGCCTGGTGGCGGCGGTGCTTTCGGCATGGACGGGCGATGGCTCGGCCTACCAGGTGGCGCAGAAGCAACCCATGAAGTTGGCTGCCATGGAAGGCTATTATGACGGTCAGAAAGGGGCCGGACTGGTGGCCGTGGGCGTATTGAATCCGGCCAAGCAGGCACCCGACGACGGAATAGACCCCTTCTTGATGCGTATTGAGATACCTAAGATGCTATCCTTGCTTGGCGAGCGCGATGCCGATGCCTTTGTGCCCGGCATCAACGACCTGCTGAACGGCGGCTATACGCTGAAGGACGGGACGAAAGCTCTGTCCGCCCAGGACAAGATGGAGATGGGACGGCTGGCCATAGCCCTATTTGCCGACTACCGCGCGGCCAAGGCCGAGGGGCGTGAAGCAGATGCAGAAGAAGCCAAAGCCTTGTTGCTGGAGAACATGGATTACTTTGGCTACGGTTATATAAAGGACGTGAACGACCTGGTGCCCAACGTGCCGCTGACGTTCTACATGTTCCGCATCATGGTGATACTGGGCGGATACTTCATCCTGTTCTTCCTGGTCATCCTGTTCGTTGCCTACAAGCGCGACTTGTCGCGGATGCGCTGGTTGCAGTGGGTAGCCATGTGGACCATCCCCTTGGGCTACATCGCCGGACAGGCCGGTTGGACCGTGGCCGAATGCGGTCGCCAGCCGTGGGCCATTCAGGATATGCTGCCCGTGTCCGCCGCCATTTCCAAGCTGGAGGTGGGGTCCGTGCAGACCACGTTCTTCCTCTTCCTCCTTCTCTTCACCATCTTGCTTATCGCCGAGATAGGCATCCTGCTGAAGGCCATCCGCAAGGGAGTGGAGCAATGAACCGGCCTCGAATCATCCTCATTAACCATTAGTCATTAACCATTGAACATTTATCTATTATGTCATATAGCTTTCTTCAACACTATTGGTGGTTCATCGTTTCCCTGTTGGGAGCGATTCTTGTATTTCTGCTCTTTGTGCAGGGCGGCAATTCTCTCTTGTACTGCCTGGGCAAGACGGAGCAGCAGCGCAGACTGATTATGAATGCCACGGGGCGTAAGTGGGAATTCACGTTCACCACGCTTGTCACCTTCGGCGGAGGCTTTTTTGCTTCGTTCCCTTTGTTCTACAGCACCAGTTTCGGCGGCGCCTATTGGCTGTGGATGATTATCCTCTTCACCTTCGTGCTACAGGCAGTCAGTTATGAGTTCCAGTCCAAGGCGGGCAACCTGTTGGGGCAGAAGACCTATCGGGCATTCCTCATCCTGAACGGCGTGGTAGGGCCTGTCTTGCTGGGCGGCGCGGTGGCTACGTTCTTCACTGGCTCTGCCTTCTACGTGGACAAGGGCAACCTGACGGAGGCCATGCCGGTCATCAGCCATTGGGCCAACAACTGGCACGGACTGGATGCGTTGGGCAATCTGTGGAATGTAGTCTTGGGTTTGGCCGTGTTCTTCCTTTCCCGCATTCTCGGCGCGCTCTACTTTATTAATAATATAGACGACCCCGACCTCGTGGCACGCAGCCGCCGCGCTTTGTGGGGCAACACGGCTCTGTTCTTGGTGTTTTTCCTGGCCTTCCTGGTACGCACGCTGGTGGCCGATGGTTTTGCCGTGAATCCGGAGACGGGCGAAATATACATGGAGCCTTATAAGTATCTGAGCAACTTCCTGGCCATGCCTGCGGTGCTTGTTCTTTTCCTGGTTGGCGTGGTCGGCGTGTTGTGGGGCATCGTCCGCACCTTGTGGAAGCCCGGTTTCGATAAAGGCATCTGGTTTGCAGGCGTCGGCACAGTGCTGACGGTGCTGGCCCTGTTGCTGGTGGCCGGTTATAACCACACTGCTTACTATCCTTCCAGCGTAGACCTGCAAAGCTCGCTGACGTTGGAAAACAGTTCGTCCAGTCCCTTCACGCTGGAGGTGATGACCTATGTTTCCGTCCTTGTTCCCTTCGTGTTGGCGTACATTGTCTACGCTTGGCGCAGCATCAACAACCGGAAGTTGGATGTGCAGGAACTGGATGAGAAAGGCGAACACGCGTATTGAGTGATTAGCGGTTGGGTGATGAATAATTAGTAAGAAAGCGGTTAGCGACTGTTGAGTGAGGTCGCTGACCGCTTTCTTTTCTTCAACTCCTTCCCCCTCTGCTCATGACTGCGTCTGTGCCTGCTGGATCATCTCTTCGCTGGCATACATGTAGATTTCCACGCGGCGGTTTTCGGCAGCCGTCTTCGTCTCGTCGTATTCGTCGTAGCCCACGCCTTTCACTTGTTTGAACTGGGCGGGAGACACGCCGCAGTCTTGCAGGTAGTTTTCCACGGCATAGGCGCGCTCCTTGGAGAACTTCTGGTTCACCTCATACGTGCCCACCTTGTCCGTATGGCCGATGATGGCGATGTCGGTCGTGGTGTCGTCGCGCAGAATCTGTGCCACTTCGCGCAGGGTGGCCTTGGCCTCGTTGCTCAGTGTGGTGGAGTTGAAGTCGAACAACACGTTGTCGCCGAAGGTCACCTTAACGGCGGGCAATCCGTTGGCGTCCGTCACCTGTTCCACTTGTGCCGCCTCAATCTGTGCGGCTGCCTCGGCCTTCTTGTCCATCTTGCGCCCGATGATGACGCCCGTGCCTGCGCCTACCGCCGCACCGATGGCTGCCCCGATGCCGGCTCCCTTGCCCTTGCCGATGAGTCCGCCGATGACGGCTCCGGCCGTGGCGCCTGCGCCGCCGCCTGCCATGCCCAGTTTGGCTGTGTTGTTCAGTGTGCCGCAGCCCGACAGCAGCAGGCCGCCGCAAAGCAATAGTGCTGTGAATTTTGTCTGTTTCATACTTCCTATCCTTATGGTTTGCCATACAAAGGTAGGGCTTGGCGGGTAAACTTGGTTGTCTGCCGTCGCTTTTTTAGGGAATTTTGCCTATTTCTCCCGACTTTCTCCACATACCGTGCAGAGGCCTTCTACGCGGTGTATAGAGGCATATTGCCCACCGCGTGGGAGAGGAGCGCGCGGGGAGTGGTAGCGATTTGGTAAAAATGTACCATCTTTTGATAAAATGATACGCCTTAGTCTGTGGCAAATGGCCTACTTTTGTAACCGGAATATTAAACCATAAAACACAACGACCATGAATTTCAAGAATCGAATGAAATCCCTTGCATGCCTGAGCCTCGTGGCGGGCGGATTGTGGGCGCAAAACGTGTGCGTGTCTACTCCGAACACCTCGCTGCTGCTTTCGGCGCCGGCAGGCGGAGAGTTGAGAATCCTGTATTACGGAGAAAAGTTGGCCGAGGCCGACCTTAAGACCTACGAGGGCGACCGGGGCATGGATGCCGCCTATCCGGTGTATGGCCTGACGTGCATCACCGAAACGGCGCTGGCCGTGACCCATGCCGACGGCAACCTGACGACGGAGATGGTGGTGGACCAGGTGGCCACCAGCGATGACGACACGTCTACCAAGACCGTCGTCCGCCTCAAGGACAAGGTCTATCCCTTCTACGTCAACGTCTGCTATCGCGCTTACCACGACGTGGACATCATCGAGGCCTGGACGGAGATAACCAACGGCGAGAAGAAGCCCGTCGTGCTCACCCAGTTCGCTTCCGCCTATCTGCCCATCCGCCGCGGCGAGGTGTGGCTGAGCCATCTGCACGGTTCGTGGGCCAACGAAGGACAGCTGGTGCAGGAGCCTCTGACGCCGGGCATGAAGGTGATACAGAACAAGGACGGGGCGCGCAACTCGCACACCGACCACGCCGAAGTGATGTTCTCGCTGGACGGGCAGCCGCGTGAAAATGCGGGGCGCGTCATCGGCGCGGCACTCTGCTACGGGGGCAACTACAAGCTGCGCGTCGAGACCCACGACGGGGACTACCACCAGTTCTTTGCCGGCATCAACGAGGACAATTCGGCTTACCGGCTGGAGAAGGACGAAACCTTTGTCACCCCGGCCTTGGCCCTGACTTACAGCGACGAAGGCCTGAGCGGGGCCAGCCGCAACTTCCACCGCTGGGGCCGCGAATACAAGCTGGCCAATGGCGACAAACTGCGCAAGATTCTGCTGAACAGCTGGGAAGGTGTCTACTTCGACATCAACCAGGAGGGCATGGACCAGATGATGGCCGACATTGCCGCGATGGGCGGCGAGCTGTTTGTGATGGACGACGGTTGGTTTGGCGGCAAATACCAGCGCAACAAGGACAATTCGTCGTTGGGCGACTGGGTGGTGGACAAGCGTAAACTGCCCGAAGGCATCGAAGGCCTGCTGGCCGATGCCAAGAAGCACGGCATCAAGTTTGGAATCTGGATAGAGCCGGAAATGACCAACACCGTCAGCGAACTTTACGAGAAGCATCCCGACTGGATTCTGAAGGCTCCGCAACGCGATCCCGTGTTGGGACGCGGGGGCACGCAGTTGGTGCTCGACCTGGCCAATCCCGAAGTGCAGGACTTCGTGTTCGGGGTGGTCGACGACCTGATGACCCGCTATCCGGAGATAGATTACATCAAGTGGGATGCCAACATGCCCATCTCCAACCACGGCTCGCAATACCTGCCAGCCGACAAGCAGAGCCATATGTACATCGAATACCACCGGGGCTTTGCCAAGGTCTGCGACCGCATACGCGCCAAGTATCCCGACCTCACCATCCAGGCCTGCGCCAGTGGCGGCGGCCGTGCCAACTGGGGCATCCTGCCTTGGTTCGACGAGTTCTGGGTGAGCGACAACACCGACGCCCTGCAGCGCATCTACATGCAGTGGGGCACGTCCTACTTCTTCCCCGCCATCGCCATGGCCTCGCACATCAGCGCCGCCCCCAATCACCAGACCTTCCGCACCATACCCCTGAAATACCGCATAGACGTGGCCATGAGCGGACGGTTGGGCATGGAGATACAGCCTAAGAACATGACCGGCGAGGAGAAGAAACTCTGCAAGAAGGCCATTGCGGAATACAAGACCATCCGTCCCGTGGTGCAGCAGGGCGACATCTACCGCCTGCTTTCGCCCTACGACAAGCTGGGCCTCGCCTCGTTGATGTACGTTGCGCCTGCCAAGGACAAGGCGGTGTTCTACTGGTGGAAGACGGAGCACTTCGTCAACCAGCACCTGCCGCGCGTGCCCATGGCCGGCCTGAACCCCGACAAGCTCTATCGGGTGCACGAGTTGAACCGCATCGACAACGAGCCTCTCGCCTTCGAAGGCAAGGTGTTCAGCGGCGCCTACCTGATGGCCAACGGGCTGGAGATTCCCTATAACCACAAAGTAGACTATCATAAGCAGAACGATTATTCCAGCCGCGTCCTGTATCTGGAGGCAGTGGAATAGGATTTTGGATTTTCAATAGGTAAGACGAAGGGCAGCCGCCGTGAGGCGTCTGCCTTTTTTATTTCCTCCGGGCTGTCGTCCAAGGTGCGGCCGGGGATGTCTTATCTCCCTGCAAGTGGTTGGAAATCAGTTGTCCGGTGGAACGGTAATCCCAGCTGCCTGGGACTTAACCGCTACCGGGCTGGAATAGTATCGCCCGCCGGCGGGAACTTAAGTCCCAGCCGGCGGGCGTTACAGGTCTGGCATGCGGCGCGTGGCCGCAGCCTTCTTGTTGTCAGTCTTTTTCCGCGCCCAGCCAGTGGTCGATGAGGCGGCGGGCAATGCTCAGTTTCTGCGGCAGTTCGGGCAGGTGGTCGCGGTGATAGAAGGCTCCTGCGCTCAGCTCGTCGTCCTGCAGCTTGATGGTGCCTCCGGCATAGTCGGCCATGAAACCCACCATCAGCCCGCTGGGGTAGGGCCAGGGCTGGCTGTCGAAGTAGGTGATGTTGCGGATGCTGAGGCCGGTTTCTTCGCGTACTTCGCGCTCCACGCATTGTTCCAGCGTCTCGCCCGGTTCCAGGAATCCGGCCACGAGGCCGTAGAACGTGCCGCGGAAGTTGCGTGCATGCACCAGCAGGATTTCGTCCTCTCCCCGGCGGATGAGGACGATGATGGCGGTGGAGATGGGTGGATAGATTTCGTATCCGCACTGCGGACAGCGTTTCATGATGGCGCCTTTCTGTTCCGTGGGCGTGCCGCACACCGGGCAGAAGCGGCTGTGCTTGTCCCAGTAGAGAATCTGGTAGGCCTTGCCTCCGGCGCGGTATTCGCTGTAGGGCAGGTAGTCGAACGAGGCGCGCAGGCCCGGCATGGCCCATTCGGCGCTTTCTTCGACGGGGTGGTCGATGGCGGTGGCCAGCACGGTGGTGCCGTTGGGCAGCAGGACGCGCTGCGAGGGGTAGCGGCCGTCGGCCCATTCCGGGGGCAGTTCCGTCTCATAGGGGACGTGGAACCTGTCCTCCTTCTCTTTCTTCAGCAGGAGCCGGTCGTTGTAGAAAATGTAGTTTTGCATGTGTGGCGGGTGTGGTGCGGTGGTGGCGTCTGTTCATTGGCTTACGGGTATCTTCTGCACCCTCCGCTGGTGGCGTCCCCCTTCGAATCCGGTGCCGAAGAATGCCTCCATGATGGCGTCGGCCTGCTCGTTGCCGATGAATCGTCCGGGCATGCAGAGCACGTTGGCGTCGTTGTGCTGGCGCGACAGGGCTGCTAGTTCCGGCTGCCAGCAGAGGGCTGCGCGGATGCCCTGGTGCTTGTTCAGGGTCATGCTGATGCCCTGTCCGCTGCCGCAGATGGCAATGCCGGGGCCGCATTCGCCGGCTTCGATGGCGCGGGCCATGGGGTGGGCATAGTCGGGATAGTCGCAACTCTCTTCGGTGTATGTCCCGAAGTCTTTATAAGGCCAGCCTTTGGCTTCCAGCCATTGCTTGACGTGTTGCTTCAGGGGGAAGCCGGCGTGGTCTGAGCAGATACCTATGGGTTTCATTGTGTGGGATTAGGATAAATAAAAAAGGCTGCGGCCGCAGGCGGCAGGCCGGCGGGGAGAAGAAAACGCCCGCCGGATGGCCGCCTGCAACGCCGCAACGCTGCGATATATTACAACATTTCTTTCACTTGCTTGTAGATGTTCTCGGCCGTAAAGCCCAGTTTCTCGTCCAGCACCTTGTAGGGGGCGGAGAAACCGAAGGAGGGAAGTCCCCATACCTTGCCGCGCGGGCCAACCAGGCCTTCCAGCGTGACGGGCAGGCCGGCTGTCAACCCGAAGATTTTGGCGTCGTGGGGCAGGATGCGTTCCTGGTATTCGGGCGACTGGCGGCGGAAGAGGCCTTCGGAAGGCACGGACACGATGCGCACCTTCACGCCGTCCTTGCGCAGTAGCGCCGCGCCGGCCACCAGCGTGGATACCTCCGAACCGGATGCCAGCAGGATGACGTCGGGCGTTCCTTCCGCATCTTCTTCCACAACGTAGGCTCCGTGCACGGCCTGGCCGTAGTCGGTGCCTGCGGGGAGGTTGTTGACGTTCTGGCGGGAGAAGATGAGTCCCGTGGGGGTAGCCATGTTCTCCATGGCCAGCCGCCAGGCTACGGTCGTTTCTTCGGCATCGGCCGGGCGCAACACCAGCATGGAGTTCTGTCCCTTGTGGTTCTGCAGTTTCTCCATCAGGCGTATCTGGGCCTCTTGTTCCACTGGCTCGTGGGTGGGGCCGTCTTCGCCTACGCGGAAGGCGTCGTGCGTCCAGATGAACTTCACGGGCACTTCCATCAGCGCGGCCATGCGGATGGCGGGTTTCATATAGTCGGAGAAGACGAAGAACGTGCCGCACGCGGCGATGACACCTCCATGCAGTGCCATGCCGATGCAACAGCAGGCCATGGTCAGTTCGGCCACGCCGGCCTGGAGGAAAGCACCGCTGAAGTCGCCTTTTGCGAAGGCGTGCGTCTTCTTCAGGAATCCGTCGGTCTTGTCTGAGTTAGACAGGTCGGCCGAAGCCACAATCATGTTGCCCACCTGTTCGGCCAGCATGCCCAACACCGCAGCCGATGCGGCGCGCGTGGCCGTGTCGGGTTTCTGCGTGAGGGTGCTCCAGTCTATCCGGGGGGCTTCGTTGGAGAAGTATTGCTTCAGCAAAGCCGCTTTGTCGGGGTGTGCCTGTGCCCATTCGGCTTCGGCGGCATGGCGGCGGGCCACTATCTGCTTCAGCTCGGCATGCCGTTGGGCGTACAGTTCCGCCACTTCGGGGAAGAAGACGAACGGCTGTTCGGGATTTCCGCCCAGGTTCTTGATGGTGTTGATGTAAGCCTCTCCGCCCAAGGGTGCGCCGTGGGTGGCGCAGTCGTTCTCGTAGCTGCTGCCGTCGGCCCTGCGTGCTCCTTTGCCCATCAGGGTATGGCCGATGATGAGAGTGGGACGCTCGGTCTCGGCCTTGGCTTCGTTGAGGGCTGTGCGGATGGCATCCGGGTCGTTGCCGTCGATGGTGATAACCTTCCATCCCCATGCCTCGTATTTCTTGGCTGTGTCTTCGGTGGTGACTGCTTTGGTCTCGGTGGACAGCTGTATGTCGTTGGCATCGTAGAACATAATGAGGTTGTCCAGTCCCAGGGTGCCGGCTATGCGTCCTGCTCCCTGCGAGATTTCCTCTTGCACGCCGCCGTCGGATATGTATGCGTAAATAGTCTGCTTCATGACTTCGGGGAAACGGGCCTGCAGGAACTTCGCTGCAATGGCCGCGCCCACGGCAAAGGTGTGCCCTTGTCCCAACGGGCCGGACGTGTTCTCGATGCCGCGCTCGATGTCGCGCTCAGGATGTCCCGGCGTCGGGCTGCCCCACTGGCGGAACTGCTGCAGTTCGTCCAAGGTGAACTTTCCTGCCAAAGCGAGGGTGGAGTAAAGCATGGGCGACATGTGGCCCGGGTCAAGGAAGAAGCGGTCGCGTGCCTCCCAATAGGGATTTTCGGGGTCGTAGACCAGAAATTCAGTGTAGAGCACGTTGATAAAATCGGCACCTCCCATTGCGCCGCCCGGATGTCCGGATTTTGCTTTCTCAACCATGGAAGCAGCAAGTATGCGGATGTTGTCTGCTGCACGCGTCATGAGTTTACTGTCGTTCATATTAGCAAATGGTTAAATTAAGTGGGTTGTTTAGTCGGTTCAAAGGCGATTCGTCGCTTGACCCGTGCAAAGATAGCGGTTTATGCTCAATTATCCCATGAAAAAGGGCTCTTTTCAACGAATTAGGTACTTCATCGGGACGATTGAGCCTGAAAAGGCCGGTTTTTGAAACTTTTGCGGGAGGGGAATGGCGGAAAAAGAACGCGGATTGCGCGTTGTCAGGCTCGGGGCTAAGTCCGGTCTAGCAGTTTGCGCAATCCGCGTTCGGCAGGTAATCTTTGTGTTTCTTTATTCCAGTCTGCGGGCACCGTCGCTGATGACCACGTCGTAGATTTTCGGGCTTCTATTGAATTTCTTCTTGAATTCTTCTTTCACTTTCTCGATAAAGGTGCCGTAGAGCTCTTCCTTTACCAAGTTGATGGTGCAGCCGCCGAATCCGCCGCCCATGACGCGTGAACCGGTGACGCCGCAGTCGAAAGCCAGGTTGTTCAGGAAGTCCAACTCTTCGCAGCTGACCTCATACAGCTTGCTCATGCCGTAGTGCGTCTCGTACATCTTTTGGCCCACCGTTTCATAGTCGTTCTTTTCCAAAGCGTCGCACACGTCCAGTACCCGTTGGATTTCTTCGATGACGTATTCGGCACGCTTGTAGTCTTCTTCGCTGATTTCGGGTTGCACTTCCTGCAGCATTTCCAGGGTGCAGTCGCGCAAGAATTCTACGTGCGGATGTCTCTTCTGTACCGCGGCAACCACGGCTTCGCAACTCTGACGGCGCTTGTTGTAGGCCGACGAGGCAAGTTCGTGTTTCACCACCGAGTCAACCAATACCAGGCGATACCCCTTGGGCTCGAAGTGGAAATACTGGTATTCCAGCGAACGGCAGTCCAGACGGATGAGGTTGTCTTTTTTGCCGAATACCGAGGCAAACTGGTCCATGATGCCGCAGTTCACGCCGCAATAGTTGTGCTCTGTGGCCTGGCCCACTTTGGCCAATTCAAACTTGTCGATTTTATTGTCGCCGAACAGGTCGTTCAGGGCATAGGCGTAGACACTTTCCAATGCTGCCGACGAAGACATGCCGGCTCCCAGGGGTACATCGCCTGCAAAAGCTGTATTGAATCCTTTTACTTCTACTCCGCGTTTGATCATTTCGCGGCAGACGCCGAAGATATATCTGGCCCAGCTGGCACGGGGAGCATCTTCTTCGTTCAGGCCGAATTCCACGTAGTCTTTCAAATCAATGGAGTAAGCCTTTACCTTGTCCGTTCCGTTCGGTTTGAGCTCGGCTATCATGCCTTTGTCAATGGCGCCGGGAAATACAAAGCCGCCATTGTAGTCTGTGTGTTCACCTATCAGGTTGATGCGTCCCGGAGCGGCATATATGGCTCCTGTTGTTCCGTCAAAATGCTTGATGAAACGACTTCTTACATATTCTATATCCATGACATTTAGGTATTATGTGAATAATAAGGATGTACGTTTAGTCCACAGGGATGTCTTTGTTGACGTTCTTGCTGCCGATGAGAGCGTAGTACAGCAGATAGGCAGCGCAAAGCAATACGATGGCATAGCTGGCCAGGAACGAGCCAGTCAAGTCTGCAACGAGTGCCTGGATGGCTACCATTACTGCGCAACCGAATACCATGGTCATGAAGGCACCGGACGCAATGGCTGTGTATTTGCCCAAGCCTTCCGTGGCCAGGTTGAAGATGCCGCCCCACATGACGGAAGTGCACAAGCCGACCAGAATAAAGGCGAAGATGCCCACCGGTATTTCAGTCCAGATAACGCTTAAGTTAGCCCAGTCAATGCCTGGTACGCTGACCAAGATGTCCGTCGGAGCGAACATGCCGAAGGCTACCAATACGATGCTGATGGTGGCGGCTGTGGAAATCATGGCGCGGCTGGAGACTTTGCTTCCGATAGCTCCGCCCACGAAGCGTCCAATCAACATCATCAGCCAGTAGACGGCTACGATGAGGCCCACGATACCGGCATCCATGCCCAAACCGGGAGTAGCTGCATCGGGCGAGGAAGACAGATATTGGAGGACGTAAGTCGGCGTGCCTACTTCGATACCCATATACAGGAAGATGCCCAATATGCCGAGCTTGAAGTGGCGGAAAGAGAAGGCACTGTATTTATCTTTCTCCTTGGAGACTTTTTGCTCGCCGGCGTGCTGAGGCTCTTGAATCTTGGTGAAGAGGATAACGATGAATGCAATGACAAAGATGGCCAGAGCAATGAACAGGGCCGGAGTGGCGTCTGAAATCTTTGCCTTGGCAGCGTCGCCAATCAAGGCGCCCATGATGATGTACACGGCCACAGCTGCGGCTGAATTAAAGGTTCCGCCAATCTGGATGAGCTGGTTGCCTTTGTTGCCACCGCCGCCCAACAGGTTCAGCATCGGGTTGACCACCGTGTTCAGCATGCACATGCAGAAGCCGGAGATGAAGGCGCCTACCAGGTAAACGCCGAAACTCTGGACGCTGTCCCAGCCGCTCATCCACTGCACCAGAATGCCGATGATACCCACCAACAAGGCCAGCAGGGCCGTCTTCTTGTATCCGTATTTCTTAATCAGCATGCCCGATGGGATGCCCATTACCAAGTAGGCAATAAAGTTGCCGTAGTTGCCGATTTGTGCCAGCACATTGGATGCACCGAATTGGTTCTTGACTATGATTGCCATCGGCGAACACAAGTTGGTTACAAAGGCAATCATGGCAAAGAGGGCGATCATGATGATGATGGCACCCCATTGTTTCGTTTGGTTACTCATAATGATTTTAGATATTGTTTTGGATTAATGA
Organism: uncultured Bacteroides sp.; assembly: GCA_949289265.1. Lineage (GTDB taxonomy): Bacteria > Bacteroidota > Bacteroidia > Bacteroidales > Bacteroidaceae > Bacteroides. Next base: position 24,836 of record CASENE010000079.1, read on the forward strand.
TTGATTCTTTAGTCTTCTTGGATGCCGAACTTATACACGGTGATTTGTTGGTATTCGTCGCCGGGCAATAAGACTGCCGATGGGAAATGGGCCTTGTTGGGCGTGTCGGGGAAGCATTGTGCCTCAAAACATACGGCACTGCGGGCCGGGAACGTGGCGCCGTGGCTGCCGGTGAATCCGTTGAGCCAATTGCCCGTATACAGTTGCAGTCCGGCTTCCGTGGTATAGACCTCCATGGTGCGTCCGCTGGAAGGGCACAGGCACGTGGCCGCCAGATCCAGTGAGCCGCGTTCTGTCTTGTTCAATACATAGCAATGGTCGTATCCTGCCCCGTTCTTCAGTTGTTCAAAAGGCGCGTCGATGCGTTCGCCAATGGCATGCGGCGTGCGGAAGTCCATCGGCGTGCCCTCCACCTTCAGGATTTCTCCTGTGGGGATGGACACCTCGTCAATGGGGATATAATAATCAGCGTGGATGGTAAGGATGTTGTCTAAGACGGTAGGAGTGGGAGTGGCTATGCCTGCCAGATTGAAGAAACCATGGTTGGTCAGATTGACGACGGTCGCTTTGTCCGTCGTGGCCCGGTATTCGATGGCCAGCGCGTTTGCCTCGTTTTCCAGGCGGTAAGTCATTTCTACCTGGAGCGTGCCGGGGAAGCCTTCTTCGCCGTCTGCCGATGTATAGTTGAAGATGACCATGTTGTCTGCCGGCTGGATGGCGTCCCACACGCGGCTGTGAAATCCCGTGGGGCCTCCGTGCAACGAATTGGGGCCGTTGTTGATGGCCAGTTGATGTTCTTCGCCATACAAGGTGAATTTGCCTTTGGCTATGCGGTTGCCATAGCGGCCGATGGTGGTGCTTAAGAACGGTTCCGGACTGCCGATGACGTGCTCAATGCTGTCGTGTCCCAGGATTACGTTGCTGTATTGTCCTTGTCGGTCGGGAACCATGATGGAAAGGAGGGCGCACCCGTAGTTGGTGGCAGCGACTTCCATGCCTGTCGCATTTCTCAAGATAAACAGGTCGGTTTCTTTACCGTTAATCTCTTTACGGAAATTTTCTCGTTTTAGCCCCGACAAATTGTTGTATTTTATTGTGTTGTCTGTCATATCATGGTATGTTTGTATGAAATCTCTTGCAAATAAAGAGAAATTCTTTCGTTCCCCCAAGTAAATGGTAAGAAATGTACTTCTCCTTTTAGGAAAGTTTAGCGTTTGGTTAGAAGATGGATTTATAACCGTTTCCATTCTTTTTTCTTCCCGGATATTTTGACAGACTATTTATTTTTTTGTATGTTTGCCGTCGTAATCAATGTAAATCACATCGTTAAAGCATTAATTAAAAACTCATGTATCCTTTAAAGTTTGAGCCTATTCTGAAGCAGACGCTTTGGGGAGGCGACAAGATTATTCCGTTCAAGCATCTGAATGAAACCCTTCTGAATGTGGGAGAAAGTTGGGAAGTGTCTGCCGTGGAGGGGAGCGAATCGGTGGTGGCCAACGGCCCGGACAAAGGCATGACCCTGCCCGAGATGGTGCATAAATACAAAGAAGAACTGGTGGGTGAGGGTAATTATGCCCGCTTCGGCGCTAAATTCCCCCTGCTCATCAAGTTCATCGACGCCAAGCTGGACTTGTCTATCCAGGTGCACCCCGACGATGCGCTGGCCAAGAAGCGCCACAACAGTTTCGGCAAGAACGAGATGTGGTATGTCATTGCGGCCGATAAAGGAGCCAAGCTGATTTCGGGTTTCGCCAAGGAGATTACGCCGAAGGAATACAAGGAACGGGTGCACGACGGCACTTTTGCCGAAGTGTTGCAGACGTGCGCTATTCAGCCGGGCGACGTGTTCTATGTTCCGGCCGGGCGTGTGCACGGCATCGGCGCGGGGGCTTTCGTGGCCGAAATCCAGCAGACTTCGGACATCACCTACCGTATCTTCGACTACAACCGCAAGGACAAGAACGGCAAGACGCGCGAACTGCATACGGCGCAGGCGGTGGATGCCATCAACTTTGCGGACGTGCAGGACGACTTCCGGACGGAATACGAGCGTGTGCAGAATGAGCCGGTAGAAGTGGTGGCTTGCCCTTATTTCACGACATCGGTGTATGATATGACCGAAGAAATCACGTGCGATTATTCCGAGCTGGACTCTTTCGTCATCTTTATCTGTGTGGAAGGAGCCTGCCGCCTGGTGGACAATGAGGCAAACGAGGTGACGCTTCAGGCTGGGGAGACGGTGCTGTTGCCCGCCTCTACGCAAGAGGTGAAAATCGTGCCGGACAAATCGGTGAAGCTGCTGGAGACGTATGTCTGAAAGCGGCTGAGGCAGCATAGCTGATAGAACGCGCAAAAAGCGCCGGCGGGCCACGGTAGGATTGGCTTGCCGGCGCTTTTTCTATTTGCGGTTCGCTGGGGGCAGAGCAGGAAAGCGGCGCTTCTCAGAAGTCCCGGTATCTCCTCTTGCCTCGGAATAGTTTCTTGAGCCTTCTCATGACTTTCAGGCCCAGCATGATGCCGTCGAAGGCTGCCATGCCCTTGTCGAAGGCGTTCAGCAGGCCGTTGCCTTTGCGGACGGCCGGGGTGAGGGGGGCAGCCAATTCCTTCCCCAGGTGGTTCATGCGCGCCTTCTGCGTGCGGATGTCTGCCAAGACGGCGTTTTTCCGCGCGAGCAGTTCTTCCAGCGTGGTGGGCAGGGACGAGTGGGGTGTCTGGCTGTTTGTCATGGTTGGGCGGGAGTATGAGAGGGGTCGGACGCTTTCAGGAATAGTTTGGCGATGAACTTCACCATCGGGTCGATGACGAGCCGTTTGCGGCAGCTGACGAGCAGGATGGCCAGCAGGATGTAGAAGATGGCCAGCAGGCTGAAGCTGACGGTTATCCCTCCCACCACAGGGGCCAACAGATAGGCCGCGGTAAATGAAAGGTAAAACAGAGCCATCATGCCCAGAATGACTGTCAGCAGGATGATGATGAACATGGAGAACAAGACGGAGAGTTTTTCCGTTACTTCCAGCCGCGTGTATTCCTTTTGCAAGCTCAGGTATTTCTTGAACTCGACGAACAGCTGCCGTAGGCTCTCGATGCTTTTGTCATTGGCAAACATGGTGGCTCTGCTTGACATTCCCGTTTATTCAGCGGTCTCGTTCTTGATTTCAGAAGCGATCTCGTCCACCAGGTCGTCCATCTCGTTTCTGTTCAGGCGGATGCCTCTCTTACGCAATGCTTCTGCAATTTTGCTGCGCGTGTCTTCTCCCTTTTCCGGAGCGAACAAAATGCCCAATGCGGCGCCTACTGCGGCACCACCCAGGAAAGCTGCTAATACATTTAAACCTTTCATAATATTGTCATTTAAAAGTTGATACCACAAATATAGCGATTATTTTGATAGGGAGTGCGTTTTAGGGCGTTTTTTTTCGGTTTTTCTTAAAAAAACTCCCGGCAATCCTTTTCCCGCGTGCTGTCCGGGCCGGCGGACGGGGAGGGGGCGGGCGGCCGCCCCTCTTCGGCAGGGCTTTTCGCGCCGGCTATCCGCACTCGCGGCAAACAGCCAGTGTATCAGCGTTTAGTGGCGTTACTATCCCCGCTTGCTGGCGTTACTATTCCCGCCTGCTGGCATTACTGTCCCTGCTTGCTGGCGTTATAATCCCCGCTTGCCGGCATCCCCTTCGGGGGGCGCACCGTGTTTTTTCCGATTTTTTTCGGCATTATGTTTTGACAGGTGGCAGATTTTCTATTATTTTGCTGCCTAATAATAAAGATAAGGATGCCTTAAAGGGACCTATCCAAAAGATTATTAACGACAAAAAGTGAATATAGCGATGAAAAAACAGACAATTTTATTGGGCATCGGGGTGTGCATGGCTGTGGCATTCTCTTCTTGCAAATCCAGTCAAAGCGCTTACAGCAAGGCATACGAAAAGGCTAAACAGCAAGAGTTGGCCGAACAGCAGGCGGCGCCGGTAGATACTACTCCCGTGGTGGCTGCTCCTGCGACGCCCGTAGTGGTGGAAAGCGTTCCGGTGAAAGTGGCTCAGGACGACGTGCGCCACGAGAAGGTGACCGTCGTGTCGGGCGATAACAACGGTCTGCTGGACTACAGCGTGGTGTGCGGCAGCTTTGGCATCAAGGCCAACGCCGAGGGCTTGAAGAGCTACCTGGAGGCAGAGGGCTATACGCCGGTCATCGTGTTCAACGCCGATGCGGCGATGTACCGCGTGGTGGTTAGCACGTATGCCGACCGTGCTTCGGCGGCAGCCGCCCGCGACGCCTTCAAGGCGAAGTATCCGAACCGCAAGGACTTCCAGGGCTCGTGGTTGCTGTATCGCGTCCAGTGATGCGGGGACTTGCCACAGGCCGTATTGTATTAATATAAGATATGTGTAGAGACCGGATGCCGGGCAAGGGCGTCCGGTCTCTCGCATCTTGTCCCGCCTGTGCCTGCAAGGCGGCAGGGGCAGGCGTGGCTCAGGCCAAACAGCCCCTCGGAGGCACCGTCCCTGAGGATGATTATTCCCGAAAAAGAGGCAAGGGCGACGTTAAAAGAAGTTATAAAATTGATACTGAAAACTTTCAACGGGGGGAAAGTATTTATTTTTGCGGCTTCATAAGCGTATCTTATGACTTCATAGGACAGAATATGAACGAACAATATCTCATAAATGCCATTGATGCTGCCCTGCAGGCCGGGGAACAAATCCTAAAGGTGTATCATGACCCCGCGGCCGACTTCCAGGTGGAACAGAAGGCCGACCACTCCCCGCTGACATTGGCCGACCGCCATGCCCACGAGGTGATTGCAGGCTTGCTGAAGCGGCAGACTCCTTATCCCCTGTTGAGCGAAGAGGGAAAACTGACGCCTTATGCCGAAAGGGCTGCGTGGACGGACTTGTGGATTGTGGACCCGCTGGACGGTACGAAAGAGTTCATCAAGCGCAACGGCGAGTTTACGGTCAACATTGCCCTGGTGCATCGTGGCGTGCCGGTGATGGGCGTGATTTACGTGCCGGTGAAGCGATGCCTGTATTTCGCTTCCGAAGGACTGGGCGCATTCAAGCTGGAAGACATCGTGTCGTTGGGCGCTGAGTCGTTGCCGCAACTGATGGAGCGTGCGCTTCGCCTGCCGGCGCGCGAAGAGCGGGACAAGTTTGTCGTCGTGGCTTCCCGTTCGCATTCCACGCCCGAGACCGAGGCATACATCGCGCAGATGCGCCGGCAGCATGCCGAGGTTGAACTGTGCTCCAGCGGCAGTTCGCTGAAGATTTGCCTGGTGGCCGAGGGGAAGGCCGATGTCTATCCCCGTTTCGCCCCTACCATGGAGTGGGACACCGCGGCGGGCCATGCCATTGTGCGGGCTGCCGGTGGCGACATCTGGCAGACCGACGGCAGCGCGCCTCTGCATTATAACAAGGAAGATTTGCACAACCCTTGGTTCATCGTGTTGCCCGGAGGCCAAGCGTGTATTGATTGAATAACATACATCAGAAGTCATGAATTTTGAGATAATCTTTGTGTTGCTGGGGCTGATAGGGATGCTCGTGGCGCTTATTCTCGACAAGATGCGTCCGGGCATTGTGTTGCTGAGCCTGGTGGTGCTGTTCATGGTGGCAGGCATCATTACTCCCAAGCAGATGGTGGCCGGCTTCAGCAACCGGGGCATGATTACCGTCGCCTTGTTGTTCTTGGTCAGCGAAGGCATTCGCCAGAGCGGCGCGTTGAGCACGGTGGTCAAGAAACTGTTGCCCGAAAAGGGGACAAGCGTCACGAAGGCGCAGCTGCGCATACTGCCGGTGGTCAGCGCTTTTTCAGCCTTCCTCAACAATACGCCGGTGGTGGTTATTTTCGCCCCGATATTGAAGAACTGGGCCAAGCGGGTCGGCCTGTCGTGCACCAAGTTCCTTATTCCTCTGTCCTATGCCACCATATTGGGCGGGTTGTGTACGCTCATCGGTACGTCTACCAACCTGGTGGTGCACGGCATGATGATAGACCGCGGCTTTTCCGGCCTGAAGATGTTCGATTTGGCCTTTATCGGCATTCCCATCACGGTGGTGGGCCTGTTGTTCATCGTCCTGACCTCCAAGAAGCTGTTGCCGGCCGAGCGTCCCGACAACTTTGAGGACGAAGAAAACGACGCGGCGGAAAGCAGCGGACAGCACGTGGTGGAGGTAGTGCTTGCCTCCCGCTTCCCGGGCTTGAAGCGCAAGCTGAAGACCTTCGACTTCAAGCGTCGCTATGGCGCCGAGATAAAGGAAATACGTCAGGGCGGCCAGGTGATTACCAGCAACCTGGGCGAGGTGCGCTTGCAGGAAGGCGATACGCTGGTGCTGCTGGCCGATGACGCTTTTACGAAGACCTGGGGCGATTCGTCCGTCTTCCTGATGATGACCAACGGAAAGGAAATACCTGCCCGGCCGATGCCCGGGTGGAAGAAATGGACGGCCCTGGCTCTCCTTATCGTCATGATTGTGGGGGCTACGATAGGCGAGCTTCCCTACTTCCAAGAGAGCTTTCCCCGGGTGAAGATGGACATGTTCTTTTTCGCAGCCGTGACGGCCGTCGTGATGGCCTGGCTGAAGATATTCCCGCCCAAGAAATACACGAAATACATCAGTTGGGATATACTCATCACCATTGCCTGCGCCTTTGCCATCAGTGCGGCGATGGAAGAGTCCGGACTGGCAGCCTTGATAGCCGACTTCATCAAAAACGTATCCGGCTCTCTGGGGGCCTGGGGGGCTTTGGCGTTGCTCTATCTGGTGACGCTCATCATTACCGAGTTGATCACAAACAATGCCGCGGCGGCTTTGGCCTTCCCCTTGGCGTTGGAGACCGCTGCTAAGTTTGGCGTAGACCCCATGCCGTTTTTCATAGCCATCTGCATTGCGGCTTCCGCAGGCTTTGCCACGCCCATCGGCTACCAGACCAACCTGATAGTGCAGGGCGCCGGCAACTACAAGTTTACGGACTTCGTGAAGATCGGCCTGCCGATGGATTTGATAGTGATGATCATATCCGTGGGACTGATTCCGTTGATTTGGCCCTTTACGAGCGTGGTATAAATTAGGCGCGGATTACTCGGATTTCACGGATATATTTATTGTGAAGTCGGTGATATTCATATCTCAATGATGAACTTAATCCGTGAAATCCGCGTAATCCGCGCCTAAAATCCATTGATAAATTATCATTTTATGGAACAACATATTTATCCGATATTCGACAAGATGCTGACCCGGGCGGACAAGGAAGAACTGCTGGGCCAGCACGGCGTCATGATTTGGTTTACCGGCTTGAGCGGCTCGGGCAAGAGCACCATCGCCATCGCCTTGGAGCGAGAGTTGCACAAGCGGGGCATCCTGTGCCGCATCCTGGACGGGGACAACATCCGGAGCGGCATCAACAACAACTTAGGTTTCACGGAAGCCGACCGCGTGGAGAACATACGCCGCATCGCGGAAGTGTCCAAATTGTTCGTGGACACGGGCATCGTGACATTGGCGGCATTCATCAGTCCCAACAACGACATCCGCGAGATGGCCGCCCGCATCATCGGGAAGGACGACTTTGTGGAAGTCTATGTCAGCACGCCCATTGAGGAGTGCGAGCGCAGGGATGTGAAGGGCTTGTACGCCAAGGCGCGCCGGGGCGAGATAAAGAACTTTACCGGCATATCCGCTCCCTTCGAAGCGCCCGAACATCCGGCGTTGACACTGGACACGTCCGTGCTCAGCGTGGAAGAGTCGGTAGGCAAGTTGTTGGAGTTGATTTTACCCAAGATTGAGAAGAAATAAACAGATAACAAATGGAAGAATATAAACTGAGCCACCTGAAGGAACTCGAAGCCGAGTCCATACACATCATCCGCGAGGTGGCGGCGGAGTTTGAGAATCCCGTGATGCTCTACAGCATCGGCAAGGACTCGTCGGTCATGGTGCGCCTGGCCGAGAAAGCTTTCTATCCCGGCAAAGTGCCTTTCCCCCTGATGCACATCGACTCCAAGTGGAAGTTCAAGGAGATGATTCAGTTCCGTGACGAGTATGCCAAGAAGTACGGATGGAACCTGATTGTGGAGAGCAACATGGAGGCATTCAAGGCAGGCGTAGGCCCCTTCACCCACGGAAGCAAGGTGCATACCGACCTGATGAAGACCCAGGCCCTGCTGCACGCGCTGGACAAGTATAAGTTTGACGCGGCCTTTGGCGGGGCGCGCCGCGATGAGGAGAAGTCCCGTGCCAAAGAGCGCATCTTCTCCTTCCGTGACCGTTTCCACCAATGGGACCCCAAAAACCAACGCCCCGAGTTGTGGGACATCTACAATGCCCGGGTGCATAAGGGCGAGAGCATCCGCGTGTTCCCCCTGAGCAACTGGACGGAACTGGACATCTGGCAATACATCCGCCTGGAGAACATCCCCATCGTCCCCCTCTACTTCGCCAAGGAACGCCCGGTCGTAGAGATAGACGGCAACCTCATCATGCCGGACGACGACCGTCTGCCCGAACAATACCGCGACAAGATTCAGATGAAGAAGATACGCTTCCGCACCTTGGGATGCTGGCCGTTGACCGGTGCCATCGAGAGCGAGGCCGACACCATCGAGAAGATTGTGGAGGAGATGATGACCACCACCAAGAGCGAGCGCACTACCCGCGTCATCGACTTCGACCAGGAGGCCAGCATGGAGCAGAAGAAACGCGAAGGATACTTCTAAATGAAGAATGAAGAACTAAGAATGAAGAATTATGGAAAGCAAGTTAGATATAAAGACCTTTCTGGACAATGACGAGAAGAAAGACCTTTTGAGGTTCCTCACCGCAGGTTCGGTGGACGATGGCAAGTCAACTCTTATCGGCCGCCTGTTGTTCGACAGCAAGAAGATTTACGAAGACCAGCTGGACGCCTTGGAGCGCGACAGCAAGCGTGTGGGCAATGCGGGCGACCACATCGACTACGCCCTCCTGCTGGACGGCTTGAAGGCCGAGCGCGAACAGGGCATCACCATCGACGTGGCCTACCGTTATTTCTCGACCAACAAGCGCAAGTTCATCATCGCCGACACGCCGGGACATGAGCAATACACCCGCAACATGATTACGGGAGGTTCTACGGCCAACCTGGCCATCATCCTCGTAGATGCCCGCCTGGGCGTCATCACCCAGACGCGCCGCCACACGTTCCTCGTCTCCCTGCTGGGCATCAAGCACGTGGTGCTGGCTGTGAACAAGATGGACCTGGTGGATTTCTCCGAAGCGCGCTTCAATGAAATCGTAGGCGAATATAGGAAGTTCATCGAGCCGCTGGGCATCCCCGACGTGACGTGCATCCCGCTCTCCGCTCTCGACGGAGATAATGTCGTGGAGAAATCCGCCCGCACGCCGTGGTATGCAGGCCCCGCCCTGCTGGACTTCCTGGAGACGGTGCACATCGGCAACGACCACAACCTGCAAGATTTCCGCTACTCCGTGCAATACGTCCTGCGCCCCAACCTCAACTTCCGTGGCTTCAGTGCTAAGGTGGCATCGGGCGTGGTACATAAAGGGGATGAAGTGATGGCCCTGCCTTCGCGCAAGAAGTCGCGCGTGAAGAGCATCGTCACCTACGACGGGGAACTGGATTACGCCTTCCCGCCCCAATCCGTCACGCTGACGCTGGAGGACGAGATAGACGTGTCGCGCGGCGAAATGCTGGTTCACCCCGACAACCTGCCTTGCGAAGGCCGCAACTTCGAGGCGATGCTCGTCTGGATGGACGAGGAGCCGATGGACATGAACAAGTCGTTCTTCATCAAGCAGACCACCAACCTGAGCCGCTCGCACGTCACAGACATCAAGTACAAGGTGGACGTCAACACCATGGAGCACCTTTCAATTGACAATGGACAATTGACAAGGGACACCCTGCCCATGCAGCTCAACCAGATAGCCCGCGTGGTGATGACCACCGCCAAGGAACTGTTCTTCGACCCCTACCGGAAGAACAAGGCCACCGGCTCGTTCATCCTCATCGACCCCATCACGAACAACACCAGTGCCGTGGGCATGATTATCGACCGCATCGAGGACAAGGACATGCTTGTGGACGAGGACATTCCCACGCTCGATCTCCCGAGGTTGGGCATCGCCCCCGAGCAGTACGAGGCGGTGGACAAGGTGGTGAAGGAGCTCGACCGGCAGGGCATCGCCATTAAAGTAAATAAGTAGTAACATAGCACCCTTTGCCTTCGTCCAGCCAAGGCAATGCCTCCGTCCAGCCAAGGCAACGCCTCCGTCCAGCCAAGGCAACGCCTCCGTCCAGTCAAGGCACGGCCTTCGTCCAGCCAAGGCGGACAGGCGGGTCAGGACATCGGCACAGGTGCAGATTAAAATGATAGTTTTATGGGCTTATTAGAATTCAATAAACTCCCCATCAACACCCTGGTGGGCGCAGATTGGAAAACCTTCAAGGCGGTGAGTGCGGGGCGCGTCATCGACCCGGCCTACCGTGGCAAGTACCGCCTGACCAAGGCCGTGTGCCGCCTGCTCTCCACATTGGTTTCCCTGCAAGATAACAGATACCGGAAACTATTGGCCGACAAGCCGTTGGAGCACGACCCCGTGTTCATCCTCGGCCATTGGCGAAGCGGGACGACCTTCGTGCACAACGTCTTCTCGTGCGACAAGCACTTCGGCTACAACACCACGTATCAGACCGTCTTCCCGCACCTCTTGATGTTGGGCCAGCCCTTCTTCAAGAAGAACATGAGTTGGCTGATGCCCGACAAGCGCCCCACGGACAACATGGAACTGGCCGTCGACCTGCCCCAGGAAGAGGAGTTCGCCCTGGCCAACATGATGCCCTACACGTATTACAACTTCTGGTTCTTCCCCAAGTATCAGCAGGAATATGCGGAGAAATATCTGCTCTTCAACGACATCACGCCGCAGGAGTTGAAGGCGTTTGAAGAGACTTTCGTGAAGCTCATCAAGATTTCCCTGTGGAATACGCACGGCACGCAGTTCCTCAGCAAGAACCCGCCCCACACGGGCCGCGTCCGCGAGTTGGTCAAGATGTTCCCCAACGCCAAGTTCATCTACCTGATGCGCAACCCCTACACCGTGTTCGAGAGCACGCGCAGCTTCTTCACCAACACCATTCAGCCCCTGAAGCTGGAAGACATCACGCCCGAAAAATTGGAGCAGAACATCCTCTCCATCTACGCGAAGCTCTACCACAAGTACGAGGCGGACAAGGCCTGCATCCCTGCGGGCAACCTCATCGAGGTGAAGTTCGAGGACTTCGAGGCCGACGCCATGGGCATGACGGAGCACATCTACCAAGCCCTCTCCCTGCCCGGCTTCCCCGAATCCCGCAAGGATATCGAGAAATACGTGGGTGGCAAGAAGGGCTACAAGAAGAACAAGTACAAATACGACGACCGCACCGTGCGCCTTGTGCAGGAGAATTGGGGCTTTGCGCTGGGGCAGTGGGGGTACGAAATCTGATAAATAGGAATTTAGTTTAGTGATGAGTGGTTAGTGCTAAGTGATTAATACGTGCAATAAGGAGGTGGTAACTGATTCCCCTCCTCCGGGGAGGAGGGGTGGCACGAAGTGACGGGGTGGTAGCGAATAACTACTTAATTCATAGAATA
>CASENE010000080.1 GCA_949289265.1 uncultured Bacteroides sp.
CACGAAGTGACGGGGTGGTAGCGAATAACTACTTAATTCATAGAATATTTTTCCCTACCACCTCCCCCTTCGGGTACTCACCCCCTTCGGCTCCCCCGTTATCGGGGGAGGGCAACCTCCCCGGAGGAGGAGAATTCAGTTTCCACAGCGTATTAATCACTAATCACTAAACGCTAAACACACTAACAGATAAATCATCATTTTACTAACTATGAAGAAGCAAAAGTCTTTTCTGTTCAGTATCCTCCTCGCCTTCCTGACTTGTAGCCCCCTGATGGCGCAGGAAGAGCGAGAAGAAGCCATTCCCTTCGGTCACATGGACCAGTGGATTGACCGTCAAATCAAGGAATCGGGCATCATCGGCGGCGACACCAAGCACGTCTATGCCATCGGCCCCGCGCAAACCATCGCCAACAACGAGGCCTACCGCAACCTGGGCGGCTCCCCTTGGGCATCGTCCAACGTCATGGCCCGCGTGGCAGGCATCACCAAGACCAACACCTCCGTCTTCCCCGAGAAGCGCGGCGACGGCTACTGCGCCCGTCTCGATACCCGCATGGAGAGCGTCAAGGTGCTGGGCATCGTCAACATCACCGTCCTGGCCGCCGGCTCGGTCTTCCTGGGCGAGATGCAGGAACCCATCACCAGCACCAAAGACCCCATGCGCAAGCTGGACACCGGCATCCCCTTCACCCGAAAGCCCAAGGCCATCCGCTTCGACTATAAGGTCAAGATGTCCGACCGGCCGAACCGCATCCGCGCCACCGGCTTCAGCCGCATCAAGGACGTGGAGGGGCGCGACTATCCCGAGATGAACCTCTACCTGCAGAAGCGTTGGGAGGACAAGGAGGGCAACATCTACGCCAAGCGCGTCGGCACCATTGTGGTACGCTATGACAAGACCACGCCCGACTGGCAGAACAACGCCACCTACACCATTCTCTACGGCGACATCACCCGCCATCCCGACTACAACCCCGACTTGATGCGCCTGCAGGTGCAGGAACGCTATGCCATGAACAGCAAGGGCGAGATGAAGCCCATTCAGGAAGTGGGGTGGGGCACCGCCGCCGACGTGCCTACCCACCTGCAACTGCAGTTCACCTCCAGCCACGGCGGCGCCTACGTCGGCTCGCCCAGCAATTCTTTCTGGGTGGACAACGTGCGCCTGGTGTATTAATCCCGCCCCGTATCAGGTTCGTCCCTGGTTCGTCCCAAGTTCGTCCCTGGTTCGTCCCTGGTTCGTCCCCATGGAGACGAACTTGGGCGGTGGCTGATGCCTTCTTTTCCGGCATTTTCCCCCTTTTCTTTTCTGCTTCTTCGCCGAAATCCCTATCTTTGCGGGAGACATCCGGAATATAAAAGAGTGAGGCTTATGATAACAGACAGAGAACAAGAAGTGGCCTATTTTCAGGCTTTTTGCCTGGAACAATACCGCCATCGGCATGGCCTGACCGGCAGTCAGGTTGCCGCTTCTTTTGCACGCTATGGGGTGATGGACTATCTGGCAGACAATTACGAAGTGTTGCACACGCAGGGACATCGCTGGCTGGTGGCTGAGATAGATAAGTATATGGCCGCTCAAAAGAAAAAGACAGCGATATGAAGCAGACAGTATATCATGGCAGTACGGAACAGGTGAGGCATCCTGAAATCCGCGAATCGGATCGGTTGCTGGATTACGGGAAAGGTTTTTATACGACAACATCCGAAGAGCAGGCAACATTATGGGTGAAGCGTAAATTGGGGAAAGCAGGCGGAACGGGTTATGTCAATGTATATGAAGTGGATGATGGATGCTACGCCCATTTGCGCATCTTGCGTTTTGACACGCCTACGGAAGAGTGGCTGGATTTTGTCATGGCCAACCGGACTGACGAGTCTTTTGTGCATGACTACGATTTGGTGTATGGTCCTGTTGCCGATGACCGTGTGTATGCGGCTTTCGCTTTGTATGAGAATGGGGTGTTGAACAAGAAAGAATTGATTGCTGAACTAAAGACGTATGTGTTGGTCGACCAATGGTTGTTCCATACGCAGCGGGCGCTTGAATATCTGATATTCAAACATGCCAAGGAGATAAGCATATGAACTTGGAAGTGACGAACGAGAACTTGTATCTGTTTCTTCCCGGCAAAATCGCTCTGATGGCGCAGATTTATGCTCGTCATCACCGCGTAAGCACGGGGGAGGCTTTGTTGCGTTTTTATCGGTCGGAGACCTACCGGCGCTTGTCTGATGAAGGTTCCAAATTATGGCATTATGGGCCGGTGGATTTGTACCGGGAGTTTGTGGCAGAAGAAGCCGACGACAGGGCCTGAGAGAAATATATGGAAAGGTTGTATCCTGTCTGCGGCCATCTGTGGCTGCGCTTAAAACCGTTTCCGGAAAGTCTGGGTGGCCGCAGGTTCATGACAAATTTTAAGTGTCAAACGTACTTTCTCTTATTTTTTCTTGTTATTTCTTTGGCGTTATAAAAAATGTGCCTATTTTTGCAACGTATTTTGTATCGTTTGGATACAGAAATAGAGTGATTGAATGAGGTGTAACAGAAGCTCGGACATGAAAAAGTGCCTAACTATTAAACTGATAACACTGCTTGCCATATTCTTTCAGCAGGTCTTGTTCGCCACAGTAGGCAAGGCTCAGACAGGAGAAAGCACGGTGGACGCGTTGGTAGAAATGGGCTTTGAGAATGTCGGGTGGATGGAAGATGCGGACGAACGGGTGTATGTGCTGCAAAATTCGGCCTATCGCTTGCAGGGAGTCGGCATCGGAAAGGCGGTTGACGTGATTCAGAAGATGGGTTTGCCGGTGGATAAGCCGTGCCGCATCATCGTGCTGGACAACAACGTGCCTCAGATTTCTCTCTACTATCACCCCGTCAAGGGAGATACGACGGCTGTGGCCGAACGTCGCGATTGGAACGTCAGCTACGACCTGCAAGGCTCCTGGAAGAAGGTGCGCAAGGTGGAGAAGAAAAATAGTTCTTTGTTCAAGGTTGATATTGTGGTATATCCGGATCTCTCTTTGCAGAATCTGGTGATTACCCAAGTGTATACCGTGTTGTTCAATTTGGATCCCACCATCGAGGTTTCTCTGTGGAAGGGGGCGAAGTTGAACGCACAGGTCATTATACCTATTTATAACGAATATGGCCCGTCGTATGGGCAGGTTCGTCAGGGGTATATTGGACTTTCGCAGCAGGTTCGCCTGCCCGGCAATGTATTTGTGACGGCAGCCATTGGCTCGTTTAACAGTCAGCGTTGGGGCGGCGACTTGAGTGCGGTGCATTATTTTAAGGATGAACGTTTTTCCGTGGAGGGACGTATTGGTTACACCGGTAAGTCTCGCTTCGTGAATTGGCGTTGGAAAGTAAGTCCTTTGAAAAGGTTGACGTGGACATTGGGAGGCGGATTCTACTGGCCCAAATATAATACGCAGTTCAAGTTGAAAGTGGAACAGTATTTGCTGGGAGAAAAAGGAGTCCGGTTTGAGATGACGCGGAATTTCCGCTATACTTCTATCGGCTTTTATGGCATGAAAGTGCAGCACGCTGGTAACAAGGGGTATAATGGTGGTTTCCGTTTTCAAATCAACTTGCCGCCTTATCGGTATAAGCGGCGAGGGTATATCCCACGCATATTGCCGTCCCGTTCTTTCGGAATGGCGTATAATGCGGGCAACGAGCAGTATTATGGTAAATCCTATAGCGCGACTTTAGGAAATACGATAGCACAAGAGAATAGTTTAAACCCATATTTTATAAAGAGTGAATTGTTAAATTTTTAATTTTATTCAGAGATGAAAATGAAAAGTAAAATTTTCGGGCTCAATGCCAAGTTGGCATTAGCTGTGTTGGCGGTTGGTACGATGTTTACCGGCTGCTATGATTCAGAGAACGGTGATGTGAAGAAACCGTATGTTGCACCGGATCCTGTTTATTACATTGCTGGTACTGTAACGGATTTGAACAGCGGTCTGCCTTTGCCTGCTACGGTTGCAGTTACAGGTGAAAGCGCAAGCGCTAATACGGACGCTGCTGGTAGCTACAGACTGGAGACTACTGCTGGAACTGGCAAGGTGGTTACGGTGACGGTGACGGGTGCCGAAGCTGCTGAGTATACTCCGGTGACTCGTACGGTTGATATCCCGACTGTAGATGCCGGTGAATCTTATACGGCTGTTGTTAATGTGGCTCTGTCTAAAGATGCTTACACGGATGCTGATGTAGATGTGACCGTAGTGGTTACTGAAAAGCAGGAAACAGTGCGTCTGACCGCTGCTGAAAATGTAGGCTTGGATTTGACGGCTGATGACAATACTGCTACGTTTACAAGAACATTTGAGGTGGTAAACGGTTATGCTGTTCAGAATGACTACACGGCTTCTGCCAAGATGGAGGCTTATATCAGTAAGTATTTGGGTGAAAATGTCGGTGAGTTCGGCGGTTACAAGTATGTGCTGGATACTCAGAAAATCGTTCTGAAGCCTTGGGATTGCTTGATTGCCGTATCTTATATCTATGATCTCGTCGAAAAGACCTATACATTTACGGCTGAGGATGAGGAAGTTGCAGTGGAAGTAGAAGGTGTTGCAGGTTATACGTTCGGTGAATATGAAACGCAGCCTAACCACAATTTCGCTCATTCTCATGGTCATGGTCATGGCCACGGTGAGAATCTGAATGCCGGTGGTGGTATTCTGGATCCCGAAATGTAATATTGAACCTCTGCGGAGTTCATAGTTGAAAGTAAAGATTGGAAGATAATGTTGAAGAAGATAGGTTTATTAGGCTTGGCTTTATGCTTTCCTGTCTTACTTTCTGCTCAATTGACGTATGGTACCACCGGTCTTCTCCACGCCCCCTCGGCAGAGATGCAGCGGGATAAGACGGTGATGATCGGTGGTAACTTCTTAAACAAGGAGATTACTCCTCCTACGTGGTATTATCATACGGCCAATTACTTCTTGAACGTGACCATATTTCCGTGGTTGGAGGTGGCTTACACTTGCACCCTCTTCAAAGCGGAAGCCTTGGGCTTGGCCCCGTATGGTTACAGCGGTTTTACCAACCAGGACAGGTATTTCTCGTTCCGGTTGAGGTTGCTGAAGGAAGGCCAGTTTTGGAAACACATGCCGGCGGTGGTGGTGGGTACGTCAGACCCCTACACAGAGTCGGGCGATGGACAGATTTCGTCTACGGAGGGCAACGGGTATTTCTGCCGCTTTTATGTGGCTGCCACGAAGCACATTCCCGTGGGACGCGAAGAGATAGGCGTTCACTTGTCTTGGCTGTTCAATCATCGCACAGACTATCCGCTCAACGGTCCGGCGGTGGGCTTGACTTGGAATCCTTCTTTTCATCCGCAGTTGAGGGTGATTGCCGAGTATGATGCGAAAGATTTTGCTTTTGGTGCCACCTATTTGCTTTTCAACCATTTGCACGCACAGGTAGAATTGCAAAGAATGAAGTACTTTACCGGCGGACTCACTTTCATCATCCCGTTGAAGTGAGGAATGGTCGGAGCAAATAAGAATAAAAAAGAGTTGAAATATTAAAACACAAAAAACAATGAAAAGTAAATTAGTAATATTGTCTTTGGTGCTGGCCGGTGCGGCAATGACTGCTAATGGCCAGACGAAAGAGAAATACGTTGCTGAGAAGGCTTCGGACAATATCTTCGTAAGCGTGACCGGCGGTATTTCTATGGTAAATTCTGGTAAGAGCGAGGGTAAGTTCGGCAGCCCGGCTCCTCACATTACGGTATCTGTTGGTAAGTGGTTTACTCCGGTTTGGGGTGTCCGTGGTCAGGGTGGCTTGTGGAGAGCAAACTTTGATGCCAACAATGCTTCCGGTACGTTTGATCAGGACGGTTATCCCGTAAGTAATGAAGCAAGCTATCATAAGAATGTAGGTCAGTTGCGTTTGGATGCTATGTATAACATCTCTAATGCAATTTGGGGTTACAATCCCGATCGCTTGTTCAACTTGTCTGTATTTGCCGGCCCGGGCTTGACAATTGCCAAGACTGCCAATGGCATGGTATCTTACAGTGAGGATGGTGCAAGCTGGCAACGCGTTCCTTCTGATAAAATCAAAGGCCATGCTTTCGTTAATGGTTCTGTAGGTTTGCAGGGTAAATTCAATATCAACAAATATTGGGATATTGATGTCGAAGCTCGCGGTGAGTTGGCTTCTTCTTATCTGGGTCATTTGTCTACTGCTAAGACGGTGGGTGGCCTCTACTTCGGCGCAGGCGCTACTTACACCTTCGGTGGCAAGAAGTTCGTTCCTTATGTATCGAAAGTGGATGTTGACGCCTTGAACGAGGAAATCAACAAATACAGAAGAGAGCTTGAACAGGCTCAGACAGACTTGGCTGCTGCCAAGAATGCTGCTGCCACTGCACAGCCCGAAGTGAAGGAAGTGGTTAAGGAAGTTCAGGTTGCCGGCCCGCGTGCTATCTTCTTCAAGATTGGTAGCGCCCGTCTGGACGACTATGGCAAGGTGAACATCCAGTTGGCTGCCAAGATCCTGAAGGCCAACCCGGACAAGAAGTACAAGGTTGCCGGTTATGCTGACAAGGCTACGGGTAGCGCTTCTTGGAACCAGAAGTTGTCTGAAAAGCGTGCTCAGGTGGTTTACGACGCTTTGGTTGCTGAAGGCGTTGACAAAGACCAGCTCGAACTCGTAGGCTTCGGCGGTACTGAAAACATGTTCGGTAAGAATATGCTGAACCGCGTGGTTATCTTGGAATAATACGCTCATCGAGTAATAGAATAGTGGGAGAGGGCATCCGCGTGGCGGGTGCCCTCTCTTTGTCGTTGTGCCTCTTTTCTTTGGGGCTTATTGCTTGATTCAGCATGATTTCTTATCTTTGCAAAGAGATATATAACTTTACACTCTTACGATTATGGGCGAATTGAAGGACAGATACATCCGTTTCGATTGGGCTATCAAGAGATTGTTGCGCCAGAAGGCTAATTTTGACGTGCTGGAAGGCTTTTTGACCGTGTTCTTGAATGAGAAGATAACCATTGATGAGATTCTGGAAAGCGAAAGCAATCAATTGTCTGCCGAGGACAAGTTTAACCGGGTGGACATTAAGGCTCGCAATGACAAAGGCGAAATCATCATCATAGAAATACAGAATACGCGCGAGTTGTATTATCTGGAACGTATCCTTTATGGGGTGGCAAAGGCCATCACCGAGCACATGCAGTTGGGGGATACGTACAACCAGGTGAAAAAAGTGTATTCTATCAGCATTCTTTATTTCGACATCGGCCAAGGGGCCGACTTCCTGTATCACGGGCAGAATACTTTTTGGGGCGTGCATACAAAGGACCGGCTGTATATCCGCACGAAGGAGCGCGATGCAATTGTGACCCGTCTGCCGGCTGACATCTTTCCGGAATACATCCTGATTCGGGTGAATGAGTTTAACAAAAATGCCGTGACGCCGCTGGAAGAATGGATGAGGTATCTGAAGGATGGCGTCATTCGTGAGGGTACTACGGCTCCGGGATTGGGGCAGGCACGGGAAAAGCTGAAGTATTATTCCATGTCCACCGAAGAAAGGCATGCGTATGACGAGCATATCAATGCCATTATGATACAGAATGATGTATTGGACACGGCCAAGTTGGAAGGCCGTGCAGAAGGTTTGGTAGAAGGCCGTGCGGAGGGTTTGGCGGAAGGCCGTGCAGAAGGTTTGGCGGAAGGACAGTTGCTGGAGCGTAAGAAAACGGCTCGCAATCTGAAGGCTATGGGGGTGGCTGAAGATGTGATTATGCAAGCTACCGGACTTTCTGCCGAGGAAATGGCTGAGCTTTAGCAGCTTGTCGCGATACTTTTCCGCGTAATTGAGTGGAGTGAAAGATGTTTCCATTTTTTGTTGTATTTTTGTGCCCGTTATGAGCAGGATTCTGGCTATTGACTATGGGCGTAAGCGTTCGGGCATTGCGGTGAGCGATGTGCTGCAGTTGATTGCGAATGGGTTGACCACTGTGCCGACTCACGAGTTGTTGGCGTATGTCCTGGATTACGTGGCCCGGGAACCCGTAGAGCGTATATTGGTGGGGCTGCCCAAGCAGATGAACAATGAGTGCTCGGAGAATATGAAGTATATCGAGCCTTTTGTCCGGGCTTTGCAAAAGAGGTTGCCCCAGGTGCCGGTGGAGTATGTGGACGAACGTTTTACGTCTGTGTTGGCCCACAGGGCCATGCTGGAGGGAGGCTTGAAGAAGAAAGACCGGCAGAATAAGGCTTTGGTGGATGAAATCAGCGCCACCATCATTTTGCAGTCTTACCTGGAGAGCAGGCGGCCGTTGCCGTGAAGGCGAAGTATTCAGAATGTTTCATTTTCAAAATATTTTATTGTAGTTGATATGGTTTTACCTATTTATGTGTACGGACAACCCGTATTGCGAAAAGTAGCTGAAGATATTGCACCGGATTATCCGAATCTGAAAGAGTTGATAGATAATATGTTCGAGACGATGGACAAGGCCGACGGCGTGGGGTTGGCCGCTCCCCAGATAGGCCTGCCTATCCGTGTAGTGGTTGTCAATCTGGATGTCTTGTCGGAGGACTTTCCTGAGTACAAGGATTTCCGGAAGGCATATATCAATGCGCATATCCTGGAAGTGGGAGGAGAAGAAGTGGCCATGGATGAGGGGTGCCTGAGTTTGCCGGGCATTCATGAATCGGTGAAGCGCGGGGACAAGATCCGGGTGAAATACCTGGACGAGAATCTGGTGCCTCACGAGGAGGTGGTGGAGGGTTATCTGGCCCGTGTCATGCAGCATGAGTTCGACCACCTGGAGGGCAAGATGTTTATTGATCATTTGTCTCCGCTTCGGAAGCAGATGATTAAAGGCAAGCTCAACGCCATGCTCAAGGGCAAGGCGCATTGCACGTACAAGGTGAAGACTGTGGGGCGCAAGTGATGTGTGGCGGGCAGGATGCCTGCCCCTGCAAATTCGGTAAAAAGGCACAAAAAATACAAAAAGACTGCCTTTAATCGTGCCAAGTGGCTGAAAAACGCTACTTTTGTTTCGTTTTCAAGCTTTTATGACGACAATGATTAGAAAGATATGGATGGCGCTTGTGCTGTTGCCAACATTGCTGTATGCACAAATCAATACGGAGCGGGTGATGACCATTGCCCGGAATGCCTTGTATTTTGAGGATTATGTGCTTTCCATTCAGTATTTCAATCAGGTAATCAACGCCAAGCCTTATCTCTTTGAACCTTATTTTTTCCGTGGGTTGGCCAAAATCAACCTGGATGACTATCAAGGGGCTGAAGCCGACTGCACGGAGGCATTGAAGCGTAATCCGTTTGTGGTGGGGGCTTACCAAATCAGAGGGCTGGCGCGCATTCGGCAGGGTAATTTTGAGGGGGCCATCGAGGATTATCGGGCAGCGTTGAAGTATGACCCGGAGAATCTGGTGTTGTGGCACAACCTGTCTTTATGTCATATCCAGAAGAAAGATTATGTGGCCGCCAAGGACGATTTGGGCAGTCTGCTTCGGATTTCTCCCCGCTACATGCCTGCCTACCTGATGCGGGGTGAGGTGTCTTTGAACCAGAAGGATACCGTGCAGGCTTTGCAGGATTTCGACAAGGCCATTGAGCTGGAAAAATACGAGCCCGACGGCTGGGGGGCGCGGGCCATTGTGCGTCTGGCTCAAGGCAAGTACAAGGAGGCGGAAGACGATTTGGACCAGGCGATTCACCTGAGTGCCCGCAATGCCGGCTATTACATCAATCGTGCTCTGGCGCGTTTCCATCAGAACAATCTCCGGGGAGCCATGCGCGATTATGACCTGGCGTTGGATATTGACCCGAATAACTTTCTGGGGCACTATAACCGTGGCTTGCTGCGTGCGCAGGTGGGCGACGACAACCGGGCTATCGAAGACTTCGACTTTGTGCTGGAGATTGAGCCAGACAACATGTTGGCTGCCTTCAACCGAGGCTTGCTGAGGGCACAGACGGGAGACTATCGGGGGGCGGTCAGTGACTATACGAAGGTGATAGAGACGTATCCGAACTTTACGACCGGGTATTATTATCGTGCCGAGGCCCGCCGCAAGATGGGGGATGCGAAAGGTGCCGAACAAGATGAGTTTAAGTTAATGCAAATGCAGATTGACCGCCGCAACCGGGGGACTGTCTCGCAGCAGTCGGGTGACGTGGCTGACAATGCGGAGGCCGATGAGGAGGAAGAAGGCGGGAAGACGCGTAAGAAGTCGGACAAGAACATCCGTAATTTCCGCAAGATTGTGATTGCTGATGATTCGGAGGTGGGCCAACGCTATACGAGCGATTATCGCGGGCGTGTGCAGAACCGCAATGTGGTCATCAAGCTGGAGCCGATGTATGCGTTGACGTATTATGAGAAGGTCAGCGATGTGAAGCATACGGTGCATTTCCATAAGTACATCGACGAATTGAACCAGGAAAAGATATTCCCGAAGCCTTTGCGCATCACGAACATGGAAGCTCCGCTGACCGAAGAGCAGGTGCGCTTTCATTTCGCTTTGATTGATGCACATACGGCTGCCCTTGTGGAAGACCCGCAGAATGCGAAGAAACGCTTCGTGCGAGGGTTGGACTTTTACCTGGTGCAGGATTTCGACAGTTCGATAGATGACTTTACGCACAGCATTCTGCTGGACGGCAATTTCTTCCCGGCTTACTTCATGCGCGCTCTGGTGCGATACAAGGAACTGGAGTACCGGAAGGCCGAGAGTACCTTGCGCGAGGGCGCCGGGCAACAACAGGCCGACGCAGAGCAGGGGGCAAGCGTGACGGCCATTGATTATGAAATAGTAAAGAAAGACCTGGATAACGTCATCCGCTTGGCGCCGGACTTTGTCTACGGGTATTACAACCGTGGCAATGTGCTCTCCATGCTGAAGGATTATCGGGCGGCATTGGCGGATTATGACAAGGCTATCGAGTTGAATCCGGATTTTGCCGAGGCTTATTTCAACCGGGGACTGACGCGCATTTTCCTGGGGAACAACAAAGAGGGCATTGCCGACTTGAGCAAGGCCGGTGAGCTGGGAATTGTGTCGGCCTATAACGTCATCAAGCGTTTCACGGAGTTGCCTGACGAATAAATGTGCGGCCGGAATACCTCTTTGCGGAAGTCCTTGTGTGGAAAATGTACATGCCAAGTGCGAAAGACCGGGTAAAAAATAGAATATCAACGAATAAATGACTATTTTTGCGCGGTAAAATAGACATAACCCTGTAATTAGGTAGATAAGTGTATGGGTTTGTAAGTTTTTAGTTTGAAAGCAAACAACTACTTATCGACTGACAAGCGCAAAAACTAAAGGACTAAACGTTTATGATAAAGATTACATTTCCTGACGGCTCTGTTCGTGAATACAACGAAGGAGTGACGGGGTTGCAGATTGCGGAAAGCATCAGTCCCCGGTTGGCACAAGAGGTTCTGGCTTGTGGCGTGAATGGAGAAACTTATGATTTGGGCCGCCCCATCGGGAGCGATGCCAACGTCGTGCTCTACAAATGGGAAGACGAGCAAGGCAAGCACACGTTCTGGCACACCAGTGCCCACCTGCTGGCCGAAGCTCTGCAAGAGTTGTATCCGGGCATCCAATTCGGTATCGGCCCTGCCATAGAGAATGGCTTCTATTATGATGTAGACCCGGGGGAGACAACCATCAAGGAGGGCGACCTGCCTGCCATTGAGAAGAAAATGATGGAACTGGCTGCCCGGAAAGAACCGGTGGTCAGAAAGGATATTTCCAAAGCCGATGCGCTGAAGATGTTCGGCGACCGTGGGGAGACGTATAAATGCGAACTGATTTCCGAACTGGAAGACGGACATATCACCACCTATACGCAGGGTGCCTTCACAGACCTTTGCCGTGGCCCGCACCTGATGACTACGGCGCCCATTAAGGCCATTAAACTGACTTCTGTGGCCGGCGCTTATTGGCGTGGACAGGAAGACCGCAAGATGATGACCCGTATCTATGGCATCACCTTCCCCAAAAAGAAGATGCTGGACGAATATCTGGTGTTGCTGGAAGAGGCCAAGAAGCGCGATCACCGCAAGATTGGCAAGGAGATGGACTTGTTCATGTTTTCGGATACGGTGGGCAAGGGACTGCCCATGTGGTTGCCCAAGGGGGCTGCCGTGCGCTTGCGCCTGCAGGACTTCCTGCGCCGCATACAGGCCCGTTACGACTATCAGGAAGTCATCTGTCCGCCCATCGGCAATAAGTTGTTGTATATCACTTCCGGACACTATGCCAAGTACGGCAAGGACTCTTTCCAGCCCATCCATACGCCGGAGGAGGGAGAAGAGTACTTCCTGAAGCCGATGAACTGCCCGCACCACTGCATGATTTACAAGAACTCCCCTCGTTCTTACAAAGACCTGCCGTTGCGCATTGCCGAGTTTGGTACGGTGTGCCGCTACGAGCAGAGCGGTGAGCTGCACGGACTGACCCGTGTGCGCAGCTTTACGCAAGACGATGCGCATATCTTCTGCCGCCCTGACCAGGTGAAGGACGAATTCTTGCGCGTGATGGACATTATTTCGATAGTCTTCCGTTCGATGAATTTCGAGAACTTTGAGGCGCAGATTTCGTTGCGCGACAAAGAGAACCGCGAGAAATACATCGGTAGCGACGAGAACTGGGAGAAGGCCGAGCAGGCCATCGTGGAGGCTTGTGCCGAGAAGGGGCTGAAGGCCAAGGTGGAATACGGCGAGGCTGCTTTCTATGGCCCGAAGCTGGACTTCATGGTGAAAGATGCCATCGGTCGCCGTTGGCAGTTGGGTACCATCCAGGTGGATTACAACCTGCCCGAGCGTTTTGAACTGGAATATACGGGCGCCGATAACCAGAAACACCGTCCGGTGATGATTCACCGTGCGCCTTTCGGTTCCATGGAGCGTTTTGTGGCTGTGCTCATCGAGCATACGGCTGGCAAGTTCCCCTTGTGGCTTACACCCGACCAGGTGGCTATCCTGCCCATCAGCGAGAAGTTCAACGATTATGCCAACGAGGTGAAGCAGACGTTGAAGAAGTATGACATCCGTGCCGTGGTGGACGAACGCAATGAGAAGATTGGCCGCAAGATTCGCGACAACGAACTGAAGCGCATTCCCTATATGTTGGTGGTCGGCGAGAAAGAGGCCGAGAATGGCGAAATCTCCGTGCGCAAGCAGGGTGAAGGCGACCAAGGGACGATGAAAGTAGAGGAATTCGCGAAAAAAATCAGCGAAGAAGTTCAGAATATGATAAATAAGTGGTAACTTTGCGCCCACTTGTAAAGGTATTCTCCAAAGAAAGGTGTATCCTTGCCTTGGAAAAGCCTTTGCATGGGATTAGCAAAAGTGTAAAGAAATCATTTGAGAGTAATAAAAAATAAGGAAAGCGGAAGCGAACGTATTTAATGAAGAATGACAAATTAAAAGGGCAACATCGGATTAATGAACAAATCCGTGCCAAAGAAGTCCGCATTGTGGGCGATGAAGTGGAATCGAAGGTTTATCCGATTGCACAGGCATTGAGACTAGCCGAAGAACAGGGAGCGGACCTGGTGGAAATTTCTCCGAATGCACAGCCTCCTGTGTGTCGTATTATTGATTACTCTAAATTTCTTTACCAGCTGAAAAAGCGCCAGAAAGAGCAGAAGGCGAAACAGGTGAAGGTGAATGTCAAGGAGATACGCTTCGGCCCACAGACCGATGACCATGACTATAATTTCAAACTGAAACATGCCAAGGGCTTCCTGGAAGATGGAGACAAGGTGAGAGCCTACGTCTTTTTCAAGGGACGTTCCATTTTGTTCAAGGAACAGGGCGAGGTGCTGTTGTTGCGTTTTGCCAACGACTTGGAGGAATATGCCAAGGTAGACCAAATGCCTGTTCTGGAAGGCAAGCGGATGACCATTCAGCTTTCGCCTAAGAAGGGCGTGGCAAAGAAACCTGCCAATAAGCCTGCTGTTTCTGCTAAGGCTGAGGCTGCGGCAGACGTGGATGCGGAAGCCGGGGCTGAAGAATGAAGCTACGAAAAAAAGAAGTGTGTAACGCGGGTATAGTGCGTTGCCATATAGTTTAATAATTTAAAAACAAGTAAGATGCCAAAGATCAAGACTAACTCCGGTGCCAAAAAGAGATTCACTCTTACCGGAACGGGTAAAATCAAAAGAAAGCATGCTTTTCACAGTCACATCCTGACTAAGAAGACGAAGAAGCAGAAGAGAAACTTGTGTTATTCTACGCTGGTAGACACCGTAAATGTTCGCCAAGTGAAGGAACTCTTAGTGATGAGATAAAGCGCTTTCCAAACGTATTTCAAGTTATTAACCGAATGCATTAGCCGTAAGA
>CASENE010000081.1 GCA_949289265.1 uncultured Bacteroides sp.
CAGCGAGGAGGATATCCTCAAGACCTTCACCGACTACTCTGACAACATGGACGTAAGTTTCGTCCAGATGGACATCACCGATAAGGATGCATGGAACGGCAAGGTAATCAAGGACCTGCCCATACCGCATGACACTATCGTTGCCGCCATAATACGCAACGGAAAGGCTATCATACCCAGTGGAAGGACCAAAATCCTGACAGGCGACAAGGTTATCATGAGCGCAAGGGACTTCGATGACGAGAACATCATGCAGCTCTCCGAACGGCGCATAGAAAGAGGCTGCGAATGGATTGGCAAGAAAGTTTTCCAGTATTCCCCGGACAGCAACGAGCTGATCGTGCTCATAAAACGCGGCAACCGGGCCATCATACCGCGCGGCAACACTGTCATACACAAGAATGACGTAATGGTCATCAACAAGATCCGCAAGGAATCCCTCCAGACCGAATCAGTTCCGAAATAACAAACAGACTCACTATACATTATGGAAAAAGCAAAAGTTTTCTTCACAGACCTGCACACCTCCACAAAGCTTCCTTTGGTGGAGAAAATGAAAGCAGTGGCCAAGGCTGCCGGCATAGAGCAGATTGATTTCAAGGACAAGTTCACAGCCATAAAGATGCACTTCGGCGAGCCCGGCAACCTGGCATTCCTGAGGCCCAACTACGCCGCCGGCATGGCCGAGCTGGTACGTTCTTTGGGCGGCAAGCCTTTCCTGACTGACGCCAACACCCTGTATTCAGGCGGACGCTCCAACGCGGTGGACCATCTTGACAGCGCGATGCGCAACGGATTCAACCGTATCAGCGCGGGATGCGACGTTATCATCGCTGACGGACTCAAAGGTACCGAGTGCCGCGAGCTGCCGGTCGAAGGCGGCACATACTGTAAAACCGCCAAGATAGGCGCGGCCATCGCTGACTCCGATGTACTTATAGCATTGTCACACTTCAAGGGGCACGAGCAGACAGGTTTCGGAGGCGCGCTGAAAAACATGGGCATGGGCTGCGCCAGCGTGGCCGGCAAGCTGGAACTGCACTCCTCATCCAAGCCAGTGGTCAAGGTGGAGAACTGCCGCTGCTGCGGTATCTGCGTCAAGCACTGTGCTCACGATGCCATCCACATCGAGAAGACAGAAAGCGCGAATCACGCCGGGAAAAATATCGCCGCAGTCATCGACTACAGCAAATGCGTAGGCTGCGGTCAGTGCGTGGCCCTCTGCCAGTACGAATCGGCCGTTCTGAAAGACTGGGACACCTCCGAGACTCTCAACGGCAAGATCGCCGAATACACAAAGGCCATCATTGCCGGCCGTCCCTGCTTCTACGTCAACTTCATCGTCAACGTATCGCCCGAATGCGACTGCTGGAACCACAACGACGCCGCCATCGTACCGGACCTCGGCATAGCCGCGTCATTCGACCCCGTGGCTCTTGACCAGGCCTGCGCAGACATGGTGATGGCCGCTCCTGCCCTGCCAGGCAGCAAACTGGAGAAGAATCATCCCCATGAGCATCTCTGCGGAGAGGACAAGTTCCACATCCTCCACCCGGACACCAACTGGCAGTTCGGTCTCGAGCATGCTGAGAAAATAGGCATCGGCACCCGTCAGTACGACCTCATCACCATCTGATGAGCAGTCCAGTAAGAGTAAATTCCATCCGGGCGTGGGTGCTGGCGGCCAGGCCGAAGACACTGGCCGGGGCCGCCACGCCCGTCATAATGGGCGGGGCCTGCGCCTGGATGTGGCTGTACGTACATCCGGAAGCAGAAACGGCTGCGGCTGAGATGGCGGTGGCAGCGGCAGGCCGGTTTGACTGGCTTTCATTCGCGCTGTGTATGCTATTCGCGTGGATAATGCAGATAGACGCGAACTTCGTCAACGATTATTTCGATTTCCGCAAAGGCGGGGACACGGAACGGCGCCTGGGGCCGAAACGGGCCTGCGCCCAGGGATGGATAACGCCACGGGCCATGAGGGCCGGCATCATCGTCACCACCCTGCTGGCCTGTGCAGCCGGAGCCCCCCTGATATGGACCGGGGGACCGTGGATGCTGGCTGTAGGCGCGTTGTGCGTGCTGTTCTGCTTTCTTTACACTACGAAATTCTCCAGACTTGGACTGGGCGACCTGCTGGTGCTGGTGTTCTTCGGGATTGTTCCGGTCGGATTCACGTTCTATCTCCAGACCGGAACATGGAAACTGGAGACCACCCTTGCCGGACTGGGGTGCGGACTGGCCGTGGACTGCCTGCTGATGGTCAACAACTACCGTGACCGGGCCGAAGACGCCGCTCATGGCAAGAGAACCATCGCCGTGCGTCTCGGCGGACGCTGGCCCGTCATGCTGTACTGCCTGCTCGGCCTGGTCGCCACACTTCTTGCAGGAGCCGCCGTCTCCCTTTCCAGACCGGCATGGCACGCCGCTCCCTTGCTGCTGTACGCCGCCCTGCACCTGTACACATCCAGGCAGATCAGCACTACGGACGGAGCCGCCCTCAACCCTTTTCTAGGCAAGACCTCCCGCAATTTTCTCCTGCTCGCCATATTGTTCGCCGCAGGATGCGCATTGACTTAACCGGCAGTTTCTAAGAAAAAGGTATAATTTTTGCATGGCTAGGGCAGTTTAGCCTATCTTTGCACCCGTTATGCAGATCAATATACCTACAGAGAAGATTTCCAGGGCAGGCCATATTGCGGCCTCCAGGATCAAGAAAATCCGCAAATGGCCCAAATGGGCGTGGTTTGTAGTGCTCGGCGTTATCGTCGCCCGCGCTGCCGCATGGATCATACTAACATGGCCGGAGCCGCCCAAGCCCGACTACCCTATAGTGGAGGCGCAGCCGGTGGTCATCGATGACGTGGAAATCTACGGCGAGTATGCCGGCAAGATCAGCGCACAGCAGTTCGTGGAGATACGTGCCCGTGTCGAAGGATATCTGGAAGAAATGCTTTTCGAGGAAGGCACATACATAAAGAAGGACCAGGTGCTGTTCATCATCGACCCCAAGCCGTATAAAGCCAATGTCGAGAAAGCAAAGGCCCAGCTTAACAAGAACAAGGCGCTGGAGCTGAAAGCTGAGAGAGACCTGGAGCGTATCCGCCCGCTTTTCGAGCAGAATG
>CASENE010000082.1 GCA_949289265.1 uncultured Bacteroides sp.
GAAAGATACTGACGGATTGTTTACCCGAATTATAGGGAAGATTAGCGCACTTACAATCCTACAATACATTAACTATAAAAATAACAAACCCATTGGCAAAGTTAAATATGCGCTGATTTAATTCCGCCAACGGGTTATATAATATATGGAATACCTCAACGACTTTCACAAAGCATGGATAGAACGGACCAACCGCTCGATTGCCTCCTGGAGCAGGCAGCCGGCATCGTTAGAAGAAGCAAAGAAGCAGCAGGAACGATTGAACCGACAGAAGGCTACAAGAGAAGGCAAACGGAAGCACTGATGGCTTTTGCCGACAGCAACCGACTATGGCTGTCGCCTGGCACGTTGCGCCTGACCTTCCTGAGCAAAGGGGGAGAGAACGAGGTATTCTACGACGGCGCGGCCACCATCGTCAAGCTGAACAACTTTGAATACGCCGGCGACGACCTGGAGAACTTCTTCATCCGCATCAGGGCGCACAACCGTTTCTTTGCCAACGTCCCCTACCGCCTCGTGGGGTTCGCACGCAACAGCCGGGGCGAGTTCTGCGCCGTGCTGACGCAACCCTACGTCAAGGCGCGGCGCGAAGCCACCGAAGACGAGATAGCACACGTCATGCAGGCACTGGGATTCGAGATGGACTATCCCGACGAATATCACAACACGGAATACAAGGTGTTCGACGTGGTGCCCAACAACGTGCTCTGCGGCATAGACGGCGAACTGTACTTCATAGACACCCAGCTCCGCCCCCTGAAACGTTAAAAACCGTTCCCGACCCCGAAAAAACGCCCGCCCGCTCTTGCATCTCGCGAAAAAACGGCTACCTTTGCCGCCAATAATCCTACAAAACGAAAACCAATGCGCCACACTGACTTACAGACCGCAAGCGCCTCCGCGCCCAAGAAGGCAATTTTACCCCCCCCCGTTAAGACTTATTAACATCCTCCTGGCCGCCCTCCTCCTCCTGGCCGCCTGCACCCGCGACGACGACCCCGCCGCCCTGGCCGGCTCCGACGACAGCCACCACGCCTACGAAGGCGGCCTCGCCCCCATCACCTTCACCCTGGCCGACGACCCCGATACCCGCGTGGCGGACGACGGCCTGCAGACCCGCTTCGAAAACGGAGACCAAGTGGCCGTGCAGTGCGACGGAGTGACCAAGACCTACACCGTGCAGACCGTGGACGGGCAGCAGATACTGGCCTCGGACGACCCGTTCATGTGGGACAAGCCGCACGGCAACCAGAAGACCGTCACCGCCTGGTATCCCGCCGACGCCACCATCAAGGGCGGGCAATACACCGTGAAGCAAGACCAGCGCGCCGAGGCCGACTTCAAGGCCTCGCACGTCATGGCCACCGACGCCACCCCCATCACCCCCCAGAACACCGCCCTGCGCTTCACCCACCGCACGGCCAAAATCGTCGTCAAGATAACGCCCAGCAAAGTAGTAAGCCTGAACGACCTGGACTACGTCGAGGTAAGGGCACGCCCGGACCTGTCGGTAGCAGACCCTTGGGGCAGGGCACCCGGTTACATCCAAGCACACCGCACGAGCGAGGACACCTGGGAAGCCATGGTACCCCAACAAGACATCAAGCTCTACTACATAAACGCAATGGGCCAGGCATCGGGAGTATCCTACCTCCACATCTACACCAAGGGCAGCGAAAGCAGCACCAACTTCTTCCCCTCGGGAAGCAACGTCAGCAAAGACGAGGACGGGAGTATATTCCCCGTGAAGAACGGCCAGGTGTACCAGACCAACTTCAGCTTCACCAACCGCATCATCTACAAGATGCAGAACGAAGACCTGCACATCGGCGGAGACCCCGACATCGAGTACGAGATCCAAAGAAAATACGTCGGCGACCAATACGACGCGCGCATCTACATCACCCCCCCGGCCAACGTGACGCTGTACAACATCAACCTGAAACACAATTATAACGGCGCATCTGACCCTTATGGAATCATCAATATATCCGGCCCCGGCGAGGTGCGCATCCGCCTGGAGGGCTACAACTATCTCTACGGCCAGGACTATCCTTGGGATAACGGATACAGCGCCATCCTACTCAACGACGGAGCCAGCCTGGTGCTGACAGGCCCCGGCAGCCTGACAGCCGAAGGTGCCTGGGCAGCCGTCATCGGAACAGGCTATTACAGATCGGGCGGCAATTTCCGTTGCGGCGACATCACCATCGTAAACGCCACGCTCGACCTCACTACGAGTGACAATCCCCCGGCGGCGCCCGCCATCGGCAAAGGAGCGCAGGAAGGAGGAATCGAACCGCAGTGCGGCAACATCACCGTCTACCTGAAGCAGGGCCAAAGCCAGCAGGATTTCCTCGACCAGATTACCTTGAGAGTGGGCAGCACCAAGATAGACCCCGCCCCCACCTACCACACGTACGACGAAATCCCCCAGGAATACCTGGACTTCATGAACGGCAACTGAACATAGCCCGCGCGGGAGTAGTCAAAACTGCAAGCGGGAGTAGCCGAAACTACAAGCGGGAGTAGCAAATGCTACAAGCGGGAGTAGCAAACGCCGCAAGCGGGAGTAGCCGAAACTGCAAGCGGGAGTTTTTTTCTCCACCTCTGCAAGAGAGTCATTAACCCTTTTATTCACAATTAAAATCTACAGACATGAAAGCAAATTTTAACTTCGCATTACGCCCCGACCCACAGACAAAAGTCAAGAAATGGTACGCCCTCCCCGCCCTGAAAGGCACGATGGATGCCGACGAAACCGCCCGGATGGCCGTGGCCGATACCACCCTGTCGAAAGGCGAGTTCAAGCACGTGATGGAAGTGGCCACCGAGAAGCTCATCCCCCTCATCCTCTCGGGCATCAGCGTCACCATCGGCGACCTGGGCAAGCTGCGCCTCTCGTTCGGCAGCAAGGGCGTGGAAAACATGGACGACTTCGACGCCGAGACCATGATACAGAACGCCAAAATCATCTTCACCCCCTCCACCACCCTGAAAGAAGCCATCAAGACGGCGCACTTCGAGGCCGAAGGCGTGGTGGAGGACGGCATCAAATACGGCACCATCCTCAGCTACAAGAAGGCCAAAGGCCTCGTCCCCGACGACGAAGAGACCCAGCAGCCGGGCACGGGCGAGACGCCGCTGGGATGAGATTTAGTGATTAGGGTTTAGTGATTAGTGATTAATATAGGCTGTAGGGAGCACTCATCACTGAACACTAACCACTAACGGACTAATCACTAATCACTAATCACTAAACACTAATCACTAACGGACTAATCACTAATCACTAACCCCTAAACACTAAACACTGACGGACTAATCACTAATCACTAACCACTAATCACTAAAAATGAAACATCTACTTATCCTCCTCCTCCTGGCAGCCCTGTCCCTGGCCCCGCTGCGGGCGGCGGCGCAAGACCTGCAGGCCGAGCCCTTCGACCAGCCGCGCTGGAGCCTGAGCACCAACCTGCTCTCGTGGGCCACGCTGGCCCCCAACCTGGGCGCCGAGGTCTACTGGGGCAGCCGGTGGTCGGCCACGGTGGACGGCTCGTTCGGCCTGTGGGGCTTCGGCACGGACAAGGCCGCCTTTCAGACCTGGAGCGCGGGCGGCGAAGTGCGCTACTGGCTGCAGGCCCGCCGCTACGGCTTCCGCCGCACATGGGTGGGCCTCGCGGTGCGCGGCGGCGAGTTCGACGAAAACTTCTTCACCGACGGACGGCGCGGCAACGCCCTGCTGGCCGGCGCCACCGTGGGCTACCGCTTCATCCTCCCCGGCCGCCACTGGCGCGTGGACACCTCGCTGGGCCTGGGCTACACCCGCTTCGACTACGACCGCTACCACCACAACACCCGTTTCGACGTCTGGGAGCTGGACGGCCATACCCTCCACCAAGGCTTCGGCCTGACGCACCTCAACGTTGCCCTGGTCTATTTATTCTGACGAAAGGAGAAGAAACATGCACACGAACATGAAGAAGATGATGAAGAAGAAGACAACCCGGATACTGACCCTCGTCCCCGCCTGCCTGGCCCTGATGCTGACGGCCTGCGACGACAAGACGCTCTACACCCACGCCCAGCTCTACGGCAGCCCCCTCGCCGTCAGCGCCAACTGGGCCGGCCGCACCCCCACCGCCGACCAGCTGACGGTGAGCATCGAGAGCCTCACCCCCGGCATCGGCGACGCCCCCTCGCTCAGCCTGTCCGCCACCGGCACCGCCGAGACCACCCTGCCCGAAGCCACCTACCGCCTGACGGCCACCCACCCGGCCGACCACCTCGCCCTGGACGGCTCGCTCTTCCGCCTCGACGCCCCCGATGCCGACGGCCTCCTGCCCCAGCCCGGCCCCCTGGCCGCCGCCAGCGTGGAAGCCAGCCTCACGGCCCAGCAGCCCAACCTCATCAGCCTGCCCATGCGGGTGCTGACCCGCACGCTCTGCCTGCGCTTCGTATTGGGCACGACGGACAACGCCGACATCGCCGGGCTGGACGTGCGCCTGGCCGGCATGGCCACCTCCGTCACCCTGGACGGCACCGACCGCATGCAGACCGAAGCCGGCCCCATCGGCCTCAGCCTGCAGCCCGAAGCCCCGGCAGACGGAGACGGCAACCGCGTGGCCTACGCAGCCACCGTCCGCACCCTGGGCACGCATCCCCGGGAGCGGCAGACGATGGACGTCGTGGTGCGCCTGGCCGACGGCACCGCCTTCCACGCGGAGGCCGACGCCTCCGCCGCCCTCCGCGCCCTGAACGCCCAGGCGACGGACGAGCCTTTCACTGCCACCTTCCGCCTCGTGGGCGCCGGACGCCCCGGCAACGACGTGCACTTCAGCATCGGCCCCTGGGAGGAAGTCCCGACGGACGACAGCGGAGACGCGGGGATGGTGGTGGAGTAACAATAAGCTACGAGATACGAGCTACGAGCTACGAGTTACGAGTAATTAACAGATAAATAGATAAACAGATAATAAACCATTAAACAACAAGTATATGAAAAAGCAACAAATCCTCTTCGCTTCCGCTCTGGCCCTGACGCTGGCCCTGGGAGCATGTACCAACGACAACGAACCGCAAGTGGTAGACCTGACGAAACCCATCTCTCTGGACTTCGGCCTGGAGGCCACCACCAAGGTAGCCATCGAAAACCCCATCGGCTTCGACAACGGCGACGCCGTGGGCGTCTACCTGGCCACCTCGGACGACCAGACGCAAGCCGCCATCAACGCCGGCCAACCCGTGAACAACGTGCAGTTCCAGCTGAACGGCGGCACGTGGGACGGCGTCATCTACTGGCAGAACACGGCGCAGTGGCACACCCTCTACGCCTACTATCCCTACGACGCCGCCCTGGACGGCACGCAGACCACCAAGGCCGTCAGCGTCCAGGCCGACCAATACAGCAACAACGGCCAGGCCTACAAAGCCGCGGACTACCTGTGGGGCGTGAACCGTCCCGTCATGGCCACCGTCTCCTCGCAAACCATCCAGCTGAAGCACCGGATGGCCCGCATCGTCGTCAAGCTGTCCTGCGGCGACGACATGGCTCCCGAAGAACTGCAGGCGATAGCCCCCAGCCTGAAACTGCTGGGCACCAACATCCCCACGCAAGGCACGTTTGAAGTGAAGGACGGCAGCATCACCGCCGACCAGGCTCAAGACAACACCCTCAGCGAAGTGATGCCCTACTCCACCCGCACCGCCGACGGCAGCGGCGCCTACACGTACTACGCCATCCTGCTGCCCGGCACGCAGTTTGCCAACGGAGCGGAGTTTGTCAGCCTGACCGACACGGACGGCACGCCCTACATCTACAAGCTGAACGCCGGCGGCAACGACCTGCAACTGGTGGCCGGCAACGAATACACCTTCAAGCTGAAGGCCAACAAGGCCGGCATCGACCTGGCGCAGTTCACCATCGAATCGTGGACAAACAACAACGTCGACGAGAGTGGCAGCGCCGACATGGTGGTGGACTAAGCAGCACATCGTTTTCATCTCATCTTATTGTATAAAAGAGGGCGTGCCGAAATAAGTGTGGCTATCCATTTCCCCTCCTCCCCGGAGAAGGAGAATTGAGTTACCACTCGCATTTCGGTGCACCCTTTTGCGCTTTAGAAAGATTTGCCTACCTTTGCCCGCATGAAGAAGAAAGAGAAATACTACGTCGTCTGGATAGGCGTCACGCCCGGCATCTACCGCTCGTGGACGGACTGCCAGTTGCAGGTGAAGGGCTACGAAGGCGCCCGCTACAAATCGTTCGACACGCTCCAGGAAGCCGAAGAAGCCCTGGCCGCCCCGCCCTCCCAATACATCCGCCCGGCCTCGCCGTCCCGCCCTCCGCGCACGGAGTCCGCCCCGTCCCTGCCCCCCGGCTTCACGGGGCAAGCCCTGGCCGTCGACGCAGCCTGCAGCGGCAACCCGGGACAGATGGAATACCGGGGCGTCCACCTGCCCAGCTTCCAGCAAGTCTTCCACTTCGGCCCCCAGTATGGCACCAACAACATCGGCGAGTTCCTGGCCATTGTCCATGCCCTGGCCCTGCTGCAACAGAAAGGACTCGACATGCCCGTCTACAGCGACAGCCGCAACGCCCTCAGCTGGGTGCGCCAGAAGAAGTGCAAGACCCGTCTGCCCCGCAACGCCAAGTCCGAGGCTCTCTTCCAGCTCATCGACCGCGCCGAGCAATGGCTGCGCACGCATTCCTTCACCACGCCCCTGCGGAAATGGGAGACGGAACAGTGGGGCGAGATACCGGCCGACTTCGGACGGAAATAAGAGACAGACGGAAATGATGCAGCCGCCCGACACGAATGCCTACCGGTCGTCCTCCGACGGGTCGGTATAAGCGTCCAGAAACTCCTGCGCAGCCCGGTTGCCCCCATCGGCCGCCGCCTTGTAATGAAAGAGGCCCTCGTCCGGATCTTCCCCCCGGCAGGAATCCATGAAATAGGCACCCAGCCACAAATGAGCCTCCACGGCCCACACGCTGTCTGTCTCCGCAGCCTTCTCCATAAAACGGGCAGCATCGTAATGGTCATACACCTGGCGTTCGCCTCCGGTGCGCTGGTCGGGCGTATCGCCGTTGGCACACATCAGGCCCAGCACGTAGCAAGCAGCCCCGTCGCCTGCCCTCATGCCCCGTTCGGCATAGAAGAAGGCCTTCTCCGGGTCAGCCTCCACGCCCCAACCATAATAATGGCGCAACGCCATCAGGCCGTCACTCTCAGACAAACTGGTCATATCTTCCAAATGATTAGTGATGAGTGATTAATGGTTAGTGATGAGTGATTAGTGATGAGTGATTAATAATGAATAGTAAATAGGTTGCCCGTGAGGCTTGCTGTCACATAGTAACCACTAACCACTAATCATTAACCACTAACAGCAGCACCGTCACATTATCCCTTCCTCCGGCGGCCTTGGCCTGCCGAATCAGGCAGGAGGCCGGGTCGTCGTCCGCCTCCAGCGCCTCAGCGATTTCGTCGTCGGTCAGCATGTCGCTCAAGCCGTCGGAACAGAGCAGGAAGACATCGCCGGACAGCACCTGCCCGTCCCAACACACCACGTCGGCAAAAAACGCGCCTTCATTGCCCAGGTAGTTATAAATCAGGTTCGAGGGTATCCGGTCGTCTCCTGTCAGTTCGCGCTCGGAATGGTCGACCGTGAGTGGCTTCAGCACCCCGTTGCGATAGCGATACAGCCGGCTGTCGCCGATATGCACCGATGCCACCCGCCCCTCGTAACACACCAAGGCTATCAGGGTCGTTCCCATCTCTGCCAACCGGGGATTGGAAGCAGCTGCCGCCAGAACAGTCCGGTTGGCCTGCGCCGCCCAGTCCTTCAACGCCAGGACAAGCCCGTCGTTGTCCAGCCCCGCAGGTATCTCTTTCACGTAGGCCGACAACGAACGCAGAACAATCTCCGAGGCAACCTCCCCGCCTTCGTATCCGCCCATGCCGTCGGCCACGGCAAATGCCGCATGGGTATCCGGCCCGAAATCCAAGTCGCCGCTGCGGGCATCGTCGCGGACAAAGCGGCCTCCCGCCAATGCCATGTCCTCGTTGTTCTTCCGCCTGCAGCCCACATCGCTGACCGCCTTGAACGTCATCCTGCTCATACCACGTCAAATTCATACGTACCGATATCCACCACGTCTCCCTTCTTAAAGGCCGTCGGCACGTGGGGGACTAACTCCACATCATTCACCAGGCAGCCGTTGGTGCTGTCCAAGTCTACCAAACACCAGGCGCGCCCCTGCTTCACAAACTTCCCGTGCCGCCGCGATATCAGGTCGAAGTCCTTCAACTGGGCGGCATATTCACCTTCCTTCCGCCCGATGATGGCACCGTCGCGGGGAATCAACACCACGTCTCCGCCCCGCCAGCGCAGCCTGGGGACACGTCCCTTGCCGGTGCTATGCGCATCGTCCCCGCCCGCTGCATCTGTTTCCTGCCGGCTGTTGCCCACAGGATCCGATGAGACAGTTCGATGGGGCTCCGCCACACGCACGGCATTCCCGCATGATACCATAGCGCCACCGCAAGTGCCGCAAAAGTTTCCGCAACCGACGGCGCCGCAGTTGACGCACTCCAGCAACTCCACACCGCACATGTCGCAATATTTACTGTCGTCCGGTATCATTTCGCCACACGAAGGGCATTCTATTTCTTTCATATTCGTCATTCTTGGGGGATGTCGACGGCCTCGATGGTGGTGAGGGCATCGGGATTAATATCTATGATACTCGTGTCGGAAGCAATGCGGTTGCCCTGCATCTCCACCACCTCATTCAGCAGGTTGACGGCCTCGCGGGCATTGCCGAAGTGCAGTCCCTTGTTGGCCACCATCTCTTCCATCCGCCTCGACAAGGCTTTCTCGGCCTCCGGCGTCAGCGTGAACTTCCGCTTTCGGGCATTTATCTTGAATATCTCGGTCAATGCCTCCGCACTGTAGTCGTCTATGTGAAAATGCTTGTTGAACCTGCTCATCAGCCCCGGGTTTCCCCGCCGTATCAAATCCTCCATCCGGTCTTTATACCCGGCTATCACCACCACGAATTTCCCCTTGTCGTTCTCCATCCGGGTCATTAACGCATCCAATGCTTCATTGCCCGTATTATTGGTGCTGCCCGGCTGGGGAAGCAGGTTGTATGCCTCGTCGATAAACAGCACGCCGCCCATGGCCTCGTCCACAGCCTTATCCATATTCTGTCCGGAAGCATTCACATAGCTCGACAGGATGGTCTTTGCCTCCCGTTCCACCACCTTGTCGCTGGACAATACACCGGCCGCATGAAGCACCTGCCCCAGCCGTTTGGCAATCGTGGTTTTTCCCGTCCCCGGATTCCCGGTCAAGATGATGTTGACCGGCTGCAAGGCGGCCGTTCCCAGCCCGCGCTCCATACGCAGGCGGTTTACCATTGCCACATTGGCCAGCTTACGTATCTCTTGCTTGATATCTTCCATGCCGATAAGGTCGTCCAGCGTGGCTATCACCTCGTCCACACTCATCGGCGGATGCTCGTTTTCGCCCGTAAAGTCGGCCATCGTCAGGACAAACTCGCCCGAAACATCAAAGTCCGGACGCTTCATCTCTTCCTGAATGCGGGTGTTCTGGGCTTTGATGGCCTTGTCGACTGCATTGCGCACCTCGCGGGCATTGGCAAAGTCTTTCTTGCGGGAGATGTACATCTTCTCGAAAAACTTGTCTATTACCTTGTCGGCCTGCTCATCCAGCGTATATCCTTGAGCCTTCACCATGCGGCGGGCTATTTCGGTCAGTTCCGCTCCATTGTAGTCCCGGAAATGGATGGTCGTATTAAACCGCGAGGAAATGCCCGGATTGGCCGTGGCAAAGACTCCCATCTCACGCGGATAGCCGGCCAGAATTACCACCAACTTGCCCCGGCGGTCTTCCACATTCTTGATAAGCGCAGTCACGGCCTCGTTGCCAAACGTGTCGTTCTCGCCGCCCCACATGTCATAAGCCTCGTCGATAAAGAGCACGCCGCCCATGGCACGGTCGAACACGGCATCCACCTTAGGCCCGGTATGCCCCATATACTGCCCCTTCAGGTCCTTCGGCGCCACCTCCACCAGCTGTCCGGAAGGCAAAATGCCCATGGCGCTCAACGCATCGGCAAACACGCGCGCCATCGTAGTCTTGCCCGTACCCGGATTGCCCAGAAACAGGTAATGGTCTTTCAGTTCGTAGGTCTTGTCCGGATGCAGTTTCTGGAACGATTTGATGGAATTGACAATCCCCACCATCGTGTTTTTGATTTCATCCACCCCTACGTATTTGTCAAACTCCTGCATCACCTCCTCCAGCGTTTTCGGGACATATTCGCGCCCCGTCACGTCATCGGCCACCACCTCCGTGGGCACCTTTCCCCGGGAACGTCTCGAGGCCATCATCATCAGCTCATTGGCCTTGGAGGCAGCCAGATGCGCATTCCCGAACTTGTCCGAATGCCGCCGCTCGTAGTTGAACACACGACACAGTTTTTCCCGGGCTGCCTGGGCCAAGGACAAGTTATAGTTGTCGCGCAGTATGGCCTCGCATATCTGAGCCACTTCCGTGGGAGAATACTCCGGCAAACGGATGTTCAGGGCAAACTGGTTCTTAAGCTCCGGGCGTTTGTCCACATAATCCTGAAATTCCTGCGAGCCACTGACAATGATGACAAGGCGGTCGTCTCCACTCAACAGCCTCAACCGCGAGTTCTCAAAGATATACTCCAGCGCTGTTCCTGTCAGTTCCTCTTCCTTGTCAGCCGGCAGCAACTTGTGGGCATCGTCCAGCACTATGGCCTTGAGCGGCTTCTCCGCCAGGTCCAAGGTCTCGATGACGAGGGGAGAAAACGTCTCGCATTCTTCGGCCTTGAACATACCCTCCTGACGCATGTAATCGCCCACGGCAAACAGCAGACGGCTCTTCCCGCTGCCCGAAGGCCCGGTGATGAGAACATTCATGTTGATGCTGTTCAATACCGACTTGCCACGCTGGCTGATAATGGTCTTGACGGTACCCACCAACTCGCGCACCTTGTTTTTAGGCACATCGAGTCCCACCAATTCATCCAGGATATCTTTTTTAGACACGGGCAGGTAGGGCTTCACCGACGAATCCATCTTTGCCACAACCAGTTCCTCGCCACAGAAGCGGCAATACCGGGCCTGCTCACGATTGCTTTTCTTACATTTTTCACATGTTTTCATAACTCAATCCACTCTTGTTCCGAAATCATTGACATGAATGGTACGCCCGCTTTCGTCCGTAGTCCGGTGCCGGGCATTGCCCGCTTTCCCGAAAAACCAGAAAAGGAAAACTGCGCAACAAACTACGAACAGGAAATTCTTCAGCACGCCTATGAAGGCAATGGTGGCAACCACCATGCCCAAACCGCATACGACATAGACCATCACGTCGCCCGCGCCGTCCAGCCGGCCTACGACTTTATACATCTTCAGGGAATTGTATTGCAAAGCAAGCGTGACCCCGAACAACAAAGTGAAAGGAACGGCCCGCAAATAACCCACATCGTCCGGATTGCACCACCAATAAGCGTCGGAACCCAACGTTAGTGCCGCGCCAAATTCAAGCAAGGCAATGCCACAGACGCAAATCACAAAAAGCAGACGGAGGAAATAGGGGGATGACTTCTCGAACACGCCCATGATAAACACGATGAGTGCCAACAGGGTCAGCACCAAGCCCGCAATGGCCGGGGTGGATGTAAAATAGAAATCGCCCAGCACAGAGTTGCGGAGTTTGTTCTTCAGCCCCAAGTGCGCGTCTTTGCCCATATCGTCCACCACCTCCAACTCTTTATCAGGCCAAATGACGTGATAATACTTCCCTTCATACTCCATGATAATCTCGTCGTCGGACACCGGCGGCACGGCCTCGAATTCATAACCGTTTTCCACATAGATGTCCTTGGGCGGCTTAGCATCTTCCCACCGGCCGTCGACCAGTTCATACTGCACGACGCGAATCTTGCCTTCCTTCCCGTTGACCACATAACGCTGGCCCATCGCCGACAGGCTGCCCAGCCACATGACCAGCAAAAACAATAACCACTTTTTCATATCCTTACCTGTTAACGTCTACATGGTGTCCTGCCAAAGTCCCGAAACCGGAGACTCTTCTTCCTCCAACGTGTCCCCGTTCTTGGGCGTATCACTCTTCTCTACCTGTTCCGCAGCAGGCTTTTCAGCCTTAGCCGGTTCTTTCCTGCCGACACTCTTCGTCGCCTTCTTGTCCACCTTGTCGGAAACGGCTTTCAGCGGAGTAGCCAGGAAAACAACCGAATGCTGGATGCCTCTGCGGTCATCATAATATCCCTCCATTCGGTGCTCCCGCTTGTCATATTCGGCTCGCAACATTTGTTTGCCCAATTCATGCTCCACAGGATAGAACGTGAAAGACTTGGGCAGCGTGTCTTGCCTGCTATACACCTGCCCCTTTGCTTCCACCGGAGCCTGGCCCGCAATGACCATCGTGCCGAAGATGTGCTTGCCGTCGGCCACAGAGTCAATGTGGCAGACAATGCGGGTGCTGCCGCTTTCATATTTGGCTTCCCACTTGCCCAGCACCCATTGTCCCTTTTGAGCCTGGACAGCCTCCGCTTCGGCAGTCCACGAACGGCTTCCGCTGACTTGCGGCGTAATGAGATACCACAACGCGAATATCATCCACGCGATGGAAATCCACTGCCACCCCACAAAACTGAGGTTGTCCCGGTTGGTCTTGTCATAGCTCTGCTGCATCTGTGAATACTTGGTCACCACGTTGTCCAGCACGTCGTCTTCCTGGCGGTAGGCATAGTAGAGGGCGTCCAACTGGCGATATTCAAATTCATCTCCGCGGATCACCTTGCCTTCCGTATCGACCTTCTCACGCTTGAAGAGGTAATAAATGGACACGAAAGCCGCCAGCAACAACAACGCTGCCACGCAGAAAGCCAGCACGCCCGGGAACCACCGGAAACCGACATAGAGCAACCCGGCACATACCACTCCGCCGACCGCAGCGGGAATAAGTCCGTTCCAGAATCCCCACAGACGGGTCTGGAACACCAGCAGGCCGACAAAGCAAATGCCGGTGGCTGCCCAGAAATGCCCCTTGATGGGATTGACCTCCGGCAACCCGAAGATCCAAGCACCCAACAGCACCATCACGGTAGGCAAGATGCCCAGGACGAGGAAAACATTGCGCTTGGTCGTCACCCGCTTCTCGCTCTTATGGAGTTTTCCGGCTGCCTGGTCTATCTGGCGGATGGCTGTCGCATAACGGGCCACGTAATAATTCTTAGGGGCATATTTCTCCAGGAACTCCACATAGCGGGCAGTCTCTCTTTCATAAGTGAACTGAGGAGACAAGTCCAGCCTGGGATTCTCCTGGAAGGAAACAGCCAGCCAGGCATCCAGCCAAGGCACCACACGCCCCTGGGAATTCATCCAACGGACTTTCTCGCCCAAGGCCTGTGCCACGGTTTCGCGCGGCAGCTTATCCACATCTTGCAACGAAGCCAGCAAGCGGCCCTCGAGGGGATAAACAGGCGCATGCCCCAGGAAACCGGCCACCGACTTATAGGCCCCGATAATCGTATCATACGGCCCGGCTTTCTGCCGGTTCTCCTCGTTCTCCGTGTCCATGCAATAGCGGTTCCATTCCAGGAAGCGGGCATAAGCCTCGCCACGGGCACGCAGATAATCGCCCACGGGCGTGCGGTCCATGTCGCCAAACTCGACCACCAGGGCTCCCGTTTCCGCTTCGCCCAGCACCATGGCATTCAGGCGGCTGTTCAGATACTCTCCCACCTGCTCGATGGTGTAACAGCGTCCCTTGGCCCGAGGGTCGGTGTCAAACCCAAGGTCTGCCTGCGGGTCAAGCTCATAGGCAATGCGGTAGGCGGAAGTCGCGTTGAAATAGATGGACTCCACGTCGTCGGAAGCGTTGTCGTGGAGCAGGCGGATTTTCCCGGCCAAGGCCGGGTTACGGCTGGCCAGCCAGACTATCAGGGCCTTGCTGCGCAGCAGGTGATAATTGGAGGCATGCAAGGTTCCTTCCCGACGATAGGCAGCCAGCAGGTCGGCCACCGTCTCCGCATTCACCCAGCCTTCGCTGGTATAAACCGGGAAAATCATGTCGGGATTCAGCAACACGGCCAGGTAATAGCAGGCTATGAAGCCGTTGATTTCCTTCTCGCCGGTGTCAAACTGCTCCGAGTCGATGTATTCGCGCACGGCGGCAATGGTCTTGTCCATCTTCAGCGCGTGCAGATACACCATCAGGTTCGAGTCGGGACGCAATACCTCCTCCGCCATCCTGGCATGATGCTGGAAGATGGCAAGGCTTATCTCTTGCGGGTCTGTATGATGTCCGCCCATCGGGTCTACGTAGTCCATGGACGGATCGAGCATGTAAGCCACTGCCATCAGCCCGGCCTCCTGGTTGGACGGATACACCTTCTCCACAATCTCCTCGACGTTGACGGCCACCTCGTTGCGCCCAGTCTCTTCCAGCCAGCGGGTGATGCGGCCGGAATAAAGATATTTCTTCCCCAACACCTTGTCCTCGAGCAGCAGGCGGGCCAGTTCGGACGGAGAATGGGCCACCAGATTCTTGGCGGCATTGAAAACAATGTGGAAATCCACGGAAACCTCCGGACGGTCGCCTGCATCCAGGTTCTCGCCTTTGGCCCACCGGCGGATGTCGTCGAAGGTCGCCCGGTCGCTCATCTTGAGGCGCGTCAACGCCCGGATGAGCGAGGCCATGTGCGGCGACAAGTCTTCCGGCATCGGCAAGGTCTCGTTCAGTTTCGAGCGCAACAACTGCGACTCATTGGCCGTCAGCTTGGCCTTGCCCATCCACAGGCAGAGCAGCGACACGCCCAAAGAGAAATAGTCGCTCTCCACGCCCACTTCGGCAGGCTCGCCCGGCACGTTGGTATAGAACTCCGGAGCCGCATACACCGGCGAGCGCATCTCGTCTATCTTGCAGACACCTCCCTGCGGGCATTCCACCGAGATGCCGAAATCGGCCAGCACAATCTGCGTCCGGGCCTTGTCGGCATAGAAGAAGTTGGCCGGCTTGATGTCGCGGTGCAGGATGCCGTGCCGCGCCAGAAAGTCGATGGCCGACGCCATCCTGACGGCCACCTGAGCCAGCGTCTTTTCGTCGCCGGCCAGCACCACCCCGTCCAGCGAACCGCCCTCGCAGAAGTCCATCAGTTCATAGTCGTTTTTCTCGCCCGGACGCAGGGGATTTTGCCACTCGCCGTGACTGATGATGTTCACCAGCAGCCCGCTCCCGCTGAGTTGGTGGATTTTCTCCAATATCGCGTGGTTGGGGCGGTGTTCCGGGTCGTAATAATAGAGTTTGAGCACATATCTCTTTCCCCCGTGGCTCACGGTGAAAATAATGGCCTCGCCCGATGAATCGGAAAGGACACTCTCGT
This sequence comes from uncultured Bacteroides sp., assembly GCA_949289265.1. Lineage (GTDB taxonomy): Bacteria > Bacteroidota > Bacteroidia > Bacteroidales > Bacteroidaceae > Bacteroides. Next base: position 15,476 of record CASENE010000082.1, read on the forward strand.
TCTGATACGCCGTCCCATCCAGCACAAACATCGACGGCCACTCCTGCCCCGCCGATGCCTGGATGTCTTGCGACAGATGTTGCCGAATGCCTTTGTCGTCCTTCTTTTCAAACGGACGCAGATTTCCCTCCGCGCCGGCCGGAGCCGCACGCCGCGAAGCTCTCCCCGTGGCATGGGCATCTGTCCGGTCGGCCTTGCCCGTGGCATGAACATCCCCGCCGCGAACGGCTTTGCCCGTGGCATGGACATCCGCCTCGTCAGAGGCCGGACGCCTGCGGGCGCCTACTGTTTTATGATCGTCAGACATAGTTTCTTGGAATTATTTTTTAGCTTCATATCCATCAGGGTTGCGTCGGCTGTTGCGCGTCGGCACTATTCCTGGTAAAAAGACGGACTATCCAGCGCACGATGTAATAGACGGCAATGAAGGCCAACAGAAAGAAAATGATAGCCCCGCCCAATGCACGCAAAGCGGTTACTCCGGTGCCGAAGCCGCTCCATAAAAAGCGAATAAAATTCTTCATAACAGTTGTATTTATAAAGTGAATGAAACGAATGAATCATCCTCTCCCGCATGCGCGACACAGCCTAAGCGCCCGAATAGCCACGACTGCCATCCACGGCACGCCAGCCAATCGCCCCGGCGTCCCACACCGTCCCAAGGAAACAGATGAATCTTCTCATGAATGCTTGTGTTTGATGGATTATCTTCCGAGAGACCGGCTATTCGATTTTGAGCGTCTGCTGCTTCACGATATATGCCTGGTTCTGCTCGATGTATTGTTCCGGGGTGATATATACCCACGTGCCCCCTAATTCCGGCTGCACGCACGCAGAAGGAGTCTGATGGTAAGCCCCGCAATAATTGCACTGCCACACGCAAGACTGATAGTCGCTCATGTCATACTCCGTCTGCAACGTGGCCATCTTGCGGGCCGCATAATAATCGCGCTGCTGCTCGGGCGTGAAGTCCGGCGGAGGCGCCATCGCCTCCAGTTCCGCGTTCATCTCGGCCGCCTTCTCCCGGTAAGCCTCCATCAGCTCATCCAGCGAAACCACCGCATCGTCATACGAGGGACGCCTCGCCTCCTCCACCCGGGAAACAGCCGGCACTTCAGGAACAGCCACCCCCATGGACTGCAATACATCGGCATACTCGTCCAGCAACGCCCGGTCGCTCTCGCTGAGGCCGGAAGGACCTTGTGTCTGTCCGCCGTTCTCCCGGAGCGCCTCTATGCGGGCATGAAGCGCAGCCAGGTCTGCGGCCTTGGCCTGCAAAGCCCGGAATGCCGGGTCGTTCCGGGCCGCCTCTTGCGCAAGTTGCCCCCTGGGAGTCAGCGGCGCATTGCATTTCCGGCAGAAGTTCCGCGCATTGAGCGTGCCGCAAACAGGGCACACAACGCCCTCACGCGACTGGCCGCATTGCGTGCAGAACTTGGCAGCCGGGGGCATGGCGGCCCCGCAGAAAGAGCATTTTCCCGGCGTGAGCGACCGTCCGCAATGCGGGCAAACGACCGCGCCCGCAGGCACCGCCCGGTGGCAATGCATGCATTCGCCCAGCGTCGGCTCTGCCGCTCCAAACGTCCTGCTTCTGAAGAAAGCCTTCGTCTGCCCCTGTTTCTTCCGGGATAGTTTCCGGGCCGATGCCATCCCGCCTTCGCCGTCCTCGTTTTTTAACTGCCTGCTCATGGTACGTAAGATTGATGTTGCACAAATCACGTTGGCTTGAATCCTGTATGCACAGAATCCGACCGAATAAATATCTCTAAACAAAGCGTTGCCCTTTCTAAAAAAGAAAGCACAAGACAAAGATATACAAAAAATAATCACCCGCAAGTTGCAGATGATAATTTTTTGCTAAAATCTGTTCAAGAACATAATTTCCCCTGCCGTCCGAACGGATTTGTCCGTTCCGCCGGATTTATGCCCCCGACGCATCCGGACACGATGCCCCGCAGGCCGACACTTCCGCCCAGCGGGTGATGACAAGAAAACAGAAAACGACCGGATTACATAAACCACGTCCCCGGCTCGTCTCTATGGAGACGAACCAGGGACGAGGGAGGGGCGAAGGGGAGACGAAGGAGAAGAGAGTGGCGTAAAGCCGCGAAAAGTTTACAAACTCTGCATGTCATTCAGTTTTTTGTAATAACCATTCTTAGCAATCAGCTCTTCGTGCGTGCCGCGTTCGACGATTTCGCCCTCGTAGAGCACGCAGATTTCGTCGGCGTTCTTGATGGTGCTGAGGCGGTGGGCAATGGCGATGGTGGTGCGCGACTTCATCAGTCGTTCCAGGGCCTCCTGCACCAGGCGTTCGCTCTCGGTGTCGAGGGCAGACGTGGCTTCGTCCAGGATGAGGATGGGCGGGTTCTTCAGGATGGCGCGGGCGATGCTGATGCGCTGGCGTTGCCCGCCGGACAGGCGTCCGCCGCGGTCGCCAATCATCGTGTCATAGCCATGCTCCGTCTCCATGATGAAGTCGTGGGCGTTGGCAATCTTGGCCGCCTCAATCACCTGCTCCATGGTGGCATTCTCCACGCCGAAGGTGATGTTGTTGTAGAAGGTGTCGTTGAAGAGGATGGCCTCCTGATTGACGTTGCCGATGAGCGAGCGCAGGCTGCGGATGGACACGTCCTTGATGTTCTTGCCGTCGATGCGCACTTCTCCTTCCTGCACGTCGTGATAGCGCGGCACCAGGTCGACCAGCGTCGACTTGCCCGAGCCGGACTGTCCCACCAGGGCGACGGTCTTGCCTTTGGGCACCACGAGGTTGATGTGCTTCAGCACGGGGCGTCCCTCCACGTAGCTGAAGCTGACGTCGCGAAACTCAATCTGCTGCTCGAAGGCCGGCAGGGGCAAGGGATGTTCGGGTTCCTTGATGGGGTTTTCGGCTTTCAGAATCATATCGATGCGGTCCATGCTGGCCAGACCGATGGGCACGTTGTAGAAGGCCTTGGCAAATTCTTTCAGCGGATTGATGATGCTATAGAGGATAATCATGTAGAAGATAAACGTGGCGGCGTCCATCGGCGCATAATTGGTGCCCAGGATGAGCGAACCGCCAAACCACAGCACGACGACAATGACACACGTGCCGAGGAACTCGCTCATGGGGTGCGCCGAGCTTTGGCGGATGACCATCGCATTCATGGCATCCCGGTATTCGTTGTTGGTACGGGCAAAGCGTGCCGACATTTTATTCTCGGCAATGAAGGCCTTGATGATGCGCAGTCCGCCCAGGGTTTCGTCCAGCTGCGACATGATGTCGCCCCACTGGGCCTGCGCGGTGGACGACTGACGTTTCAGCTTACGGCTGACTACCCCCATCAACCACCCGGCCAGAGGCAACACGACTATGACGAACAGGGTCATCTGCCAGCTGATGGCAAAGAGGGTGGAAAAATAGATGACCAGGGCGATGGGATTGCGCAGCAGCATGTCGATGGAGCTGGTGAGCGAGGTTTCCACCGCCGTGACGTCGGCGCTCATACGGGCGATGATGTCGCCCTTCCGTTCTTCGGAAAAGAAGCTGAGGGGCAGACGCAGCACCTTGTTGTAGACCTCGGTGCGGATGTCGCGCACGATGCCGGTGCGAAGCGGCACCATGACGGCCGACGAGGCAAAATAACCTGCCGTCTTGAGCAGCGTCATGAAGATGAGCATGGCGCCCAGCATGACCAGCGTCAGGAACGAGCCATTTTCCTGAATGAAATTGCCAATCCACCAATAGGCATTGTTGATGAGCACATCCTTGTTGAGGTGGGCCCAGTCCATTTCCTGGTAGTAATAGGCCTGGGAATCTATCTTGAACAGGATGTTCAGGATGGGGATAATGGCCATGAAAGAGAAGACGTTGAGCCACTGCGACACAAAGTTGAGAATCACGGCCCAGGTGAGATACTTCCGATAGGGCCTGATGTAGCGGCCCAGAAGGGTAAAGAACTGTTTCAGCATAAGAATGTGTTGAATAACGGCGGCAAAGGTACAAAAACAGGGCAGTACATACAATAGTCCCCCGGCAAGAACTACCTTTTTTAAGAAACGTTTCCGTCCAGGTCCAACAGTTTCTCCACGTGCTTCTGGAAGATTTCCATCGTAAAGTCCGCCTCATAAATCCGGCGGGCCTGCCGCCCCATGGCCGGCAGGCGGTCTTTCTGCCCGCACACCTGCTTCAGGGCCTTGGCCAACTTCCTGGGACTGCCTGCCGGAATCACAAATCCGGACACGCCGTCTTCCACCAGAGCAGCCGTGCCCGTGCAGTCGGTCACCACCACCGGTTTGGAAAACATCATGGCTTCTGTACAGACGATGGGCATCGGGTCATCCAGCGAAGGACAAAGCACTCCGTCCATCCACGGATAAAGTTTCAGCAGGTCGTCGTGGTTCAACTCGCCCAAGTACCGGATGCACGAACAGGAGCAATGCTCTATCTGCCTCGCGATTCTCCGTTTGGCCGGCGCGCCTGCCATGTATATCACCAACTGTTTGCGGACGTCGCGCGGCAAATATTTCAATGTTTTTAGAAGAACACGGTGCCCCTTACGCCGGGTGATCGTGCCGGGGAAAAGCAGGTTGACCTTGCGGGTATCCACCTCGCCGGCCACGGTAGTTCCCCGCACCGCTCCGACGGCTTCGTCGGGAATGCCATACAGCAGTTGCTTCACCGGCTTGTCCGCCGGTAGATAGGCCGCCGCGAAAGAAGCGGCATAATTGCCGACAGCATACACTTGGTCGAAAGCAGAGAAGAGTTCTGATAAATTCCACTTCCAACGTTCTACGCATAAATAATAGCTGATTTTCCCCTCGTGCAACCAACAGATTTTCTGCGCCGGGAGGTAGGACATGTGTTTGACCAAGGGAACTGTAATCAAAGTATTAAACACAATCTTATCGAATGCGGCCAAAAAACGGTTCAAAGTTTTGTCACCGAACAGCGACCGTGTCCAGATGGAAGACAAGATGAACAGCGGAATGCCCAGTTCGTTGATTTCTTTTTCCATAGGTCCAGCCATCGGCGATACCAGCACCGGGGTTGCCCCGGCGCGCTTGGCAGCCGCCACCATGTTCAGCAACGCACGGGGTGCGCCCGTCAACGAAAGTTCATGGCTGATAAACAGAATGTTCTTCCCACGATTGTCCTCCAACTGCTTTATATATTCCGCCGTGATTGGCGTATCCTGCCATTCGTCCACAGCAAAGATTCTCCGTTTTTCTTTTCTCCCGGCGCTTTCGTAATGCACCAACGGATTTATCTTCCCTTCGCGCATATCCATGTAATAATTCAGGTAGGCATCGTTTGAAAAGGAAGCAGAAGGGTTGCAACTCTCTTTCCAACCCCAATAGTAATAATGTTCCACCGGTTCGACCCCCTCCAGCAGATGACCGTAATGCGCCTTGTAATAGGCCTCATCCCAATAAGCAGAATTTCTGATTTGCTGCAGCTGCCAGTCAGAAGACGGCTTGATACCGAGCAGCCGGTCGCTTTGGTCTATGAAGTATTCACATTTTCGCACATGCTTCTCCATCCCTTTCAAGCCGTTCAAGGAGTTGTGCATACGCCAGGAAGTCAATTTCTCGTTGGTATAAAACAGGAGATGCTTCCGCAGGATTTGCCGATACAGCCAGAAGTCTATCCAAGCGTCGACAGGCGAATGATAATCCAGCGACGTCAGGATGTCTTTCCTAATCATTACGGCAGAAAAAGTAGGGATATAGTTCACTGATTTTTCCCGGGAGAGATCTACCTTGTTTCCGCCGGCAACAAGGGACGCATCCACTGCATTCAAATACCCAATGCGCTTTTGGATGACTTCTGCATCGCCAAAGGACTCTATGCTGTTGGAAATGATGCCTACATCCTGATAAGCGTTGATGATTTCCACTTTCTTCTCCAAGTACTGAGGCTTCCACAGGTCGTCGCTCTCGCAAAAAGCAACGTATTCGCCCTGTGACTTCTCTATGCCTAACTTCATCGTAGCGCACAACCCTTTGTTGACGCCACCGGGATGCGTGTACAGATGAAAGCGCTTGTCCGTCAGATAGCGTTCGACCACGGCTATGGACTCGTCGGTCGAACCGTCATCGACTATGATTACTTCAAAATTCGGGTAAGTCTGGGCCCATATCGAATCTAAAGTCTGCCCGATGTAAGCTGCATAGTTATAGCTTGTCACCACCACGCTGATCAAAGGGCTACGGGAAGTCCGCTCCTTATTCAGGATGCCATAATCTTTTTTCTGACGGCATGTCTTGCCTGCCCGGGGAAATAACTTGTTAAAGAACTTCATCACTCGTTTTACTTTACATTTTCATTACTACACTAAACATGCACCGATTGAACCTTGTGCACACGACTAAAAAACTAATATGCAACTGCTTTCCGCAGCAAGACTACCGTATGTTTCTACCCTTCTGCTCACTTCTTGCCTAAGCCTGTTTCGCGAAAGAAAATGCAAAAATAGTGCTTATACTGCATTCCATCAGCAAAAAAACTCAAAAATCGGCCAACTTATGCTTGTATTCCTTATCTTTGCCCCGACTTCCCGGCTTTTTCCGAGGGAAAATCCCCTCGCCGGAACATTCTAACAGACGCAGACCTATGGAACATCCCCTCTCCCTATTCCGCTATTGCCCCAAGTGCGGCTCGCCGCGCTTCGAGGTGCACAACGGCAAGTCCAAGCATTGTGCCGACTGCGGGTTCACGTATTATTTCAACCCTTCGTCGGCCACGGTGGCCCTCATCCTGAACGAACACGGCGAACTGCTGGTGTGCCGCCGGGGCAAAGAGCCGGCCAAAGGCACGCTGGACTTGCCGGGAGGCTTTGTCGACATGTTCGAGACCGGAGAAGAGGGCGTTGCCCGCGAGGTGAAGGAAGAGACGGGGCTGGACGTCCAGCAGGCTGACTACCTGTTTTCCCTGCCCAACCTGTACCTGTATTCAGGCTTTCTGGTGCATACGCTGGACATGTTTTTCCGCTGCCGGGTGGCAGACACGTCGCACTTCCGGGCCATGGACGACGCGGCCGACGCCTTCTTTATCCCCCTGCGGGACATCCGGACGGAAGACTTCGGCCTGGAGTCCGTGCGCAAGGGCCTGGGCCTCTTCCTGGAAAAAGAACTACGCTAATTCTAATCCCATAACCACCGATGAAAAGACATTCCCTATCCCGCATACTCGGCCTGGCCTTTTGCTGCCTGCCCCTGACGGTTGCCGCGCAAGAGGCGGAGAAAGGCCCTGCCCCCCAGCAACTCTACGACGAAGGCTATGCGTTGTTCCGACAGAAAGCCTACTCGGCAGCCCTGTCGCCCCTGCAAGCCTACCTGCGGCAAACCGGCGACGGACGCCTGCCGGCAGCAGAGGCCAGACAGAGGACCGAAGCAGAATATATGATGGTGTGCGCCGCCTACGAACTGGGAGACGCGCAACGCGAAGAGTTGCTGCTGGCCTACTTGAACGAACATCCCGACACGCCGCATGCCAACCGCCTGTGGGCTTTGGTGGGCGCAGCCCGTTTCTACCGGCAAGACTATCCGTCGGCTCTGGAAGCCTTCGGGAAGGCACGGCCCGAACTGCTGGCTGCGGACGAGCGCGACGACATGACCTACCGGATGGCTACGTGCTACCTGCAAACGGGCGAGCTGACAGAGGCGGCCGCGTGGTTCGGCACCCTGCGCGACACCGCGCCGCGCTATGCCGACGACTGCACGTATTACCTCTCTTACATCCGCTACACGCAACAACGCTATGACGAAGCCCTGCCCGGGTTCCTGGCCTTGCAGGGAAATAAAAAATACAGCACGCTGGCGCCTTACTACATCGCCGAAATCCACCTGAACCGGCAACAATATGCACAGGCCCTGCAAGTGGCCCAAGCATACCTCGACGCCCATCCCGACGAGGCCCATGCCGACGAGATGCGACGCATAGAGGGCACGGCGCTCTATCACGAAGGCCGTTACCAGGAAGCCATGAAAGCCCTGCAAAGCTATATGCAACAGACCACGCAACCGCGACGCGACGCTTGCTACCTGCTGGGCATGGCCTGCTACCGGTGCGGGGTCTATTCGCAAGTGCCCGAGGCCCTGGGACGCGCCACGCTGGCAGACGACGCCCTGGCACAAAACGCCTACCTGCACTTGGGACTGGCCTACCTGAAGATGGGCGAAAAGGACAAGGCCCGCATGGCCTTCGAGCAGGCGGCGGTATCGGATGCCGACCGCCGCGTCAAAGAGCAGGCTGCCTACAACTACGCGCTTTGCATCCACGAGACCTCCTACTCGGCCTTTGGCGAATCGGTCAAGGTATTCGAGAACTTCCTCAACGAGTTTCCCCAATCGGCCTATGCCGACCGGGTGAGCGGCTATCTGACAGATGTATATATGAGCACCCGCAGCTACGAAGCCGCCCTCCAGTCCATCGAGCGTATCCGCCAGCCCAATGCCGGCATCCTGCAGGCCAAAGCGCGCATCCTCTTCCAACTGGGCACGGAGGCTTTTGCCAATGCCGATTTCAGCACGGCCGCCGAACGCTTCGACCAGGCCAAAAGCCTGGCCGCCACACAAGGAGCCTCCGGGCAGGACATCCGCAACAAGGCAACTTACTGGGAGGGCGAAGCGCAATATCGCCTGGGGAATCTGCAGGACGCAGCCACGGCCTTCGACGCCTACCTGAGCCAGGCCCCGCAGCACAACAACGAGACGGCGGCCCTGGCCTATTACAACCTGGGCTACATCGCCTTCCACCAGAAAAACTATACGGCGGCCGAAAGCCGGCTGAACCGCTACGTCCGCCTGGAGACCGGAGAGAACAAGGCTGCCCTGGCCGACGCCTACAACCGCCTGGGCGACTGTTGCCTGAACGGACGCCGCTTTGACGAGGCACGCCACTATTATGCCACTGCCGAGAAGCTGGACATGCCCACGGGCGACTATTCGCTCTACCAGCAGGCACTGGTGGCCGGCCTGCAGAAGCAGTACGCCACCAAGGTGAACCTGCTGGACCGCCTGGCCACCCGCTACCCTCATTCGTCTTATGCCATCGACGCGCTGTATGAGAAAGGCCGCTCCTTCGTGCAGGACAACCAGAGCACGCAGGCCATCGCCACCTTCCGCCAGCTGCTGGAACTCCATCCCGAAAGCCCCGCCGCCCGCAAGGCCGCTGCCGAGATTGGCCTGCTGTATTATCAGGAAAACCAATACGACCGCGCCATAGAGGCCTACCGGTACGTCATCACCCAATATCCGGGCAGCGCGGAGGCCCGGCTGGCCCTGCGCGACCTGAAGTCCATCTACGTCGAGACCAACCGGATAGACGACTTTGCCCGTCTGGCGGAACAATTGCCGGGCGGCATACGCCTGGAAGCGGCCGAACAAGACTCGCTGACCTATGCCGCTGCCGAGCGTCAATACATGAGGGGCGAAACGGCCGCCGCCAAAGAAAGCCTGGGGCACTACCTGCAGCAATATCCCGAAGGGGCCTTCAGCTTGGACACGCACTATCGGCTCTGCGCCATCGCATACGAGGAGAAAGACGACGAAGGCGTCCTGACCCATGCCGCACAGGTGCTGGCCTATCCGGACAGTCCCTATTCGGAAGAGGTGCTGCTGATGCGCAGCGACGTGTGGATGAAACGCAAGCAGTATGCGGAAGCCCGCGACGACTACCGGCAGTTGCAGACCAAAGCCACCACCCCCGAAAGGCGGCAGGCGGGCCTGACGGGCGTGTTGCGCAGCTCGGTGCTGCTGTCGGACGATGCTGCCGCGTGCGAAGCCGCCACCACGCTACTGGAATCGGGCCGCCTGACGCCCGAACTGCAAAACGAGACACGCTATGACCGGGCCAAAGCCCTGCTGCGTCAGGGCGACACTGCCCGCGCCACGGACGACCTGCGCATCCTGGCTGCCGACACGCGTACCGCACAAGGAGCCGAAGCCAAATACCTGCTGGCCCAACTGCTGTATGACACAGGCGACTATGCCGCCGCCGAAAAAGAAGTGCTGGACTACATCGACCAAAGCACTCCGCACGCCTACTGGCTGGCCCGCAGCTTCATCCTCTTGTCGGACATCTACGCGGCGCAAGACAAAAAGCTCGACGCACGCCAGTACTTGCTGAGCTTACAGCAGAACTATACGGAACAGGACGACATCCAACAAATGATAGACGAACGGCTGGAAAAGCTGAAATAAAGGCTGCCTGCCTGGCGTTAGAATGCCAGCCGGCGGGAATTAGAACGCCAGGTCGGTGGGATTGGAACGCCAGGTCGGTGGAATTGGAACACCAGGTCGACCCCGTCCGAAGCACCCCGCAGACGGCCTCCCGACCCAGCATCCGGCCAATCGCATAAACCCTGAAAACCAACGAATGGAAAGAACATGACGATGAAACAAAACATAGCCCTCGCCGCCTTCCTGCTGATGCCCGCAGGACTGGCCGCACAGACCCAGGCAGCCGATACTGCCCTGAACCGCACCGTGGTGGTAGAACAAGAATATGCCCCCCGCATCCAAGACGCCGCCAAGGTGAACGTGTTGCCACGGGTGGAAGAACCCGACGTAACCCCCAGAGAGGTGGAATATGACGCAGCCACGGCCCCCCTGGCACAGATGCCGACAGACACTCTTCAGACCTTTGCCGCCAACGAACCGCTGCGCCAAGCCACCCGGGGCTATGCGCGCGCCGGATATGGCAACTACAACAACCTGGACATACGTGCCGACTATCGTTTCCGGCTCTCCGCCCGCGACCGCCTCGGCCTGACCTTTGCCCTGGACGGGATGGACGGCCGGCTGAACCCGGGTGACGGCGCGGAGAAGTGGAACACCTTCCGTTATCATACCCGGGCCGCGCTGGACTACACGCACCGCTTCCGCCGCATCGACCTGGATGCTGCCGCCCGCTTCGGCTTGCGCCACTTCGGGCTGTTGCCCGGCAGCGCGGCCTCCAAGCAGAAGTTTACCTCGGGCGACGTACACATAGGCGCGGCCTCCACCACCAGCGAATGGCCGGTGCAGTTCCGTGCCGAAACCAACCTGCTGCTCTATCAACGGCTGTACAGCCCGGGCTTCCACAACGCCCAAGAAGTAGGAGTGCGCACCCGTGCCGACGTGTGGGGCGCAGTGGGACACAACCAGACCGTCGGCATAGACCTGCAGATGGACAACCGCCTCTACCGCCGCAACGGTTTCGACAACTACACCGCCTTGAGCCTCACGCCCTATTATGCCTACAAGGCCGACGGATGGACGCTGCGCGTAGGCATGCACATAGACCCGTCCATGGGCTTCGGCAAGAAGTTCCGCATGTCGCCCGACCTGCTGGCGCAATACACCTTCCCCGCACGCACCACGCTCTACGTGCAAGCCCGTAGCGGACGCCTGCTCAACGACTTCCGCCGCCTGGAGGCCCTCAGTCCATATACTGAACCTGCCGCACAATTAGATGCCACATACGAACAGGTCAACGCCGCCTTGGGCATCCGTGTGGGCACCCTCTCCGGCCTGGGCCTGCACCTCTACGGAGGATACCAGGACTTGAAAGACGACCTCTGCCTCCTTTCGCCGGCATCGTCTGCGGCACCGTTCCCAGCCTGGATGGTATGGGACACCCATAACATCTATGCCGGACTCGGCCTGAGCTACAGCTACCGCGACCTGGTCAGCCTCACCGGCGAAGGCATCTACCGCCACTGGTCAGCCTCGGACAAAGGAGAACAGGCCGGCGCATTGGCCCTGAAACCCGCCTTCGAGGGCAACGTGAAACTCGAGGTGCGTCCCCTCTCTCCCTTGCACGCCTACGTGGGCTACCGCCACATTGCCCGCACATCGGTCGGCGGACAAGCCATCGACCCCGTCAGCAACCTCTATCTGGGTGCCTCCTACGACCTTGTCAGCGGCCTGGGCGCATATGCCAAAATAGACAATCTGCTGAACAAACACTATTGGCACACGTGGCTCTGCCCGACGGAAGGCCTCAACTTCGTGGTGGGACTGACCTTCCGTTTCTGATCTCCCACGCATCTTTATTTCTATTTTCTCCCTCCGGACGGGCTTTTACCGGGCATCACTCATGAGGAGGTGTGTCAAAACTCTCTGAATGCTTCTTTTAGACGCGGATTACGCGGATTTCACGGATTAAGCTTATTACATCCGCGTTATTCCGCGAAATCCGTGCCTAATATACAACACTTTGAAAACGTTCATAGGCTTTTGACACACCCACTTTATTCCGTCAATGCCAAAACAATTCGTTTTCCTCAAGCAGCAAGAGTTGTAACGCCGACACCATATAACCGGACAAAAAACCACACCCCCACGTTGCCTTGCCATAAAAAAAGATTACCTTTGCCGGAAACATCGCTCAACAAGACATCATGCAAAACAAAAACACGCTGATATCTTTTCTGCAAGCATTCGGCATTGTACTCGTGGTGCTGGGGCATAGTCGGCAAGGGGCGCCTGAAGAGCCGCTATGGTCGGTATGGCTGTACACGTTCCACATGCCGCTGTTCATGTTCATCTCCGGCTTTCTGCTCCGCCATACGCAGGAGCGCAAGGGAAACAGGCTGGCCGACATCCCGGCAGGGCAATTCCTGCGGAAAAAGGCCAGACGACTGCTGGTGCCTTACGTCGTGCTGGGCACACTGGCTTTCGTGCCCAAGGTGTTGCTCAGCCGGTTTGCCGTCCATCCGCTGTATCTTTCGTTCAGCGATTATGCCCGCATGTGGGTCTATCCGGCAGAAAATCCCATCGTGCAGTTCTGGTTCCTGCCCACGTTGTTTCTCATCTTTCTCTTGGTAGTAGTCGGCACACGTTTTTTGAAGGAAGTTCACCATCCGGACAAACATCTGTTTATCTTGGCGGCACTGCTTGCGTTGCATTTGTTCAATCCCCTGCGGGAAGTACGGTTGTTCAATCTGAGCAGCGCGGTCCATCATCTCTTCTACTTCGCATTGGGCTATTACGTCTGCCGCTACCGGCTGGCCGAACGGATGAACCGCCACCTTGGCACGGGCATCTGCCTGACGGGCGGGCTGTCCCTGTTGTTCGTCACGCTCATCCCCGACTTTTTCGGCAAGGAGGTACTGATGGCCGTCAACGGCATTGCGCTGAGCCTCTTGTTGGGACACCTATATATACAACGGAAGTGGCACTTCCTGCATCACTTGTTCGGAGCCTCCTATGCCATCTATCTCTTCTCCTGGTTCCCACAGGCCGCCTGCCAGCAGGTCTTTCTCGGACTGACGCATGCGCCGTGGCAAGTGGGCGGCGTGCTGGCTTTCTTCACAGGCATCTACATCCCCTTGTTCATCCATCGCTGGATGAGCCGCCACAAGCAGGGACACCTGGGGCGATGCCTGGCGTGGATGACAGGACTATCGGCTTAAAAAACGGAAATAAAGCAGCAAACAGCATGAAGGAGTTTCAAAACACATGAGGAAGCATCGGCGACTTTTATGATTTTACAGCATCCCTTGTTTCTTCAGCTCCTCCACCGCCGTCTCCAACTCGGCGTACCATTCCGCCCCGAACTTGCGGACAAGCGGCTCCTTCAGGAACTTATAGACGGGCAGGTTCTCCTTCTGTCCCAGCAAGACCGCCGCCTTGCACACGTCCCAGCGGTGATAATTCACGCCCTTGAAAGCGCCGAAATCCTTCACGCGGATGGGGTACAAGTGGCAGGACACTGGTTTGAGGAAGTCGGTCTTCCCCTCGCGGCACGCCTTCTCGATGGCGCAATAGCAACACCCCTTTTCGTCGTAACAGGTGAACACGCAATCCTTGCCGCCCACGATGGAGGTCACCAGGTCGCCTTCCTGGTCCACATAGGCCACCCCCTGCCGGTCTATGACGGCCCTCGCCTCGGGCGACAGTTCGTCTTCAATGAGAGGCAGGACTTCTTCTATCTTCTCCACCTCGTCCAACTCCAGAGGAGCCCCCGCGTCTCCCTCGATGCAACAGGCGCCCCGGCAGGCACTGAGGTCGCAAAGGAACTTTTCTTTCAGCACGTCAAAACTGACGACGACATCTTGTATTTGAAGCATTTGGACTAATTAAAAATTGAGAATTAAAAATTAAAAGATAAGAGCCTGTCGTTTAAATTTTCAATTCCCATTTAGATGAACAGTTGCTTAATTATTTATTCGACCTCGGTATGATCTGAATCGTTTTGCCTTCTTACCCGCTTTACCGTATGCTTTATTTTGCCAATCAAGAAATTAATCTCCAGACTTGATTCCGTTTCAGACGTTTCCAGATCAGGCATGACAATGTTTGAAAGCATTTCTCCAAATTGCTGCATCTTCGACTGTTGTGTCTTACGATCCGTCTCCTTATGCAAATCACGAAGTTCCCGTTTCAGTTGGCGCACAGCAGCAAAGGTTTCTATGACAGCAAAGGTCACATTTACGGCTTGCTGGCTTTTGAGAATGGTGGCCAGCATGTATAATCCCTTTTCTGTAAATGCCTTAGGAAGAACACGAGACTTTGATGAAAGTTTTGTGGTCGAAAAATTCGACCGCAAATAAGCGGCCTCTTCCTGCGTCAAACAAAACATATAGCTTTCCGGAAACTTATCCGGATTATTTCTTACCGCTTCATTCACCCGCTTTGTTTCCACACCATACAGTTCTGCAATGTCAGCGTCCAATATCACTTGGCTATTTCTTAAGTACACAATTTTATGCCTCACCTGCTCCAACAGGCTGACTGCATTTTGAGGCGTACTTCCTGTTCTTTTCAAGCTATTGTTTTTATTCATAGTTCACAACGCCCTGTCACTGTCCCGTCTTTATTGATTTCGGCAAGAAATGGACTCGCATCCTTATCCATTTATGGGAAATAAAAAAGGAGAGCATGTCGAAACGAAAAGGGAACCATCATTCTGTCACCCGCAGTCAAAGAATCTCCCGCATGCTTATGGGAGATGTTTCGACTCCGCAATGTTCCACTCAACATGACAGAATGAAAGGCTATTTCCGTTTCGGCACACTCTCTAATAAGAAAGATGCATCAATTCTTAATTAAATCCCGTCCCGTCATGTCAGCCGGCTGGGGCAGGCCCATGATGTGCAGGATGGAAGGAGCCACATCGGCCAACACGCCGTTCTCCACTTGGGCGTTCTTGTCCGTGGTGACATAGACAAAGGGCACGGGGTTGAGCGAGTGGGCCGTATTGGGCGTGCCGTCAGCATTGAGGGCATGGTCGGCATTGCCGTGGTCGGCTATGATGATGACCTCGTAGTCGTTGGCCTTGGCTGCCTCCACGGTGTCGCGCACGCAGTTGTCGATGGCCACCACGGCCTTCTCGATGGCCTCATACACGCCCGTGTGGCCCACCATGTCTCCGTTGGCATAGTTCACCACGATGAAGTCGTACTTTTGCGTGTTGATGGCCTCCACCAGCTTGTCCTTCACCTCATAGGCACTCATCTCCGGCTTCAGGTCGTAGGTGGCTACCTTGGGCGAGGGCACCAGAATGCGGTCTTCACCCTCGAACGGGGCCTCGCGTCCACCGTTGAAGAAGAACGTCACGTGCGCATACTTCTCCGTCTCGGCGATGTGCAGCTGCTTCTTGCCCTGCTTGCTGAGGTATTCGCCCAGCGTGTCGGCCACGTTTTCCTTGTCGAAGATGATGTGCACGCCCTTGAACGAAGCGTCATACGGCGTCATGCAATAGTATTGCAGGCCGGGGATGATCTTCATGCCCTGTTCCGGCATGTCCTGCTGGGTCAGCACGATGGTCAGTTCCTTGGCGCGGTCGTTGCGGTAGTTGAAGAAGATGACCACGTCGCCCTCCTTGATGGTGCCGTCGAACGCACAGTTGTTGATGGGCTTGATAAATTCGTCCGTCACGCCCTCGTCGTAAGACTCCTGCATGGCCTTCACCATGTCGTCGGCCTGCTTGCCCTGGCCGTTCACCAAGAGTTCGTAGGCCTCCTTTACGCGCTCCCAACGCTTGTCGCGGTCCATGGCATAGAAGCGGCCCACGATGCTGGCGATGCGTCCTGCGCTCTGCGCGCAGTGGTCAGTCAGCTGCTGGATGAAGCCCTTGCCGCTCTTCGGGTCGGTGTCGCGACCGTCCATGAAGCAGTGGATGAAGGTGCGCTCGCCGATGCCGTATTCCTTGGCAATGTCGCACAGCTTGAACAGGTGGTCCAGCGAACTGTGCACGCCGCCGTTGGACGTCAGGCCCATGAAGTGGATGCCCTTGCCGTGCTCCTTGGCATAGCTGAAGGCAGAAACGATTTCCTTGTTCTTCAGGATGCTGCCGTCGGCGCAGGCGCGGTTGATTTTCACCAAGTCCTGGTAAACGATGCGTCCGGCGCCGATATTGAGGTGACCCACTTCCGAGTTGCCCATCTGTCCGTCGGGCAAGCCTACGTTTTCGCCGCTGGCCTGCAGTTGCGAGTGCGGGTAGTTGGCCAACAGGCTGTCCCAATACGGGGTAGGAGTCACATAGATTACATCGTCCTTCTGGCGGTCGCCGATTCCCCAACCGTCCAGAATCATTAAAAGAGCTTTCTTAGCCATAGTATGTAAATGTTTAAATGGAATTTTTTCGCTTTGCGCCGCAAAGTTACAAAAATCCCGGCGGGAAGAAAGCGGCAAGAGGTATAAAAGAACTGAAAATGTTGGAAAACAGCGCGGAAAGCCCTACCTTTGCCGGGAAAGCATAAAAACCCTACAGCATATGGCAACCATCGACCTCCAACTGCAACAAGACGTATTGCAAGACGTGGCCTCCATCATAGGCAACAACGACTTGCTCAAGAAGCTGCACAAATACCTGCAGAAGTTGAAAAAAGAAGAAACGACGGAAGAAAGCGACGTCATGACCGAAGCGGACAAGCGGGAAATCCTGGCCGACATCAAGGAAGGATTGCGGGAAGTAAGAGCCGCCCAGAAAAATAATATCCAATTGCAATCAGCCAGAGAATTCCTCCATGAAATACGACATTAAATTAGGCAAGAAATTCAAAAAGGATTTCAAGCGTCTTTGGAAAAAATACCGTTCCTTGGACTGCGACTTAGAAAAACTGATAGACTCCTTGGAAGAGAATCCCGCCCAAGGCGCCGACCTGGGCAACAACGTCCGCAAGGTGCGCATGGCCATCTCCGCCAAAGGCAAGGGCAAGAGCCACGGCGCCCGCGTCATCACCTACACGGCGTTGGTGGACACGGCCAGGGGCACCGTCACCCTCCTCACCCTGTATGACAAGGCCGAACAAGACAGCATCACTCCCCAAGAGATAGACGCCCTGCTGGCCGAACTGAAAGCCGAAGAAGAACAAGCCTAAGCGCGCCCCGGCCGGATGCAGGCGACCATGAAGACAGCCCCGATGTCCTACATTTTCCGTTTTTCTTCGTCCCCTCTTCGTCCCTTAAGGAGACGAACCAGGGACGACCCGGGGGCGAAGGGGGGACGAACCTGGTATCTGCCGGTCGGGGAAGTGGTTTCTTCCAAATTTTTCGGAATATTTCCTACCTTTGCCGCCGTGAGAATACGGCCCATTCCCCTGCTTCTTGCCCTGCTGGCCTTGCTGCTAATGACGGCCTGCCGGGGGCGTTACCCGTCGTCGCTGCTGACGGCGGACAGCTTGGCGTCGGCCTGCCCGGACAGCGCGCTGCGGCTGCTGCGCGCGCTGGAGCCGGAGATGAAGGAGGCGGGCACGGCCACGCGGATGTATTACAACCTGCTCTGCATCAAAGCGGAAGACAAGGCTTACGTCCCCCACGCCTCCGACAGCGCGGTGCAAGAAGTGCTGCGCTACTACGTCGACCGGAACGACCGCCGCCACCTGCCCGAAGCCTACTACTACGCCGGGCGCGTGGCCTCCGACCTGGGGGATGCCCCGCAGGCGTTGGACCACTTTGAGCATGCCTTGGAAGCCCTGCCCGACGAGGGCATGTTGCCCCTGCGGAGCCGGGTACTTTCGCAGATGGGAACGCTGTTTTACCGCCAAGGAATGTATCCAGAAGCGTTAAATATCTATAAAAAGAATCTGTCCTGCGACTCTCTTTTAGGCGACAGCACATGGATTATTTCCGCCTGGCTAAACATCGGATTAGTATACAAAGTTTTGAATCAGCCAGACAGCACACGCAAATATTACCAGTTGGCTTATCAGTTCAACAATACCTTGAAACAACCACTTTCAAACGGAGAGATAGAAGACAAGATTGCCTGGACATACCTCAACCAAGAGCGTTATGATTCGGCTCGTATTTTTATAGAAAAAGCATTGAAAAATGCAACTATAACAAACAGAACCCGCATTTATACCACGGCTGGCATATACTACCACAGCATCGGTCAAACAGATTCGGCAGCCTGGTATTACCAACAATTACTCCACACAAACTCTATCCATGCACAACTCATCGCCTATGGCAATTTATCCCAAATAGCATTGCAACAAGAGACCCCCAAACTTGCTACCCGATACTTGCGGAAGTACAATTTGTTAGCTGATTCTTTACAAAAGAGGACGAATACAGAAAGCATCCGTAAAACATACGCATTATACAACTACCAGTTGCGCGAAAAAGAAAATGCGAAGCTGCAAGCTGCCAATGAAAAGCAAACACGCTGCATCATATATTTGGTTATCGGAGCAGGTCTTCTGTTCTCAACATCAGTCTTCTATTATCGGGAACGACAAAAACGATGGAAAATCCGATTACAGGCTCTCGAGCAACTGAAAAACGAGATTTATCAGCGAAGTGAACAGTATGCCCAGAGCAATGCAGAGAAAATCCACCAACTGACCCACCAACTGCAAGACAAAGAACAGACCTTGCAGGAAAACGAAGTCATCCGTCAGCAACTGGAAAAGCAAATAAGTCTTTTGAAAAACGCCAATTTGCAGATAAAACTGGAACAGGACAGACGGGAAACAGAAGAATACTTGCTTTTTCATTCTGAAATCTACCAGCACTTCAGAGAGCAACTGCAAGCTAACCACAGCCAACCACATCTGACACCTCAAGACTGGAAGGATCTGCAAAGCCAAATAGACAAATGCTATAATAATTTCACTTCCAAACTGAACGGTCCTTACCAATTGGACGACCGCGAACTGCACGTTTGCCTCCTCATTAAATTAAAATTTTCCTACACAGACATCGGGAAATTGGTCAATCTGTCTTTGAGCGGCGTGAACTCCGTGCGCAGAAGGCTTTACTACAAGGTTTTCGGTCAAAAAGGAGAGGCTAAAGACTGGGACAACTTTATTATCTCATTATAAGCTCATTAATGCTCATTTGCGCAATTTTTGCGCAGCCTGCACAATCCTTCACAAACAATTGCGCAATTCTTGCACAGCCCATTTGCATTCAATTTACAATTGCAGCGTGCCCAAAAGATGGGATTGACCCAATTCTTGCACAGCCCATTTGCATTCAATTTACAATAAAATCGTCTACATTCGTAACAAAAAACAAAAACATGAGACGATTTATTTTATTTTTCCTTGGGGTCATATTCTTTCTTCCACTATGTGCGGAAGAAGAGCCTATTCCTATTTATGATACAAGTGGTAAACATACCCCTATAACCGAACAGCCTAATGAGCGCCGTTCTTTCACTTTTGAACCAACAGCTACGCATGAAGGGAATATCATTCATATTTATTATTATTCCACCGAACAGTTACATATCACTGTGACCGACGCAGAGGGAAACACCATATATGAAAATGAGACGTGGGGAGACTGCACGTTCGTTTTAAACGGAGAGGCTCAAGGGGTGTTTACGCTGCTTCTGGAGACAGAGACAAATACCTATGAAGGGGTATTTGACCTATAAACCAAGATAGAACAAGGCCCGAAGTTGATAGAGGGCAATTTAATACCAAATGTTTATGAAAAACTTTTTAAATCTTTCCGAAGGATTGAGTTTAGAAGAACTCATGGGCGTCAAAGGCGGTAACAACGGCGTAGTAACATGCCAAGCAGGAAGCGTAGGCATTGTATGCACCGGTGACTCACCAGCTATGACATGTGGCAGCACATCTGTAACATGCCAAGCAGGAAGCGTAGGCTCGTCAACAACTGTTCCTCCTAAAGAAGGCGACCGTGACAACCCCGCTAAACATCTGTAATTTTCCATGCCAGCAGTGAGTCTAAAAGGCATTTCTCCGGCCATTTCCGTGCAGCGATGAAAAACATTCCAACTTGAATGAGAATGGACAAGCGGGAAAAGCCTTTTAGGCACACTATTCTATCCAATACGTATCTAAGAGTTTGTTTAAAAATCGCATTCTCTGTCATGTTGAGCGGAGCGAAGCGAAGTCGAAACATCTCCCGAATGTCTTTATCACAGGAGGAGACTCTTCACTCTGTTCAGACTATACCTTAGCAGGATGGTCAAAAGAGATTTTGAGCGTAGCTAATGACAGAGCCAATAAAAATTTTAACAGGCTCTAAAACTAAAACCAGAAATAATCCCATGTCCGAACCATCCGCACAGACAAATCCGGCTTCCCGGTTACCAGACATCTCCGACATTGTTTACCTGAATCCTGACTATCATTTCAAGAACGACCTCGACCGAATCGTGATGTATTCCCGTCAAGAGGTGGCCCGATACAGTTCAGCGGAATGGATTGGCTACATCCACCCGGCGCAGGCGCGGATACTTGCGCTCTTCACGCAAGGGAGGACGTGGGGAGAGAATATGCAATTGTTAGCCGAGTCTTTCCACCTGACGTTTGAGCAGGCGCAAGAGATTGTGGCTCCTTATGTCTGCAATGAGGAGTCTTTCTTTACAGAGACACTGGGCGAAAAGGTGTATTTCCCGAAACAAGTATTGATAGACGCAGAAACGTTCCGGCAACGGCAAACCGGATACGACTTCAGCGACGAAGACCTCACCCCGACCCAAAGTCCGGTGAACCTGAAAAACGACCGGATGCACCGGGCGCCCCAGTCGCTGATTTTCATGGTGAACAACCGGTGCGTCACGCAGTGCAAATATTGCTATGCCGACAAGCATACCCGTTGCCGGGAGATGAGCACCGAGCAGATTCTCCGCTTCATCGACGAGGCGCACCGGCTCAAGATGTCATACATCGACGTCATAGGAGGCGAGTTTTTCCTGAAAAAAGACTGGGACATCCTGCTGCGGCACCTGGTGGAAAAACGCCTCACCCCGACTTATATATCCACCAAGATTCCCTTGCGGGAAGAGGACGTGCGTCGGCTGAAGGATACGGGATATGACCACATCGTGCAGATTTCGCTGGACACGCTGGATTATGACAAGTCGCGGCAAATCATCCACAGCTGGCCTTCGTATATAGAAGAGTTGAAACGAGGCTTCGACTACCTGCAGCAATACGGCTTCACCCTCTACGTGGACACCATCCTGACGCGGCACAACACAACGGAAGAAGACATGCAGGCCTTGTTCGGCTACCTGAAAACCGTGCAGGGGCTGAGCCGATGGGAAATCAGGGTGCCGGAATATTCCATCTACCACAGCCGGACGTTCTCCGAAGTCAAGCCATCCAAAGAGGAAGCGGTCCGGATTTGCAACTATGTGCGCAAAGTCATCCAGCCCGTTTCCCCCTTTCACATCCTGGTGAACGACGACGCGCTGAGGAATCCCTTCCGCCAGGGGCAATGCAAAGACCTGTATTTTGAGGGAGGCCAGTGCGGTGCCTTGCACGACAAATGTTTCATCCTGCCCGACGGCAAGGTGACCCTTTGCGAACGCCTGTATTGGCATCCGCAGTTCATCATCGGCGACCTGACCACCCAAAGCCTGGAGGAAATCTGGCAGTCGGAACGGGCGAAATCGCTTCTTTCGCTCAAACAATCCGATTTTCGCGACCAAAGCAGATGCAGTCATTGCAATAATTTCTATTTTTGCAACGAAAACCACCGTCGATGCTGGGTGCGCGTCATCAAAGCCTATGGGGCGGAGAACTGGGACTTTCCAGACCCGCACTGCTGTTATGCGCCGCCTCTGCAAACCGACATGATGTATCAATGACTTATCCATAAAGAACTGACACTATGCACACCCTTTTCAAGAACCTCTTCCTAAGCCTCTGCCTGTGCCTGGCTGCTACGGGCGCATACGGACAGACTATACAAATCCAGGGCAACGTGATAGACCCGGACAGCCTCCCCGTGAGCGACGTGAGCGTGGTGATGCAACGGCCGGACTCCACCTATGTGGGAACGGCCATCACGGACAGCCAAGGCGTCTTCCGGCTGGATTATTCCGGAGGAGGATACCGGTTGTATTCAGCCACCTGAACTACAACACCTGCGTGGTGGAGCGGGAATCGCCGCAGGCGGGCACGGTGATGCTGACGCCCAGCGCCAACCAACTGGAGACCGTGACCGTCACCGCCGAGCGTCCCCTGGTGAAGATGGAAGACGGGCACCTGAGCTACGACATGAAGCAGCTGATGGGCGACCGTACATTCGACAGTGCCTTCGAGCTGCTGAAGGCCATCCCCTTGGTGAGCGGCAGCGAAAACTCGCTGGAAATCACCGGCAGCATGAGCGGCACCAGCATCCTCATCAACGGACGGCCGTCCAACCTGTCGCTCAGCCAGCTGTACACCTACCTGAAATCCATGCCGGCCGACAAGATAGAAAAGGCGGAGCTGACCTACAATGCCCCGCCGCAATGGCACGTGCGGGGAGCGGCCATCAACGTCGTCATCCGGAAAAGCGAACGGTACGAGATGCAGGGGCAGGTGCAAGGGCAGTGGAGGAACCAGCACGTCAACAGCTATACGGGCATCGGCAGCCTGTTCGTGTCCAACAAGACATACAGCTACGACGTGATATACAACTACGGCAACTCGCGCTTCGCCAGCCAAATCAACACGGACGGGCGCCACACGGTGGGCGAGGACGTGTATGACATCCACACAGCCAAACACTACCGTAACCGGTCGCAAAGCCACAACCTGTTCGGCAACTTCTTGTATAACATACCGGGCAACCACCAAATAGGATTGAGCTACAACGGACAGTTTTCCCCGAAAAACGACAACAAGTTGTTTGCGGAAAACAATCTGTTCTCCGACGCGCGTTCGGGCGACACCGGCAAGTCGCAGCTGCACGACGTGCGCGCCACCTACGATGCCCCTTTCGGGCTGCGCGTCAGCGGCGAATATACTTACTACGACAGCCGGATGCAGCAGGACATGCAGTATTTCCCCAAAAGCGGGACGGAGGAAAACGCCTTTCAGTACGACCGCGAGCAGCGCATCCACCAATACTTGGTGACGGCCGACATGAGCCACAAACTGCCCGGAGACTGGCGGCTGAACTACGGCGGGCAATACAACCACACCCAGACCCGCAACCGGCAGGATTATGACGACCGGCTGAACAGCGGCGCGGAGAGTTTCCAGCAGTGGACGGACATGAGCGAAGACCGGGCCAGCCTCTACGTGGGCGCCAGCCAGTCGTTTGCCGGAAACAAAGTGTATATGTCATTGTCGGTGCAAGGAGAATATTACCGCATCAACGACGAAAAAGAATACAACCTGATTCCCAACGTCAACCTGATTTACCGGCCACACCCCAAGCACATCCTGCAACTGATATACAGCACCTATCGGGGCTATCCGTCTTATTGGTCACGACAAGACTATACCCTGCACGAAGACGAATACACCATCCGGAAGGGCAACCCGGCATTGCCCCCTACGCGGTTCAACCAAGCCTATCTGGTTTATGTGCTCAACAACAAATATGCGCTACAAATGTCTTATACCAAGACCAAGAATTTCTATATGATGCAGACCTACCAGTCGCCCGATGAACTGCAGATGATTTACCAAGAGATGAATACAGACTTCGCTTCCAGCTTCAACATGGTGCTCAGCGCGCCGGTCCGCATAGGCAAGAGGTTCACCAGCAACCTTTCGGCCACGTTATACAGCGAACGCTACAAAAGCAGCCAATGGCATGACCTGTCGTTCGACCGCCGGAAATGGACGGGCTTTTTCCGGATGAACAACTGGCTGACGGTGTCCAAAAAGCCCGACATTTCGCTCAATGTCATCGCCCACTACCAGACTCCCAGAATACAAGGCATTTGGGACTTAAGCAACACCTGGGGAGTGGATGCCACCTTGAAATGGCGGTTCGCCAAAGAGAAAGCCACTTTAAGCCTGGGGTGCTACGACATGTTTGAAAAGAATTATCCCAACTACAAGATACGCTATGCCACGCAATGGCAGGACACGAGCGAACGGAAGTTCAAACGGAGCTTCGTGGTGAGCTTCACTTACCGGTTTAACAACTACGAGGAGAAACGGCAACGGAGCGTGGACACCTCGCGCTTCGGCACCGACTGACCCATGGGCAGCAGACGATTCCCGGTGTTCAGGCAGCACGACTCCATGCAATGCGGGGTGTGCTGCCTGCAAATGATGTGCGCCTACTTCGGCAAGCGTTTTTCCCTGCAAGCATTGTCGCAACGGTGCGTGCCCACGGCAGAGGGAGTGTCGCTCTATGCCCTCTGCCAGGTGGCGGAACAGTTGGGTCTGCAGACCGCTTACGGCAAAGTGAGCCTGGAAGAGCTGCAGGCCGTCCGGAGGCCCGGCATCCTGCACTGGAACCAGAACCACTTCGTGGTGCTCTACCGCATACGCCGTCGCCGCTATTACCTGGCCGACCCGGGCAAAGGAAGAGTTACGCTGAAAGAAGCGGAGTTCAAGAAGCACTGGCTGAGCACGCATTCGCAGGGGCAGGAGAAAGGCATTGCCCTCTTTCTGCAACCCACCCCCGCCTTCCAGGCTCAACCGGAATCTCCGCAGGGAGAGAAACGCTCGTTCCGCTTCCTCTTCGGCTACATCAGGCAATACCGCCGCTACTTCGGGCAAATCCTGCTGGGGTTGCTGTTGGGGTGCGTGCTGCAGCTCATCTTCCCCTTCCTGACACAGGCCATCGTGGATGTGGGCATCCGGGAGCAGGACATCGGCTTTGTCTACCTCATCCTGCTGGGAGAGCTGATGCTGGTGGGCAGCCGCACGGCGGTGGACTTCATCCGCCGCTGGATATTGCTGCACATCAGCATGCGCATCAATATCTCGCTGGTGAGCGACTTCTTCATCAAACTGCTGAAATTGCCGATGGCCTTCTTCGACACGAAGCTGACGGGCGACCTGCTGCAACGCATGAACGACCACCAGCGCGTGCAGCAGTTCCTCACCACCCAGACCCTGAACGTGACGTTCTCGCTGCTGACCTTCGCCGTGTTCGGCGCGGTGTTGTGGGGATACGACACGCGCATCTTCCTCATCTTCCTGGCGGGAAGCCTATGCTACGGAGGATGGATATCCCTGTTTCTCAAGCAACGCAAGCAGATAGATTACCTCTACTTCGAGAAGCAGGCCAAGAATAACAACCAGACGTATCAGTTCATCACCACCATGCAGGAAATCAAACTGCAAGACTGCGAACAACGCCGACGGTGGGAGTGGGAAGACGTGCAGGCCGAACTGTTTGAGACCAACCAGAAAAGCCTGAAGCTGCAACAGGCGCAACAGGCCGGCAGCATCTTCATCAACGAACTGAAAAACATCGTCATCACGGTAGTGGCTGCCACGGCCGTCATCGAAGGACAGATGACGCTGGGCATGATGCTGGCCGTGCAATACATCATCGGACAACTAAACAGTCCCATTGAACAGCTGATGCAATTCATCTATTCGCTGCAGGATGTCAGCATCAGCCTGGAGCGCATCAACGAAATACACGAGATGGAGAACGAGGAGAAGCAACCGCAAGCATTGACCGCATACACGGGTACAGACCGAAGCCTCCGCCTGCGGCACGTGGATTTCAAATATGACCCGTATGCCTTGCAAAAGACGCTGAACGACGTGGATTTCCTCATCCCCGCAGGACGGGTGACGGCCATTGTGGGCGCCAGCGGAAGCGGGAAAACGACCCTCGTCAAACTGCTGCTGGGGTATTATCCGGCCCTGAGCGGCGAAATCAGCATCGGCGGCACCCCCATCGGCCAGTATAGCCCGAAATGGTGGAGAAGGCAATGCGGCGTGGTGATGCAGGAGGGAGTGATTTTCTCGGAAAGCATCGCACGCAACATTGCCGTGGGCGACGGGGAGATAGACCGTCCACGCCTGGAACAGGCCGCCCGCATTGCCTGCATCGAGGAGTACATCCTGCGCCTGCCGCTGAAGTATGACACCCGGATAGGGCCGGACGGCATAGGGCTGAGCCAGGGGCAGAAGCAGCGCATCCTCATCGCACGGGCTGTCTACAAGAACCCGGATTACATCTTTCTGGATGAAGCCACCAACTCGCTGGACGCCAACAATGAACGGGCCATCGTGAAGAACCTGAAGGAATTCTACCAAGGGAAAACAGTGGTCGTAGTGGCCCACCGCCTAAGCACTGTGCGCGATGCCGACCAGATTGTGATGATGGACAAAGGGCGTGTGGTGGAAACCGGCACGCACGAGACCTTGACTGCCGCCCGCGGGGCTTATTACCAATTGGTGAAAAACCAGTTGGAACTGGGACACTGACCGCCGGACTGCGGATGATCGTAAACACTCAACAGACTCAACCGATATCCATGGAAACAAGAAGCCAACAAATAGAGAAAATCATCCGGCAACCCCTCCCGCCACTGTTGCGCTGGGGAACCCTCCTTATTGCCCTCTTGGTCATGGCACTGCTGGCAGTAGCCTGCTTCGTGCCCCTGCCGGACACCAGACACGACGTTGCCCCTGCCGGGCCGCCGCGCACTTTCGTAGAAAGGCTGTGGCCGGACAGGGGCAACCCCTAAAAGACAAGGCTTATTCCAGAGCCAGCTCGGCACCGGGTTTGAACCTTACCACTTTCTTGGCGGGAATCTCGACTGGTTTCTGGGTGGCAGGGTTGACACCCTTGCGCGCGGCACGCTGGGAGACAGCGAATGTGCCGAATCCAACCAGAGATACCTTGTCGCCCTCTTTCATAGCATTTGCAACGGTGGCCACAAAGGCTTCGAGCGCCTTTTTGGCATCGGCCTTCGACAGCCCGGACTGGGCAGCCATGGCATTGACTAATTCTGACTTATTCATAATGTTAGGTATTAAATTGGTAAGTAACTAATCCTATTTGGTTTCTACTATATTCAGGAGTCAGAAGGAGTTAAAAGGAGTTATCGCTTCGCTCAAGGAGTCAGAGGCCAATACCTTTATGTATATCGTCGGGGCAACTATTGGCCTATAACTCCTTCCAACTACCTGTAACTCCCTCTTACTACTAAAGACAGTATCAATTAATTTTGCGCATCTACTTATAAAATTAAGGACCATGAAGGAACGACGTCCGAGAATTCCGCCCGGCAGGGACAATGACGGGATGCCCCACCGGACAAATGTAAGGCAATATTTCTGAACAGCAAACAAAAACGCTGAAAAACAGTCTCCTTTTAGTGAAAATAAAGGAATAAGACAGGCATTTTCTGCCGGAAAACAGAAATTATTCGTACTTTTGCGCCCGTCCACCCCGCCCGGACGCGGAGGGACACCGTTAACGAAAGATTGCTTTGATTGTATGAATCCACTACCTACTGTCACCAAAAACCTGCTTATCATCAACGTGCTGATGTTTCTTGCCACGCTGGCAGCGGAACGTTATGGCATCGACCTGGGCGACTACCTGGGACTGCACTTCGTCTTGTCCGACCGGTTCAACGCGGCACAGCTCATCACCTACATGTTCATGCACGGAGGATTCCTGCATCTGTTTTTCAACATGTTTGCCGTGTGGATGTTCGGCCGTATTCTGGAGCAGGTGTGGGGACCGAAGCGTTTCCTGTTCTACTACATGATTTGCGGCATCGGCGCAGGCCTTATCCAGGAGGCAGTGACGGGCATACACTATTACACGCTGCAGGCAGGCTTGTCGCCCGAAGCGGTGGAGGCCGTGATGAACGAGGGCAGCCGGGCACTGAGCCAGAACATGAACTTCATAGACCCCGTGATGGCCAATCTGAACCTGACGCTGAACAGTTCGACGGTGGGCGCATCGGGAGCCATCTATGGTATCCTGCTGGCTTTCGGCATGCTGTTTCCCAACGAACGGATGTTCATCTTCCCCCTGCCCTTCCCCATCAAGGCCAAGTGGTTCGTCATCGGGTATGCGGTGATAGAACTGTATGCAGGGCTGGCCAACAATGCGGCCGACAACGTGGCCCACTTTGCCCACCTGGGCGGCATGATTTTCGGTTTCCTGCTCATCCTGTATTGGAAAAAGAACGATAAAGGCAACAACCATGGCTACTATTTTAACTGACCTGAAAGAGAGTTTCCGCCGGGGCAACGTGCACATCCGGCTCATCTATATCAACGTGGCCGTCTTCCTGACGGCGACGCTGGCGGGCATCGTGCTGCAACTGTTCAACCTGTCGGCGGGAAGCCTGCTGCAATGGTTCGAGTTGCCAGCCTCGCTGTCCCGCTTTGTGGTGCAGCCGTGGTCGATACTGACGTATATGTTTCTGCACGCCAACGTGTGGCACATCCTTTTCAACATGCTGTGGCTCTACTGGTTCGGGACGCTGTTCCTGCAGTTCTTCTCGGCCCGGCACCTGCAGGGGCTCTACTTCCTGGCAGGCATCTGCGGGGGCGTGCTCTACATGCTGGCCTACAACCTGTTTCCCTATTTCCGCCCGATGACGGACTATGCCTTTCTGCTGGGCGCCTCGGCCTCGGTGTTGGGCATTGTGGCCGCCACGGCCTACCGCGAGCCCAACTACCCCATCCGCCTGTTGCTCATCGGCACCATCCGCCTGAAATACCTGGCGCTGATAGTCATCGGCCTGGACGTGCTGTCCATCACGGCCGACAATGCCGGGGGACACATCGCCCACCTGGGCGGAGCCGTGGCCGGATGGTGGTGGGCCGCCAGCCTGAGCAAGGGGGCCGACCTGACGCGCTGGCTCAACCGGACGACAGACTGGGTGAAGGGGCTCTTTGTCCGCCGCCCGCGCAAGCCCAAGATGAAGGTGCACTACGGCGCCAACACCGAGCGGCAGAAAGACTATGACTACAATGCCCGCAAAAAGGCCCAGAATGACGAGATTGACTGCATTCTGGACAAGCTGAAGAAGTCGGGCTACGAGAGTCTGACAACGGAAGAGAAGAAAAGCCTGTTTGACGCCAGCAAACGCTGACATTCCGCCCGCGTCGGCCGAACAAGACATAGAGAAAGCAAAGAAAGGAGCAGAGGCAAAGCAATGAAACATCTGGGCAGACTGGTGGTAGCGGTGATTTTAGGGGTGAACCTGCTGTTTACGGCCCTCCTGCTGGCAGCGGCCTACAGCCCGTGGGTGCAACCCGTCCGCCATCCGGTGCTGGCGTGCCTGGGACTGACGTTTCCCATCTTCCTGCTGACGGACGTGGTTTTCCTGATTTTCTGGATTGTCATCCAGAAATACCGTTGCGCCCTGCTCCCGCTGGCGGGCTTGCTGCTGTGCATCCCGCAAACGCGCACCTACCTGCCCCTGAACTGCCACACGAACACCTTGCCTGCCGGATGCATCAAAACCCTATCCTACAACATCATGGGCTTTGGAGACTCCACGCCGAAGGGGCAGGAGAATCCCATACTGGCCTACCTGAAGGAGAGCGATGCCGACATCATCTGCCTGCAGGAATATGCCCCGGGACGCACCAACCGGCATCCTTCGCAGGACGACGTGACGCGGGCACTGGCCGACTGGCCCTACCACCGCATCGACGCTGTGGGCGAGAGCAAGGGCAACCGCATCGCCTGCTATTCCAAACTGCCCATCCTCTCGGCCCGCCCGCTGCCCTATGCCAGTGCCAGCAACGGCTCCATGATGTATGAACTGGATTGGGGCGGAGACACGCTGCTGCTCGTCAACAACCACTTGGAGTCCAACAAGCTGAACTCGGAAGACAAGGTGGTGTATGAAGGCCTGCTGAGCGACCCGGAGAAAGAGAAGGTGAAAAGCGGCGTGCGGCACCTGGTGGGCAAACTGGCCGATGCCGTCGCTCTCCGTGCCCCGCAGGCGGACAGCATAGCCCGTGCGGTAGCCAGGTCGGGGCACCGATACATCGTGGTGTGCGGCGACTTCAACGATTCGCCCATCTCGTACGCCCACCGCGTCATCAGCCAGGAGCTGAACGACGCTTTTACGGAATCGGGATGCGGGCCGGGCATCTCCTATAACCAAAACAAATTCTACTTCCGCATAGACAACCTGCTGACCAGTCCGGCACTGACGGCCTACAACTGTCGGGTGGACCGCAGCATCCGCCACTCAGACCATTATCCCATCGCTTGCTACGTGGCAAAGGAGGGTAAAAAATAATGTGTCAAGAAGTTAGATTTGTGAAAAAAAAACTATATTTGCAGCCTTGTAGACACCTGGAACTAATATAACAAGTAATTATAATAAACTTAAAGTAACATGCAAAACAAAGGATTTGTAAGGGTTTTTGCGGTACTTCTGACACTCGTTTGTCTGTTCTACCTCTCCTTCTCTTTTGTGACTCGCCACTACACCAACAAGGCGAAAGAAATCGCAAACGGAGATGAGCAGGTGGAGCGGGACTATCTGGACTCGCTGGCCAACGAGAAGGTGTACTTCGGCAACTGGACCCTGAAAGATTGTCGAGAGATGGAAATCAGTTTAGGTTTGGACCTGAAGGGCGGTATGAACGTCATCCTGGAGGTATCGGTGCCTGATGTCATCAAGGTATTGGCTGACAACAAGCCGGACGAAGCTTTCAACCAAGCCCTGTCCAACGCCGCCCAGCAGGCCAAGACCAGCCAGGAAGACGTGATTACCCTGTTCATCCGGGAATATCACAAGCTGGCTCCTGACGCCACGCTGGCCCAACTGTTTGCCACCCAGCAACTGAAAGATAAAGTGACCCAACAGTCGACCGACGCAGACGTGGAAAAGGTGTTGCGCGAAGAGGTGAAAGCCGCCATCGACAACTCGTACAATGTGCTGCGCACCCGTATCGACCGCTTTGGCGTGGTTCAGCCCAACATACAGAGCCTGTCGGACAACCTGGGACGCATCATGGTGGAACTGCCGGGCATCAAGGAGCCTGAACGTGTAAGAAAATTACTGCAAGGCTCGGCCAACCTGGAGTTCTGGGAAACTTACATGGCGCGCGACGTAGTGCCTTACCTGCAAGCAGCCGACAGCAAGATTCATGCCATCCAGAGCCTGGAAGAAGGACAGGCCGAGGCTGACTCGACCACTGCCGTTGCCACTGCCCAGGAAGAGAGCAAGACCGTGAGCACCGCCGACAGCCTGGCCGCTGCCCTGAAGGGCGAGACTGCCACTGCCGCCGACCTGGAGGCCTACAAGAAGCAGAATCCGCTGCTGGCCATCCTGCAGGTGAATCCCAGCGCACAGAGTCCCATCGTGGGCTTTGCCAACTATAAGGATACGGCCGACATCAACCGCTACCTGGCTATGCCGGAGGTAAAGGCCAGCTTCCCCAAAGACCTGCGCCTGAAGTGGGGCGTGTCTCCCTCAGAATATGACCCGAAAAAGCAAACCTTTGAACTCTATGCCATCCGCTCCACCGAGCGCGACGGCCGTGCCCCGCTGGAAGGCGACGTGATTTCTTCGGCCAGCGACGACTATGACCAGTATGGCAAGCCCTGCGTGAACATGACGATGAACACCGACGGTTCGCGCCGCTGGGCCCAGCTGACGAAGCAGAACATCGGACGCGCCATTGCCATCGTGCTGGACGGCTATGTATATTCGGCACCGACGGTGCAGAACGAAATCACGGGCGGCAGTTCGGTCATCACCGGCAGCTTCACGCCCGAGCAGACCAAGGACTTGGCCAACGTGCTGCGTTCCGGTAAGATGCCGGCCCCGGCACACATCGTGCAGGAAGACATCGTGGGCCCGTCGCTGGGCGCTGCCTCCATTCAGGCAGGCTTCATCTCTTGCGTGGTGGCCTTTATCCTCCTGATGGTGTACACGTGCTCCATGTACGGCTTCATCCCCGGCATGGTGGTCAACGCAGCCCTGCTGCTCAACGTGTTCTTCACCTTCGGTATCCTGACCTCCTTCCAGGCCGCGCTGACCATGAGCGGTATTGCCGGTATGGTGCTGGCCATCGGTATGGCAGTGGATGCCAACGTGCTTATCTACGAGCGCACGAAGGAAGAACTGCGCAACGGCAAGAGCGTGAAGATGGCCTTGCAGGACGGTTATAAGAACGCCTTCTCCGCCATCTTCGACTCCAACTTTACGTCTATCATCACCGGCGTCATCCTGTTCTACTTCGGCACGGGTCCCATCCGCGGATTCGCCACGACGCAGATTATCGGTATCGCCATTTCGTTCTTCACGGCTGTCTACCTGACCCGCCTGGTTTACGACTACTTCATGAGCAAGGACAAGTGGCAGCACCTGACGTTCGAGACGAAGCTGTCGCGCGGCGTGTTGCAGGATACGCACTTCGACTTCATGGGCCGCAACAAGACGTGGGCCATCGGCACGGTGGTCTTCGTGGTGCTGTGGGCCGGATTCCTGGGCGTGCGCGGCTTGAGCCAGAGCATCGACTTCACAGGCGGACGCAACTATCAGGTGCGCTTCGACCAGCCCACCCAGCCCGAACAGCTGCGCGAGGTATTGGAAGGCAACCTGGATGATGCCAACGTGAGCGTGATTGCCATCGGCACGGACGGACGCACGATGCGTATCAGCACCAACTACCGCATTGCCGAAGAGGGCGCCAACGTGGACGCCGAAATCGAAGCCAAGCTGTATGAGCTGCTGAAGCCGTTGCTGACGGAAGGCACCACGCTGGAGCAGTTCGTCGACCGCGACAACCAGGAGGGCGGCACCATCATCAGTTCGCAGAAAGTGGGCCCGAGCATTGCCGACGACACCACGGTAGCCGCATTCTGGGCCGTATTCTCCGCCCTGATAGCCATCGGCCTCTACATCCTGTTCCGCTTCCGCAACATCGCGTTCAGCGTCGGCTCCATCGCCGCCCTGGCCTTCGACACGCTGGGTATCCTGGGCATCTACTCCATGTTCTGGGGCATCCTGCCGTTCTCCATGGAAATCGACCAGACGTTTGTGGGCGCCATCCTGACGGCCATCGGTTACTCCATCAACGACAAGGTGGTAATCTTCGACCGCGTGCGCGAATACCTGCACCTCTACCCCAAGCGCAACAGCTACCGCCTGTTTAACGACTCGCTGAACTCCACGCTGACGCGTACGTTGTTCACCGGTTCGTCCACGTTGATTGTGCTGGTAGTCATCTTCTTCCTGGGCGGAGAGAGCATCCGCAGCTTCTCGTTCGCCATGATTCTGGGTGTGGTTATCGGCACGTTCTCGTCGCTGTTCATCGGTTCGCCCATTGCCTACGCCATGATGCACAAGAAGCGTGACGCCGGCAAGGACATCGAAAAAGACGAGAAGTAAACAGTTTCTCCGGACAGGCACCGTCCTGTCTTGACATAGACGCGGATTGCGCGGATTTCACGGCGGAATGCTGTGAGAATCGGCGCGATCCGCGTCTCTTTTTTACTCTTTCCCAACCCTTCTCCCGGCCTGCACAAGTGTGATCCGCCCCGGTGCATAACGGGGCAAACGGGCGTTATAATTCCCGCAAGCAGGCATTATAGTCCCAGCAAGCAGGCGTTACTATCCCAGCAAGCGGGCATTACTATCCCAGCAAACGGGCATAATAAGCCCCACAAACGGGCATCCCGCAGCGGGCAAAACAGAAGAAAACAAGAAGCAAGGAGGAAATCGGATACCCGAACAGGAAGGGGGAAATGGAGGGGCCCAAAGGATTGCACGCAGACCTAAGGAGAATGCCTTTTCCGTCGGGCTACCCCCGCAACAGAAGTACCTCGGAGGGGTATCATACCCGTTAAAATAATGAAAACAAAAGAATCTAAGTGACTAAAAACCAAGATGGTTTCCAAAATATACTTTCTCTTTGTTTCTTAAAAAATCCTATATTTTGGCAACTTTGGCAACCCTTTGGCAACCCAGAATCAATACAAAATCGTATCTTTGCAATCAAAGGAAACAAAAAGAAAAGACTATGGTGGCAAGGAAAGAAAATCAGTCTGGAAAAGTATATCTTATCAGCAAAGACGATACCGACAATCCTAAATTAGTAGCTAAGATATTGGCAGACGGCAGGGAAAGTTTGTATCTGGATTATTATTTAGGCTATAGAATGGTTTACGATGAGGCTAAAGATAAGGAGATAGCACGGAAAGAGCGTAAACGGGAAACTTTGAAACTCTATCTTTGGCAAGCACCCAGAACACCAGCGGAAAGACAACAAAACAAAGAAACGCTGGAGCTTGCTAAGAAAATCAGATTTGAACGTGAACAGGAATTAAAAGAGGGGACATTAGGGTATAGGCTTAAAGCCAAGGAAATAAACTTCATTGATTTTATGCAAAGTTTTTGGGAGAATGCAACCAAAGACAAAAGAATGATAAAAGGGGCGATGTGCCGTTTTATCGATTTCCTTAAAGAAGAATATCCGTTGTATGCAACTTCAATCACACCAAGGCAGATTGATAAAGACATGATAGAAAAGTTTGTCGAGTATCTGAAAAGCAGAGGCAAGGGCGAGGGGGCACACAGCTATTTTTGTCGGTTTAAGAAAATAGTCAAGAATGCAGAAGAAAAGGGCTTATTTAAGGAAAACCCTTGTAAAAAGGTTGTGTTTAAAGCTGATAAGAATGCACTAAGGAAAGAGATTTTGACAATAGAAGAAATGGAGCGTCTGATAAATACTACCTATCCAGAACAGAACCAAGAAACCAGACGGGCATTTATTTTCACCCTATACACAGGGATAAGATTTTGTGACGTGAAAAGGTTGACTTTCTCAAACGTGGACTATTCAGAAAAGCTACTATCTTTCAATCAAAACAAGACAGACGGAAGCAGTGAAAAGAGTTGGGTGTATATTCCTTTGAGTGACGGGCTTATTTCCTTGATTGGTACAGGTGAACCGGATGAAAAGATTTTCAAGTTACCAAGCCAGATGATGTGCTTAAAAGCGTTGAGGCATTGGACGGCTAAAGCAGGAATAACCAAGCATATAACGTGGCATTGTGGTCGGCATTCATTTGCCGTAAATATCCTGAATAATGGGGCAAACATCAAGACGGTGGCGAGCCTGTTAGGGCATAGCAGCATAGCAATGACAGAGAAATACACCCGTGCCGTGGATAGATTGAAGAAAGAAGCGATAAATAGTTTGCCAGAACTTAAATTGTAGTTGATATGGAAGAAGTAAGGACAAGTAACGAGCCTCAACAAAGCATAGATGAATTACAAAAAGAATTTGAGCAGCTTTGTGATGAGCAAGACCTATTACCAACAGAGGGATTTGCCCAAGTGTTTGAAGTGCTGGATAGTTTAGAAGAAGCGTTTACACCTCAACACCCTTATACTGAAAATGAAGAAGCGATAGACAAAGCACTTGAAATAACAGGGCATAGTACTGATGAGGCTTTCTGCAAAGCATTCAAAAGGAATAATCAGATAATAATAAGAGGCAAAGAAATCCAAGAAGAAATATTAAGCAGTTTGCCTACCCCACAAGGAATTACCCTAAAAATGATAACAGGAGCTAACATTGATGAATTGCAAATACAAGCACCGCCTAAAATGGGAAATGGGGAATGGTTGTTTTATCCTATAAATATTGTCGCTCCACCTCACTTAATGAATATTATTGATGATATAATACAACGTGATGGGGAGCAAGGGAAAGGACTATTTGCAAACCATACTGACATACCAGAAGAAGATGAAGCAGAAGATGAATTGTTGATGATAGATGCTTTTGGGTTAAAATGTAGCCTTTTGCCATATTGGGATGAGCTAAAGAAATACAAAGTGGTTGGCGATGATGGTTTTCTAAAAGGGAACTTCAAAAAGGAGCTACTAATAGGCATTAATCAAGAAGTTTCTTTTGTAAAAGACAATACCGACAAACCAGCCAGAATAAAGAACCATATTGCCCAAAAACTAAAGGTTTATGATGAGATACCCGTTTGGGGAATATTCTTTCAGATATTGATTTTGCAAGGGCTTTGTAGTTGGCTGGAAGAAGTGCCGCTAAATGAGGGCGATAATGGGTATAAGGAAGCCCAAAGCCTATATAATTGGATAACTGAAAGACTGTTAGAGAAATTGACCCGCTTTTGCTTAATGCCTTTTGGCAATGGGGATAAACAGATGTTGAAACCTTTGTGTGATTATCTATACACGACAAAGGCAGGGAAAGCCATACAAGCACATATAGCAAATAAAATACACGGCAAAGCGG
Organism: uncultured Bacteroides sp.; assembly: GCA_949289265.1. GTDB lineage: Bacteria > Bacteroidota > Bacteroidia > Bacteroidales > Bacteroidaceae > Bacteroides. Next base: position 51,799 of record CASENE010000082.1, read on the forward strand.
GGCAAGATAAAAATACACAGGTTATAGAAGCTCAAAGTATCAGCCCAGAGCCTCAACCGTTATTAACTAATAAACTCAAAGAAACAGGAGATGAAACAAAAAACAAGCCTACACCATTACCAGAAGTACTAAATACTAATGAGGCTAAATCGATACTTCAAAAAGCCATTAATGCAGGTTTTTGTGATGCTAACTACCAATGGGGAAAGACAAAAGCATTATTGGCATACTTTGCTGACCGTGTAAGTGAATATTTGGAATTGGGGAAAGGTGAATATGACGGTAAGGCAAAAACTTCATGGAAGCCCTTTGAAAGTTTATTTGGTATTAGTGGGCTATCTGGAGCAAAACGAGATTACCAAAAAACAGGAACTTTGCCAGATGGTTACAAAGATGTAGATACTCTGTTTGAGTAGCCTATAGTTATAAGGATTACACCCCTATATGTGCCCCATGTGGGTATCATATAGGGGCTTTTTATTTCTTTTACCATCTAACTTTGCCCTTGTATTCAGATGGATAGCGAGTGCAAGACTATTCCAGAAGATTACACGGGCAAAGACGGGTGAGCCTTGCACCTCAACCCAGAAAGCCCAGACCTCTAAATAATAGAAATATGGCAGAGGAATTAAAACAGGTTGCCGACCTTATAACGGCAAACACAATCTTTTGCACTAAGGAAGTGCTTACCAGCGATGAGGCGGCAAAGTATATGGGAGTATCAAAGAGCTACCTCTATAAGCTGACAATGAGGCAGCAGATACCCCACTACAAGCCGATGGGAAAGATGTGCTACTTTAACCGTCTGGAGCTTGAACAATGGTTGCAAAGTAACCGTGTATCTACTTCCACCGAGATAAGCCAGCAGGCACAGGCTTACTGCATGAAGAAAGGAGGTGCAAGATGATACTCACAGATTATTACCGCTTTGAACGTGTTGCCAAAAAGGCTAAACACAGAATGGATTGCACCGCCTCAACTGAAAGTTATCCAGAATTTGAGAACAGGCGGGCGACAAAAGCCTATAGAGAAACCGAGAAAAGGGATGCAATCAAAATCGGTGATTTGATAATATATTGGGTTGCTCCAGATAGTCACATGAGAGCCGACAGAAAACGTAAAGCCGACAGAAGCATTACCATAAAGAGCGATAATTTAAGCAGCGTATATAATTGGCAGCGTGAGGGTGATTATTGGTTTGCTTATGGCGACTTCAAAGGAACTACAGACGCTTTGCTTTTCATTTATCGAGTAAAAGAAGCGGATGCAACCATACAGGCAGGGGCAGTTATTGAAGTTTTTGTTGCCCGTGGTAAGTCCAACGAGTGTAACACGCTTTGCAACCTTTATTCAGACGGTGAACTTGATGAGGAAATGAATGCTTTAAGGCAGCAAGTTACCAAATCTGTAACCGAGCCAGATAAGCCGTGAACACTCTATATTAAGTTGTATTCTGTTACCAAATCAGTAACCGTTATGTATGATACAGTAAATTTCAGACTACTACAGAGCGAGGCGGGCGGTGTGGATTTCCTTGCTGAAACGCCTTGCTTTCTGGAGGATGTAGGGGAACACTACTACAACGGTGAAGCGGTGATAACAGGAAGCCTCAACGGGCTAAAGATAAGCCTCAACAGATACCAGTTGAAAATCAAAGATGGGAGTTTGTGCAAATGGCATTTGGGTGATAATTTCCAGACGATGGGGCGGGGCGATACCCAACGGGCGATTGAAAAGTTATCAGACGCTTTGCACGTGCCAATGAGTAAAGCTACCGTTACCCGTCTGGATATAGCCCAAAACTTCATTACCAAGCACCCGCCAGAGGTGTATCTTAGCCACTTAGGGATATTGAAGTATGCAACCCGCCTGCAAGAGCCAAACGGCATATATTACAGCCAGACAGGCGGGCGGCTTTGCTTCTATGATAAGAACCGAGAGCAAAAAAGCCACAGAGAACCGATACCAGAACTGTATGAGGGCAGAAATGTGCTAAGGTATGAACAGCGGTACACCAATAGAATAGCCTCACAGTTTAAGGTTAGCGAGGTTACAGGGGCGATGCTTTATGATGAGGCTTTTTATATCGGCTTGCTGAACCGTTGGAAAGAGGCTTACAAGGCTATCCAGAAAATAAATGATGTATCACTAAATTTTCAAGCGATGAGAACAAAACAGCAGCTTTATAAGATGGGGGTGCTTTCTCTGATTGAGCAGGCGGGCGGGCAGCTTCAAATGATAGAGCAAATCAATGAAGCCCAGAAGCGGGGTGAGTTATCCAAGAAACAAGCCTTTGACCTTAGACAAGCTATTAACGAGGCTTGCAAAATAAGGGATGGCTTGACCGTGCCAAACGAGGCAATACAGGAACTTGATAGGAAAGTGAGTGAGGCAGTGAAGTATTACCGATAATCACAAAATCACTCTATATTAAGCTGTATTCTGTTACCGATTTAGTAACCGAGTGTAAAACTAAAGTAGTTTGTTATAGTATAGGGCAAGACAAAAGAATGACGGCAAAGGGCGGTTGGGTGGCAGGGCAAAAGGTACACCCAACAAGGC
>CASENE010000083.1 GCA_949289265.1 uncultured Bacteroides sp.
AGATAAAGAGTTATTTGAAAGCATGAGAAATATGGCGGTTCGGAACAGTCCGGCTTTTTCTTATCCATTGCCCGTTCTCGTGCGAGTTTTATCCAATCTGTTGATAGTCAAATAAAACCTACCTGATTACAACAAATATAGAAAAACTATGAAAATATCGACGAAAATCATCGTTATTTTAATGGTTTGAATGTATCTTTGCGAACGCGACTTCTGAATAACCACGTAATCCTTATCATATTAAATATGTTTGTAACCCTGATTATCCTGGCTGTGTCTGCCGCCTTCTTCATGTCGGGCAAAGTCCGCTCGGACCTCGTGGCTTTGTGTGCGCTGACAGCCCTGCTTGTTTTTCAGATACTGACGCCCGAAGAGGCCTTGTCCGGTTTTTCCAACTCCGTGGTAGTGATGATGGTGGGACTTTTTGTTGTGGGAGGCGCTATCTTCCAAACTGGGCTGGCCAAGATGATCAGCGCTCAGTTGCTGCGCTTGGCAGGTAAAAGTGAATTACGGCTCTTCCTGTTGGTCATGATAGCCACGTCGGCCATTGGAGCGTTCGTCAGCAACACAGGCACAGTAGCACTGATGCTTCCCATCGTGGTTAGCCTGGCAGTCAATGCCGGAGCCAATCCCAGCCGTTTGCTGATGCCGTTGGCCTTTGCCGGCAGCATGGGAGGCATGATGACACTGATCGGCACGCCGCCCAACCTGGTCATACAAGATGTGCTGACGCATGCAGGCTATGAGCCGTTGTCGTTTTTCTCGTTTTTGCCCGTAGGCATTCTATGTGTGACCACGGGCACAGTGGTGTTACTGCCGCTCACGAAATGCTTCTTGTCGAAAAAGCGCAAGGAAAATGAGACCAACGCTTCGGGAAAATCGCTGAACCAACTGGTGCAAGAATACGGATTGTCGGACAATCTGTTTCGCCTGCAAGCCGATGCCGCATCGACCATTGGCGGACAAACCGTGGCAGAACTGGATGTGCGCCGCCGTTATGGATTGAACATATTGGAAGTGAGGCGCGGCGAAGGAACGCAACACCGTTTCCTGAAAACCGTCACCCAACACCTGGCCTCGGCAGACACGATAATCCAAACAGGAGACGTGATGTACGTGCAGGGACGCATCGCCGACATCAACCGCTTGGCGGATGACTATCACCTGAAGTTGATGGACGGACACGCCACAGAAGAGGCTACAGGCGAAGGGCATTCGCTGGATTTTTATGACATTGGCATTGCCGAAATCGTATTGATGCCTTCGTCCGACCTTATCAACCAGCGGGTGAAAGAAGCCGGATTCCGTGACAAATTCAATGTCAACGTATTGGGCATACGCCGCAAAAAGGAGTATCTACTGCAAGATTTGGGACGCGAACGCATGCACAGCGGCGACGTACTGCTGGTGCAAGGCACTTGGCAAGACATCGCCCGTTTGAGCCGGGAAGACGAGAACTGGGTCGTGCTGGGGCAACCGTTGAAGGAAGCTGCCAAGGTAACATTGGACTATAAAGCCCCCATGGCAGCCGTCATCATGCTGCTGATGGTGGGCATGATGGTGTTCGATTTCATCCCCGTGGCACCTGTCACCGCCGTCATCATCGCCGCCTTACTGATGGTGCTGACCGGTTGTTTCCGCAACGTGGAGGCGGCTTACAGGACTATCAACTGGGAGACCATCATGCTCTTTGCCGGCATGTTGCCCATGTCCATTGCCTTGGAGAAGACGGGCGCCTCCACCTATATCTCCAACACCCTGGTCAGCGGATTGGGAGCCTACGGGCCATTGGCATTGATGGCGGGAATCTACTTCACCACGTCGCTCATCACCATGTTCATCAGCAATACGGTAACTGCCGTGCTCATGGCGCCCATTGCCCTGCAAAGCGCGTTACAGATAGGCGTCAGCCCTGTGCCATTCCTATTTGCGGTGACGGTAGCGGCCAGCATGTGCTTTGCTTCGCCCTTCTCCACGCCGCCCAATGCCCTGGTGATGCCGGCAGGACAATATTCTTTTATGGACTATATCAAAGTAGGGTTGCCGCTGCAGGTCATCATGGGTGTTGTGATGGTATTTGTCCTTCCCTTGCTATTCCCTTTCTGACATTATATATAAAATCGGAACTGCTTGCTTCGCGCAGGAGAGGCATAACACGAAAAAACGGAAGCTTTTCACAAAGCCTCCGTTTTCAGTTTTCAATAGGTATTAGTTTTTTTTTAAGGTAAAAAGATTGTTTTCAGGATAACGTTGCAAAGATAGCCCCTTTTGAAGCCATTAGCCAAATAAAAAAACATGTCCTATAACACATTTCCGGCTATTTATTTAATTTTGTTATCACATCAAAGGGCTTTTCTACATTTACTAAGTTTTTCTAAAACAAAGATAATTTAAACCATCCATCCGGCCAATCTTTCTACCCGGAAAAAACTTACACCTTGTTTACTTCTCTTCCTTCGGATAACCTTCGTCCACCCTTCCGCTATGCTTCAGGACTTTCGCATCAATAAAGAATACGATTTCTTCGGCGATGTTGGTGATGTGGTCGCCCGAACGCTCCAGCTTGCGGAACACGCTGTTCAGTTCCAGGCAATAGTGCACGCTTTCAGGATGCTTGCCGATGTAGTCCGCCAGGATATTGGGTGCCTCGGCATTGATTTCGTCCAGCAGGTTGTCCTTGGCAAAGACGGCGATGGCCAGTTCCTGATTCTCTTCCTGCAGGGCACGCTTGGCCAGTTCCAACATGGAAAGCACCTGCGCAATCATCTCCTTCAGGCGCAAACGTTCCATCAGTTCGGCATCGGCATAGGGATCGGTATTGTTGAGCGTGAAGCGGGCGATGCCCTCGGCAAAGTCGCCCAGACGCTCCAGGTCGTTGTTGATTTTCAGCATGGCCAGCACGAAGCGCAGGTCGATGGCCACGGGGTTGTAGAGGGCGATGATGTCCTCCACGTCGCTGTCAATCTTCAGCTCGAAGGCATTGACGCGACGCTCGCACACACGCACCTGCTGGGCCAGTTCGCGGTCGGAAGTCAACACGGAGTCGCCCGCACGTTCCAGCTGGTTATAGACCAGGGTCCACATTTCGTCTATCTCTTTCTTCAGCAAGACGAGTTCAGATTCTATAAATTTCACCATATCGTTATGTGTTTAAGTTGTTCAAATGATAAGTTAGTTGACGAGGAGACAAGTAAACGAGACTACGAGGACAGGACGTAATCAAGCCTTTTGTCTTGCCTTGTTGCCTCGTTTACTCGTCCCCCTTGTCAACTTATAAATTCCCGCTTACCCGAATCGTCCCGTGATGTAGTTCTGCGTTTCGATTTTCTCCGGGTGCGTGAAGATTTCCTTCGTGTCGCCAATCTCCACCATGTGGCCCATGTAGAAGAAGGCGGTGCGGTCGCTGACGCGGGCAGCCTGCTGCATGTTGTGGGTGACGATGACGATGGTGTACTGCCGCTTCAGTTCGTGGATGAGTTCCTCCACCTTGGCCGTGGAGATGGGGTCGAGGGCCGAGGCAGGCTCGTCCATCAGAAGCACGGAGGGAGACACGGCCATGGCGCGGGCGATGCAGAGGCGTTGCTGCTGGCCGCCGGAGAGGGCGTAGGCGGAGACCTTGAGCTTGTCCTTCACCTCGTCCCACAGGGCGGCGCCCTTCAGCGTCTCCTCCACCCGTTGGCGGATGAAGCTCTCGTCCTTCACGCCGTTGACGCGGAGGCCGTAGGCCACGTTCTCGAAGATGCTCTTCGGGAAGGGGTTGGGGCGCTGGAAGACCATGCCGACGTTCTTGCGCAGTTCGTCCACCTGCACGCTCTTGGCGTAGATGTCCTGCCCGTCGATGAGGATTTGGCCCTCCAGGCGGGTGTCAGGGATGAGGTCGTTCATGCGGTTCAGGAGGCGCAGGAAGGTGGACTTTCCGCACCCCGACGGGCCGATGAAGGCCACCACGGAGCGTTCTGCAATGTCCATGCTGATGCCTTTCAGGGCATGAAAGCTGCCGTACCAGAAATTGACATCGCGTGTTTCAATCTTATTCATCTTATCTGTATCGTTAATGTTTTTAATCGTAAGTTGTGAGCTATCTTCTCAAGCAGGCTTGAGCGATGTCCTCAAGCAGGCTTGAGCGGTCTTCTCAAGGGAGCTTGAGCAGTCTTCTCACGAGACGGCATCAATTTGTCTTAATCTTCTTCTCGAAATACTTGCGCAGGGCATTCGCCAGCAAATTTACGAAAAGAATGATAATAATCAATACCAAGGCCGTGCCATAAGCAATGGGCAGCTGCGCGTCGAGGTCGGTGCCGCTGGTGGAGATGACGTATAGGTGGTAGGGCAAGGCCATGCACTGGTCGAGGATGCTGGACGGCAGTTGGGGCAGGAAGTAGGCGGCGCAGGTGAAGAGGATGGGCGCCGTCTCGCCCGACACGCGGCCCAAGGCCAGGATAAGCCCGGTGATGATGTTGGGCATGCCCATGGGCAAGATGACGTGCCAGATGGTCTGCAGCTTGGTCGCGCCGAGTGCCCGACTGCCCTCGCGCATGCTGTCCGGGATGGCCTTCAAGGCTTCCTCCGTGGTGCGGATGACCAGGGGAAGGGCCAGCAGGCCCAGCGTGAGCGAACCGGCCAGAATGCTGTCGCCGAAGCCCAGGTAGTTGACAAACAGGGCCATGCCGAAGAGGCCGAACACGATGGAGGGGATGCCGCTCAAGTTGTTGGTCATCACGCGGATGAAGCGGACAATCCAGCCCTTGGGCGCATACTCGTTCATGTAGATGCCGCTCATCACGCCCACGGGGAAGGCGAAGAGGGCGCTGCCCACCATCAGGCAGAAGGTGCCGACAATGGCGGGCCAGATGCCGCCGGCGGTCATGCCGTCCGTGGGGGCGGTGGTCAGGAACTCCCAGTTGATGACGCCGATGCCCTTGACAATGATGAATCCCAGGATGGCGAAGAGTATCACCACCACACTTAAACTCAGCAGACGGAACAGGCCGAATGCCACTCGTTGCGTTACGCGTTTATTGGTTGCCATAGATGTTTATTTCTGCTTTATTTCTGCTTGTTGGACACGGCCTCGACCGTGAAGTTGATTAAAAGACTGATGAAGAACAGCACCACGCCCAGCATGAACAGCGCGCTGTAGTGCGCCCCGCCCGCCGGAGCCTCGCCCAGTTCGGCGGCAATGGTGGCGGGGATGGTGCGCAGGGGCTCGAGGATGCTGTGGGGGATGACCGCGGCGTTGCCCGTCACCATCAGCACGGCCATCGTCTCGCCCACGGCGCGTCCGATGCCCAGCACCACGCCGGAGGTGATGCCGGAGATGGAGTACGGGATGACCACCTTATAGATAGTCTGCCAATGCGTGGCGCCCAAGGCCAGGCTTGCCTCGCGCATGGCACGGGGACAGTTGCGCATGGCGTCCTCCGTCACGGTGATGATGGTGGGCAGGGCCATGATGGCCAACACCAACGCGCCCGCCAGGCCGCTCTCGCCCACAGGCAGGTTGAAGAACTCCTGCAGAAAGGGCACGATGACTATCAGGCCGAAGAAGCCGTAGACCACCGACGGGATGCCGCTCAGCAGCTCGATGACGGGCTTCAGCAGGTTCCTTACTTTATGGTTGGCCACTTCGGACATGTAGATGGCCACGGCCAAGCCGAAGGGCAGGGCTATCAGGATGGCGAAGAAGCTGACCCAGAGCGTGCCCGTAATCAGCGGCAGAAAGCCGAACTGCGGCGCGGGCGTAGCCGTGGGGAACCACTCGGCGCCGGCAAAGACGTCCTTCACGGAGATGGTGTTGTCCTTCACCAGATGCACGGAGTCGGGCTTCACGATGAACTGTCCGGGCACGAAGGCGATGATGCCCGGCGTGCGCTCCACCAGCCCGGTGATGCAGGCCCCGGCGTTCTCGTAGGCCTCGCCCAGTTGCTCTTCCGTAAAATAGGCCGTGACGTCCTCCAGGCGGAAGAGGGTGATGGGGCTGTCCGCTCCGCCCACCTCCTTCCAGTTGGTGATTTCCTCGTCGAAGATGTCCTTGATTTCCTTGGGAGACAGTTCGTCCACCACGTTCTCCTTGTTCAGCGCCAGCACGTATCCTTCCTCGATGACCTTGCTGCCGAACAGGCCCAACGCCTCGGAGAAGAGGAAGAGCACGATGAGCACAATCGTCAGGCTGGTCACAAAGCCGCTGCACGTCAGTATCCCTGCGACCATCTTTTCCAATACATTCCTCATATCTATATTATATAACGGTTGTTGTTTCCGCGTGCAAAGAAAGGGGATGGATGTTAAGGGAGTGTGTCTGACGTTTGAAAGAAGTATTTCATTGGCGTTACAATTCTGTTACATTCGCCGCCGGGAGCGGTTTTGTAAAAGCAATGTAACATCCATTCCTTTATTTTGCAACCAGAAAACCAATCGGATAGAATAAGATATGAGAAAGACTTCTGTTTTGCTTGCCGGATTGCTCCTCGCCTGGGCCGGCGCATCCGTGAACGCGCAGCGCATCAAGGGCAGCGACACCGTGCTGCCCATCGCCCAGCAAACCGCCGAACGCTTCATGCAAGAAAATCCCGACGCCCGCGTCACCGTCACCGGCGGCGGCAGCGGCGTGGGCATATCGGCCCTGCTGGACAAGACGACCGACATCGCCATGGCCTCGCGCGCCATCAAGTTCAGCGAGAAGATGAAAGCCAAGTCCGCCGGCGAAGACCTGGTGGAAGCCATCGTGGCCTACGACGCGCTGGCCGTCGTGGTGCACCCCAGCAACCCGGTGAAGCAGCTGACGCGCGAGCAGCTGGAAGGCATCTTCCGCGGGAAAATCACCAACTGGAAAGAGGTGGGCGGCGAAGACCGGAAAATTGTGGTCTACTCGCGCGAGACGTCGTCCGGCACCTACGAGTTCTTCAAGGAAAGCGTCCTGCGCAACAAGAACTACATGAGCAGCAGCCTCTCCATGCCCGCCACGGGCGCCATCATCCAGTCCGTCAGCCAGACCAAGGGCGCCATCGGCTACGTAGGGCTGGCCTACGTGTCCAGCCGCATCAAGACGCTGGCCGTGTCCTACGACGGCACGCACTTCGCCCAGCCCTCGCTGGAAAACGCCGTCAGCAAGGCCTACCCCATCGTGCGCCCCCTCTACTATTATTATAATGCCAAAGACGCGGACAAGGTGGCCCCGTTGATGCAGTTCATCCTCTCCGACGAAGGGCAGGCCATCGTCCGCCAGGGCGGCTACATCCCCGTGAAATAGAGTCCCCAACGCCCTGACCTGGCGTTCTAATGCCAGCAACCTGGCGTTCCAATGCCAGCGAGCGGGCATTATAATGCCAACAAGCGGGGGTTATAAGCCCCGCGACGCCGTCCTCCCGCCCCGCCACTGTCCCGCCCCTTTTCCCGGGCGGGACGACCAATTTTTGACCGCACACAAGGCATATCCCGAAAAATAGTCGTACTTTTGCAGACAAATACGAAAGACGAAAGAATCAGCATTATGGCAGAAATGAAAACCGAAGAGACAAGCGAAAAGAAGAGCTTGAACTTCATCGAGCAGATTGTAGAGAACGACCTTAAGGAAGGGAAAAACGGCAGCAGGGTGCAGACGCGCTTCCCGCCCGAACCCAACGGCTACCTGCACATCGGCCACGCCAAGGCCATCTGTCTGGACTTCGGCATCGCCGCCGCCCACGGGGGCGTGTGCAACCTGCGCTTCGACGACACCAACCCCACGAAGGAAGACGTGGAATACGTGGAGGCCATCAAGGAAGACATCCGCTGGCTGGGCTACGAGTGGGGACACGAGTATTACGCGTCCGACTACTTCCAGCAGCTCTGGGACTTCGCCGTGCGCCTCATCCAGGAAGGCAAGGCCTACATCGACGAGCAGACTTCGGAACAAATCGCCGCGCAGAAGGGCACACCCACGCAGCCCGGCACGGAAAGCCCCTACCGCAACCGCCCCGTCGAAGAGAATCTGGAACTGTTCCGGAAAATGAACAGCGGCGAGGTGGAAGAAGGAGCCATGGTGCTGCGCGCCAAGATAGACATGGCCAACCCCAACATGCACTTCCGCGACCCCATCATCTACCGCGTGGTCAAGCATCCGCACCACCGCACCGGCACGAAGTGGAAAGCCTACCCGATGTACGACTTCGCCCACGGGCAGAGCGACTTCTTTGAAGGCGTGACACACTCGCTCTGCACGCTGGAGTTCGTCGTCCACCGCCCGCTCTACGACCTCTTCGTGGACTGGCTGAAGGAAGGCAAAGACCTGGACGACAACCGCCCGCGCCAATACGAGTTCAATAAACTCAACCTGAGCTACACGCTGAT
>CASENE010000084.1 GCA_949289265.1 uncultured Bacteroides sp.
AAATACGAAAGAGTTGTTTGAATCTATGAGGTAAACCGCAGCAAGTCAGAGCGTTCTGAATGTCGCTAAATCGTTACCTAAAATCTCACACTCTTCAATTCCATTCTGTGTATCAATCAGATACAGCTTTTTTAATTATCCGGGGACAAAGATAGTGCAAATCGAATACAAAACATTCAAGCTTGCTTGAAAATGTTTGGTTGAGATGCAGCCGATGTTATCGAAAGATACATTTTCCCCTTTGAGAAAACAGCATTAATCCATACTTTTGCATCGTCACCATAAAAGGAATGATAAATGTATAGTAAACTGTGCGGGATTCTTGTAGCTCTGTTTACATTATCCCATTCAAATCTGAACGCTCAAATCATCCTTGCCGATAAGACGGATAGGAGCGTCGTGGCTTTTGCACAAGTCACGGATGAGAAAGGAAACACCATTGGCATGTCAGACATGGACGGGTGCGTCCGTATAGATGGCAAGGGCGGGCAGGTCTTTGTTATCAAACATTTGTCATACGAACCGGAGAAAGTCAAACTCTCCCATCCGGCCAACGGTGATACGCTATGGCTCTCCCCCGTTCATTATAACTTGAATGAAGTCAGCGTCTCGGCCCGGCAATTAGATTACATACACTTGAAGGCCTATTTCCGCAGCTACCAACAGAATGACTCATGCCTGAAGTATTTCAAGGACGGCATTGTGCATTACTATATTCCTTTACACGGGAAAAGGGTCAAGCGGCACGTTGAGGCATCCCGCCTGCTGGAAAACAAAGGCCTGATAGCCAAGGACAGGAAGCGGACAAACAGCGTGGTAGACAAGTATATCACGACTCCTTACCTGGAAGAAAAGACCTTGTTTGAACGCATAAAGCGGCAGGCCGATGCCTTTGATGAAGGTTTGCCCTATGCGAAGCTATGCATGGATGGCGTCCCGGCAGGCGTCTGCAAGCAAGATTCGTTGACCCGCCGTGTGGAGTATGACGCTTTGGCTCAGGAAGGAGGGAAGCGGGAAGGCAAACTCTTTGGCTACACCACGCGGATAGAAGCCTTTGTGCAGACTGAGATTTATCGCCGGAGGGCGGAATATCAGTCTTACATCGACCTCCTGAGCCATAGGGATTACCGTAAGATATTCTATAAATATAAGAAAGACAAGCGTGAGCAACTGGTGGAGGTGACCGATGAGCTTTACGTCCTGTCGCAAGCCTACGTCACTGCCGAGGAGATGAAGCGCGCCTTGAAAGAAGAAGGAAGCTCGTCGAAGCCCCGCGAAGCCTATTGGCAAAACCCTGCCATTCCTCCCATCCATACGTATCTCCAATCGGTGCTGGAGCGTGAGTTGCTCCCGGCGGAGTGAATGCCGCTATTTCCTCCTCATCCCCTTCACCGCCTGCTTCACCCCGCTATCCACCCGGTAAGACTCCGTAATCTTCTGCAACGTCTTGTTGTAGGTGAAGTCGTCCAGCGTGTTCCCCTCCCGGAGGTAGCGCATCGTGAGCTCGGGGAACCGGACGAAGCAGACGGACAAGGCCCAAGCCACGCCCATCCGGACGTAATAGCCTTCGTGCCGGATGCCGTCGTAGAGGCGGAGCAACTCGTGGATGTGCTCCTCGTCGATGAACAGCTGCATCGTCATCACCACGCCGAAGCGTATCTCATACTCGCCCCCGGCCTGCATCCAGCCCTTGAGGTATTCCCACAGACACTCCTTGTTCGCCTCGACAAATCGCTTCCCGCCGCCGAACTTGAACGTGTCGCACACCGACCAACTGTTGATGAGGCGCACGAAGCGGGTCACCCGCTCCAGATATACTTCCACATCTTTGTCCGGGCGGATGCAGCCCAGCACCATGCCTTGCAGCATCCGCTCCTCCATATAATACGTGTCCGCCGTGGCAAGATACGCCTGCCAGTCGCCTCGGGCAATTCTTTTCGCCAACTCCCGCAGGTGGGGGATGCGGATGCCGAGGACGTTCGGCACGCCGGGGTTGAGGCTCTGGGTGAAGGGCTTGTTGCCTTGCTCGGCCAGGCGGAGGAGCTCGGCGCGGATGGCTTGGGGGGTGACGGGCGTTGCGTTCATAATGTATGGTTGGTTTCTGCGGACAAAGATACGTTTTCCTGCTATTTCATACTACAAAAAAATGTATTATCTTTGTCCCTCGGAAACAAGGCTGCAGTGGCGGCGGTTTCTATTTTGTTGGATTATTAATAGCGTTTGCTATTTGTTCTTGTTATTCTGAAACGTAGGAAATTTCATAATGTAAACCGGAACAGATGAGTGAATGCTCGCGTATATGCGCGGGCGTTTTTGTCTGTTTACATCGGTTTCCTACGACCGCAGAATAAAGGCAAGATTCGCCCGCGTTCTGTGTTCGTAGGGAATAAGACGATGGCAGCGCACAAACTTTAGAGCGTATGCCAAAGTCATTACTGGAAGAACTGCCCAAGATAGCAGCCGAGGGCAGGCGGGAGGCTCAGCACATCCTGGAGCGTATCAACAGCGGTACGCGCATCGGGCTGCAAACCAACGAACTTGTTTTGCCCTCCAAAGACATTTCCGGACTTTGGCGGGGCGAGTTGCCAAGCTACGCCCTGAACGGGCAGTGGATGAACCGCCTGATTTATGGCGATAACCTGTTGACCATGCAGGCACTGCTGGTGGGGGATGAGGCTACGGGCCTCCCTTCCCTGCGTGGCAAGGTGGACCTTATCTACATTGATCCTCCGTTTGACAGCAAAGCGGATTATCGCACGAAGATAAACTTGCCGGGCATTGAGATAGAGCAGAAGCCCACGGTGATGGAGCAGTATGCCTACGGCGATACGTGGAGTGACGGCACGGTGTCTTATCTAAGGATGATTTATCCCCGGCTTTTGTTGATGCGGGAGTTGCTTTCGGAAAGAGGAAGCATATACGTGCATATTGATTGGCATGTAGGGGCGTATGTGAAATTGATGCTGGATGATATATTTGGAAAAGAATCATTTAGGAATGAGATTATTTGGTACTATCCAAATTCAGGGTTAAAAGCTCGTTCAATGAAATTCCATCAAGTCACTGATACATTATATTATTATGCTAAATCGTCTGGGATGTTTACGTTTCATCATATCTTTAAAAAACGTAAAGATGGACAATCGAAGCAAGCTAAACGGAAATTTAATCCAATAACAAAGAAAGCTGATATGGTTAGGGATGAAAATGGGAAGATTGTTTATCAGATAACAGATGAAGTCCTTGAGAACTCTCTATGGGAAGTTGCGTCGCTTACTAATAATCCCATAGAATCAGTCGGTTACGCCACCCAAAAGCCCGAAGCCCTCCTTGAACGCATCATCAAAGCCTCCTCCAACGAAGGCGACCTCGTCTGCGACTTCTTTGGCGGGAGCGGCACCACTGCCGCCGTGGCCGAGCGGTTGGGACGCCGTTGGATAACCTGCGACATCGGCAAGCCCGCCTCTCTCATCATGCGCAAGCGTTTCATCGACCAAGGCACCAAGCCCTTCCTCTATCAGAGCATCGGCGACTATCAGAAGGAAGTCTTCGGCTCCAACAAGCTGGTGAGGCGCGTGGGCGACCTGAGCCGCATCGTGATGCAACTCTACGGCGCCATCCCCTTCACCGAAGAGCAACTGAACGACCGCAACTGGGGCTACGTCAAAGCCTCGCGCACCCTCGTGCTGGTGGACAGCCCCAACAAACTGACCGGCACCGCCACCCTGCGCCGTGCCTACGAAGCCCGTCAGACACTGCTGGGTGGCGGCTGGAGCGAAGTGGTGGTGCTGGGCTGGAACTTTGCTTTCGACGTGAGCGAGGCCATCCGCCAATACGACGGCGAGGTGAAAGTGCTGGTCATCCCGCCCGACCTGCTGGACAAGCTCAGCAAGAAAGGGTTCGACAAGTTGGTGCGCGAAGGCTCCGTGCGCTTCAGCACCCTGCAATACCTGGTGTGCAAGCCCGTGAAGGCCGTGCCCGCTTCGGAGGAAGAAGACAACCTGGTGGTGGAGCTGGACAACTACATCCTCCTTTCGCCGGACAACATTCCCTTGGACGACCGCGACAAGCCGAAGCTGCAACAGGTCATCGACCGCGACCCGCTGGCTCTCATCGAATACTGGAGCATCGACCCCGACTATGACGGTATCACCTTCCGCAGCCGCTGGCAAGACTACCGCGAAAACACCGCCAACGACCGCGACCCGCTGCATTGCGTCTATACCGCCGTGCTCCGCGTGCCCCGCAAGCCGGGACGCACGGTGTGCGTCAAGGCGGTGGACGTCTTCGGCTTCGAGAGCATGGTGGTGGAAACGATGAAATGATGATCCATTCTGCTAGTGATTAGTGTTTAGTGATTAATACGACGAGGTCAGCCGCCTTTTCTTATTACAGACACTACCCACTATCCACTACCCACTGAACACTAATCACTAAACACTAATCACTAACCAAGCGTTTATTATGAAACCCGACATATCTCTTGAACTGGCTCGCCGCTTGAGCGGGCGTGTCAACGCCGCCTTTGCTGACGGCACCCTGCCGGAGACCGTTACTCCCGTCACCGCCGATCTCCTGCGCTACTGGTTTACCGAACCCTACGTCAACGAACGTCTCATGAACTTCCACGAAGGACAGCGGCAAGCCATCCTCAACATCATCTACCTGCACGAAGTGTTGCGGGTGGAGTCCGTCCTGCAGATGTACGAACAGATAGCGCCCGACCTCCTGGCGGAAGCCGACCTTGGCCAGCTCTCCAAAGAGAAATACCGCTTCCCCAAGTATGCCGTCAAGATGGCCACGGGCACGGGCAAGACGTGGGTGATGCATGCCCTGATGCTCTGGCAATTCCTCAACGCCCGCCGTGAAGACACGCCCTCCGGCCGCTATACCCGCCACTTCCTGGTGGTGACGCCGGGCCTGATTGTCTACGACCGCCTGCTGGATGCCTACAAAGGCCGCCTGCGCCCCGGCAGCCCCGGCCGCGACGTGCGCACCAACGATTTCTACCGCAACGCCGATCTCTTCCTGCCGCCTGCCTATCGCGAGGAAGCCTTCAGCTTCATTGAGAACAACACGGTGAGCAAGGAAGACGGTATCGGCCGCAAGGTGACGGCCGACGGGCTGATAGCCTTGAGCAACTGGCACCTCTTTCTGGCCGATGCGGATGCTTCCCCGGACGAAGACTCCCCGCAAGCTGTCATGGAAGACATCTTCCCCGTCCGTCCCGGCACCAGTGCGGGCAATGCGCTCGATGCCTTGGACCGCCGTTTCCTGCGCGGCACGGAAATGGAATACCTGGCCTCGCTGCCCGAACTGATGGTCGTCAACGACGAAGCGCACCACATCCACGAACACAAGACGGCGGGCGAGGTGGTGGAAGTGGAGTGGCAGAAAGGCCTGAACCACATCGCCTGCGGCAAGCAGGGCCGCTTCTCCCAGTTGGACTTTTCCGCCACGCCCTACGACACCGTAGGCTCGGGACGTCGCGTCGCGCGGCACTACTTCCCCCACATCGTGGTGGATTTCGACCTGGCCACCGCCATGAAACAGGGCCTGGTGAAGACCCTGCTGCTGGACAAACGCCAGGAACTGACGGAACTGGAGGACTTGGACTACCGGGCCGTGCGCGAGGGAAACAGGGCGGTCGCGCTAAGCGAAGGGCAACGCCTGATGCTCCGGGCCGGCCTGTCCAAGCTGCGCATCCTGGAAGAAGGTTTCCGGAAGATAGACGCGACGAAATATCCCAAGATGCTGGTGATGTGCGAAGACACCACCGTTACCCCGCTGGTGGAGCAGTTCCTGTGGACGGAAGGATTGTCGAAAGACGACGTGCTGCGCATCGACAGCAATGCCAAAGGAGACCTGAAAGAGGCGGAGTGGGCGCGCGTGAAGGAGCGGCTGTTCAATGTGGACAGCTATGCCTCGCCGCGTGTCATCGTGTCCGTGCTGATGCTGCGCGAAGGCTTCGACGTGAACAACATCTGCGTCATCGTGCCCCTGCGCTCCACGCAAGCCCCCATCCTGTTGGAGCAGACCGTGGGGCGCGGCCTGCGCCTGATGTGGCGCGATCCGGTCTATCAGGAAGAGAAGGCGGAAAACCGCCGTCGCGTGCTGGTGAAAAAACAGCAACCCACCTCGTACATCGACATGCTGTCCATCATCGAGCATCCTGCTTTCGAGCAGTTCTATAAAGACCTGATGGCGGAAGGACTGGCCGGCACCGACGAAGGGGAGATTGCGCGTGGCAACGTGACGGGCGACCTCATCAAAGTGGGACTGAAGCCCGACTACCGCGACTATGACCTCTTCTGGCCGATAGTCGTTCGCGATGCCGAGGAAGAAATCACCCCGGCGCAGATAGACGTGCAGTCCCTCTATCCCTTCACGGACTTCACGCTGGATTACCTGCGCCGCTGTCTGGCAACGGAGGGGGAAACCTTCGTGTCGGAAGCCGTGCTGACGGAGACCCGCTTCGGCAAATACGAGGTGAAGGCCAACCTCTTCACGGCGCGCACCTACAACGACTATCTGCAAAAGCTTCTCCGCACCGTCACCACCCGCATGGACCGGGTGGGGAAGCGCGCCACCCGGGAATTGCCCACGTTGCAAATCAACCAGTCGGCCATCGCGCGTCTGCTGGATACCTATATCCGCACCCGTCTGTTCGGCGGACCCTTCGACCCATTCCGGGGCAGCGACTGGAAGATATTGCTCTCCAAGAACGGCATCGTCACCCGGCACATCGTGAAGGAAATGAGCGTGGCCATCCACCGGATGCAGGAAAACGTGATGACCAGTGAGGCGGTGGTGGAGAAGCGTTGGTTTTCGTCCGTGTCCGAGTTGCGCCTGCGCGAAACCTATTCGTTGCCGTTGCAGAAGACCATCTACGAGCGGACGGGCTATCCCTCCCACTGCGGCAGGCTGGAGAAGGAATTCGCGGAGTTCCTGGATCGTGATGCCTGCGTGGAGCGGTTCCTGAAGATCAGCGAGAGCCAGCATCCCTTCGCGTCCCTGTTCTACCTTCGCGCCGACGGGCTGCTGGCTTCGTATCATCCGGACTTCATGGTCTGCACAGCAGCGCATATCTATGTCGTAGAGACCAAGGGTGAGGACAAGAAGACGGATGCCAACGTGCTGTGTAAGCGCCAGGCCGCCGTCCAATGGTGCCGCAAGATCAACACCCTCTTGCCCGACGACCGCATGAACCGGGAGTGGGAGTATGTCCTCTTGCCCGAATCGAGCTTCTACCTCCTGTCGCGCAACGGGGCCACGCTGGAAGACATCTGCCGGCAAAACCGCGTATCGGCTGCTGTCGTGGGGCAACTGTTTTGATTTATATCCACGCTTTGGAACCATTGGTTCCCTTAGGAGGAACCGTCGGTTCCGCCTAAGGGATACGTCGGTTCCATCGGATGGATACAATGGTTTCAGACTTTGGAAAAAACTGGAACCATTATTCTGGTCTGTGACAATTAGTTATGAAAAGTCGTATTCTTCGGTGAGATAGTCGTATCGGGGCTGTACGCCGGGTGCCAGGCGGGCGAAGATGCCGGCAATCTTCTGTTGCATGCCGGGTGTGATGGGCCGTTCGTAGTGGCTGATGCGGAAGTAAGTCGTCTTGGGCCAGAGACGGCGGACAGCGTGACGGATGGAGACTGCCTGCTTATAGGGTGCTTCTTCGGCCATGTGCGAGGCTCCCCAGGCCAGGGTCACCTTCTGCGTGGTGCGGTAGTGCGGGCATTTATCGGCATCGCTTGGCCATACGGACGGGCTGACGCAACGCACGAGGGGTATGTCCTTCGGTATGTTCAGCCCGGCGAGGTGGCGCAGGCATTCCGCGGCGCGGGGGCACTCGTGGTTGAAGCAGTGGGCGTAGTCGTGGGGGACGCGGGTGTAGTCGAAGTCGGGGGTATTTTCCATAATCGTAATGTTTGGTTAGGAAGGCAAAGATAGGGTTTTCCGCTGAAAATGCAAGCCTTTTCGCCGCCTCAAGAGGGCTTTCCCGTGGCGGTGGCTTCCTTCCGATACAGTCCCGCCACGAGTTCGCAGGCCGTCTGCAGTCCCATGCTTCCGGTATTGAGCATCAGGTCGTAGCGGTGCGGGTCGCCCCATCGTCCGCCGGTGTAGTACTCGTAGTGGGCGATGCGGTTGCGGTTGACGCGGGCTATCTCCGCCTGCGCCTTGTCGGCAGGCACGCCGTACTCCGTGGTGCAGCGGTGGTAGAGGCTCTGCGGGTCGGCGTAGCAAAAGACTTTGATGAGGCGCGGACGGTCCTGCAGCACGTAGTCGGCGCAACGGCCCACGATGATGCACGGTCCTTGGGCAGCCAGTTCGCGGATGATGTTGCTCTCGGCCACGAACAGCACGTCGTCCGGCGACAGGCTGCGCTCGCGCGACGCCTCGCTGCCGGCGGCCAGGATGCACTTCAGCCAGAAGGAGGGGATGGACTGCTCGTTGCGGCGGATGTATTCCTCGTCGATGCCGCTCTTCTGTGCCGCCAGGTGGATGAACTCTTTGTCATACAGCTTGATGCCTAATTCCCGGGCCAGCATCTCGCCCAACAGGTGTCCGCCGCTACCAAACTCGCGGGCGATGGTGATGACCGTGTGCGGCGTGTCTGCGGCGGGAACTGCCGACTGTATGGACACGGCTTGCTTGTCCGTTATCCAGCGGTCGATGAAGCGGTAGTAAGGTGTGACGAAGTGTACGATGGGGCCCACGAGCAGGGCGGCAATCACCGTGCCCTCCCTCACGCCGTACACCCCACCCATGAAGACGAGCGACAGCGCCACAGCCACGGCCACCAACGACCAGTCGAAGGCCAGCTTCAGGTAGCCGAAGTCGCGGTGGAACTTCTTCACCAGCACCCTGACGAAGTATTCGCCCGCCATCATCGCCACGTCGGCTTTCACTTCCAAGGCGATGCCCACGGCCAGGATGACGCAGCCTATCAGCAGGTTGGCTATCTTGCTGATATAGGTAATGGGGTTCAGGTTGTGGATGATACCCATGCACAAGTCGATGCACAGGCCGAAGACGAAGGTGATGACGATCTGCGTGAGATACATGCGCAGGTCTTCCCGCACTTGCCGCCTCGTCATGAACGGCAGTTCCAGCAGGACAAAGAGCAGGTTGAGGATGATGGTCCACTGCCCCATGGTGAGCGGGGTGAACATGCTGGCCACGTAGGTGACGCTGGTGATGGGCGAGGTGCCCAGGTTGGCTTTGGTAATGTA
>CASENE010000085.1 GCA_949289265.1 uncultured Bacteroides sp.
ACCCATAGGGCAGTCATCCCTCACGCTACTTGGCTGGTTCAGCCTTCCGGCCATTGACCAATATTCCTCACTGCTGCCTCCCGTAGGAGTTTGGACCGTGTCTCAGTTCCAATGTGGGGGACCTTCCTCTCAGAACCCCTATCCATCGTCGGCCAGGTGGGCCGTTACCCCGCCTGCTGCCTAATGGAACGCATCCCCATCCTTCACCGGCGGACCTTTCATAAAACCTCCATGCGGAGGTTCTACGGCATCGGGCATTAATCTTTCTTTCGAAAGGCTATTCCCGTGTGAAGGCCAGGTTGGATACGTGTTACTCACCCGTGCGCCGGTCGCCGGCAAGTTTAGCAAGCTAAACTCCCGCTGCCCCGCGACTTGCATGTGTTAAGCCTGTAGCTAGCGTTCATCCTGAGCCAGGATCAAACTCTTCATTGTAAGAATATCATTGTTTCCCCTCAAGCGCTTTCGCGCCTTCCGGGACAACTGTCTGAATCTGTCAGGACGTGTCCGATTATCATCTCTAATAAATGATTGACGGTTCGTTTTTACCCGGAATCCCATAAGCGATAATGCCTAAGGAATCCCGCTCTTGTACTACTTGTTTTGTTTATGTAATTCTTTCAAGGATCGACTTCTTTTCCTGCTACCGGACTTTCCGAAAGCGGCTGCAAAGGTAAGAACTTTATTCCATATCTTCCAAATTTTCGGAGAACTTTTTTTTTCAGAAACTTCAAACTCGCTTCTCTCAGCCGCCCCGAAAACGGTTCACAGAACAGGTCTCAGTCTTTCATTCAGCGCCGCTTCCTTTCCGAAAGCGGGTGCAAAAGTAGAGACTTTACACGTAACGGCCAAATACAAACAACTCTTTTTTTGCAGGAAAATGAAAGTTTTTACAATCACGATTGAAAAACAAGAGGTTACGAAACGAATTCCTAAAGAACAGAGGAAATGAAGGAGAAAATATATACATTATTATATAATAAAGCACTCTTTTCATTTTCACTCATCCCTATCCCTCACGCATCTTTTTTTGTTTAACGGACAGTCGTAGACACCCTTTCAGGACTTTCGATGGCCGCCGCCGCTTTCTTGGCATCCAGTTTCACAGGACTGGATGTGAAATCCGGCGTATTGTAAGAAAATACTGATTGACCATAATATGCTTTCGGATTCTCCTGTGGCAACAAGAATGGCTTCGTGGCTTGCCCATTATCATCAATGCAAGAAAGATAGAGCAACGAATACAATCCGTTCTCCCGCCGACTGGTGAACACGAACCAATGAGAACCTGCACTCCAGTTATGAAAACTATCCGCATCGTCACTGTTGGCAGCTACCACCGGAGTCATCTGCCCAGTTTTCACATCTATCAACCAAAGGTCGCTCTCCTTGTGCCAAATGGAGAAATAACCATAGTCGGCCAACGTCACCATGATGTACTTCCCGTCGTACGACGGACGGGGCCACGTCAGGCTTTTCCCCTCTTTGGTAGCATCAAACAACGTATCCACCTGCTGTCCGAACGTGCCGCTTTCCGCATCAAATCCTATGCTGCACAAGCTATACTTCTGTTCCCGGAACTCGGTGGGATAATGCCGTTGCAAAGCAGTCATATAATAAAGCGTCCGTCCGTCGGGCGAGAAGACAGGCGCATTCTCCGAATAATTCTTCTGACACAACAAGCTGTCCAACAATAGCTTATGCTTCACTGCATCATACACAAACACGTCCGACGACAGGTCGAACACCTCAACCCGCTCGTCTTTCACCACATGAAAGCCTTGGCGCGTCTGGTTGGTGGAGAAAGCGCAATAACGTCCCGAAGGATGCCAATAAGGATATACCATAGACCCTTTCAGGCTGTCATTCACCGCCTGCAGCAGTTCCGTTTCCTCGGCCCTTTGCACCAGCGTCCCCCCATGCGCACCACGCACATGAAAAACAAACTGCTCTGGATTCGTGCGATTGGGCGTGTGACAATTCACGCACATACCCGGCACTTCCGTATTCTCCAAGAGCGCCCTTTCCTCGAAGGAGCTCAATTCACGCTCATAGAGTCCCATTTTGCTATACACCTCATACCCCGGCGCAATCTTGCGATACGTCAACCCGTAATCCTCCAATTCATACGCGCTGACATAGATACGGAAATCCTTGTAGCGTTTCCAACGTCCATTGCTTTTGATACAGACCGAGCAAACCAATTCTCCTCCCTGGTTCTCTTCTACCAGGCGGCGCCACTTGTCCGCATCAAATGCGGCATAATCCCCCTGCACATGCAGCTCTTCGCCGTCGCTTCCTTTCAGCACTACATCCAGACACTCCGATTCATCCGCACTGTTGAAGTTCAACGGTGCTATGCCCACGGGAATTGTCACTTCTGTATAATCCGGGAAAATGGGCGGCCAGGCATCCACCTGCACTGCGTCTTTCACCTCTTCACGACAAGCCGTCATCCCCAACCAGACAACTGCTGCCACTATCAAAAATTTCTTCATTGCTGTTTATTCATAAAATAATACCAATATGTCCCCTTGAACGCCTCCAGTTGCGGAGATCTTTTCCCGGAATACGTATAAAATCGGGCAAACTGCTCCAAACGCTTCATCACAACAGGATTTATCATGCCACGAGGCACTTGCATCTTCTGTATGACATAAGCAAAAGCCGCCGCCTCTTGGCAGGCTTTCGGCTGATAAACGGCCAAAGAATTGACATACCTGTAATATTGCATAAAGGTGCCCAAATCACAGTTCAGCAAGGGGTAAGCCAATAGATATTGCCTGGCCAGCCCATTATCTTTGTCATGCATCAGCAACTGGCCGCAGATTTTATCCAACTCCCTGTCACTAAACAAGAAATCCTCCTTCAGCCTCTTCTTACGCATCGCTCCATATACCGGATGACGGTCTATCAGCCCCGTATCGGTCACCATCTCCATCCTGCTTTGTGCCCACTGCCGATAGAAAAGCGTCTTCTCCAACATCTTCAGATATTTTTCTGCCACCTTATACTGTCCGTTGATAAGGTTGGTTTCCACCAGACGTTGCACCGCCCTCCCGCTCTTGTTATAATTAGGGATTGCCTCCATGGCTTCAAAAGCATATCGCTGCGCCGTATTCACCAGCCCCAAATAAAAATAGACCTCCCCCGTCAATAGGGTCGTATTATGGTCGCGCACAAATTTAGGAAACAATCCCTGCGGCCCGTTTTGGAAGAATTCAAACGCCCTGTCATCCAACTGATTGTTCATGCCCAATGCCAGATTGACAGCACACACGCTCATCGGCACATCCGGATGCCGTTGTTCTGCCTTGTGGATAATGTCATCCCAACGTTGCATGCGCACCAAGTAATCATAATCAATCAACTCCAATGCCTCCTTGGTGTACTGCCGATGAGCCAATCCCAGGAAACCGGCCAATATCACCAGACACATGCCTCCCGCCATCCAAGCCGGCTTCTTCATCCGCCCGGCCCATCGTTCCATCCACCCGGCCATCAGTAGCAACACTCCTATCACCACTACCGGCCATCCCAGGGGCAATGACAAGATATCAGGATAACTGTAATAGAAAAGCCCGCCAAACAGCCGGCGCAACGGATAGGGTTCAAACCACCCACTGACATAGATGCACAAACAGACATAAGCCAACCAGCCAATGCCTATCCCAAAGCCCAGCCCTTTCAAGCGAGCCGTCCGTATCTCTTCCAGTAGCCCATACAAAGCCAAAAACAGCACTAAAGGACCGGCCATCCAGTAAACCACCGGGAAAACCAAGAGTCCATAGAGCCATCTCCACCGCCGACCGGAAGGATACAGCAACATCCCTCCCAACACACACAGCCAAGATATCGTATAGGCCAACATTACATTCGCATCCCCCATCAGCAGCCACAGCACCAACGAAGGCAGGAAACTCCCCACAAACAGCAGCCACGAGCCCCGGTCCTTTCCGCAACCGGCCTGTCTACGCATCAGTTTCCACACCAGTCCCTGCATCGCTCCATAAAGCAAAGCCACCACAGCCGCTCCTGCCAACGGATATTTATAGAATTGCACCAGACATTCAGCCACATATGCTGACAAGCCTCCCGGCACTGCCAACCGCTCCATCAGATACGAGCCATCAAACAAAAACAGCTGAAACTGCTCTTGCCAGGCCAAGACCGACGGATAGCCTATTCCCCAAAAACAATAGGCTGCTATTATAAACACCGCCCAAAGGCACGCACGACATCCTTTACCGCGCATTTTATCCACATGTATCATATTAATCCTGTTAAGCTCGGCTAAAGTAACACTTTCACCCGAAACGACAAAATTCTCGCCCTACGAAATACACATCTTCCAACGATACGTCTTTTGAGGGCATCGCATGCCCATAGCGGACGATTGAACCGATAGCCGTTCCAACACCTCTTGCAGAACCAGTAAAACACCAAAGGCAAAAAGGGAAATCCGTAATCCGGTCAGAACAAGAATAGTCCAACCGGGTTACGGATTGTCCGGAATACCACCCATACGGAACTCCCGTCCGTGTGAAATATCGGCTGCCCGCATATGGGGGGGGGGGCAGCGAATAAAAAAAGCCGCTGAAATCAGCGGCTTTGATTTTCTGCTTGTCGGAATGAGGCGACTCGAACGCCCGACCCCTACGTCCCGAACGTAGTGCGCTACCAACTGCGCTACATTCCGATGCCTCTCCGGAAGTGTGGTGTCACCAGGAATCGAACCGGGGACACAAGGATTTTCAGTCCTTTGCTCTACCAACTGAGCTATGACACCTTTATTTCTCGTTTGCGGGTGCAAAGATAGAGCATGTTTCTGAACTGTGCAAGTATTTTGAGAAAAAAGTGCAAAAAAAGTTTCTTCCACCTCTCTTTTTCCTTCTCATTCTCCTCTCCGTTTCCTTCCTATACCCCTGCCTGAACGGTGTTATTATTCCTGTTATCAGAGACTTAACATCCAGCGTCCTGGAACTTCGCTGCCAGATTTTCGTATTATCATCAAAAGTAGTGATTTCATTTTAGAAAACAAATACATCACTAAACAATATTGATTACCTCATTACACAAAAACAGAACTTTCCTACCGTCTTTCTTCCTATGGATACTTACCCCTCTGCTCCTCCATTATCGGGAGAGAGCACCCGCCTTGAAGGAAGAGGACTTTGGTACCACTTTCCTATCAGACAACACTATTTCTAATCCTTCTGAATAAAAGAAACCCGTTACCTGTGCAGAAAAGCAACAGGCAACGGGCCTCAAAAAGACATGCTAAAAATAGCAATCAAGCAGACTTTTATTCTGCCGGTATAAAGTGCCAGAAGGTACCTTCATTGGGATCTGGGCTTGCATCAATGTGTTTAGCACAGAGCCACAATTCAGCATCATTCAATGTAACAACTTGGAATTCACGTGTCAGGTTCGACTCGTTAATCAACATAGGATAAGGAACATTGGCATCACCAGAAGTACGCAAAGTACAAATGATGTTGCCCGATGCTGTACTGAAATCCAAATC
Source organism: uncultured Bacteroides sp. (assembly GCA_949289265.1). GTDB lineage: Bacteria > Bacteroidota > Bacteroidia > Bacteroidales > Bacteroidaceae > Bacteroides. The sequence goes on from CASENE010000085.1 coordinate 5,525, forward strand.
GAAAGTACCTACACCTGCCGCATTACCTTTATCCTTGGTGGGATCATCAATCGTAGTGGTCAAGGTCTTATTGGCAAAGTCAAACGTCATGGTACCGGTAGAACCACCTTGAGAATCTATCGTAGTCATCCACCAAGTACCAGTCTTATCACCATACTGACCATTGCCCCACTCTCTGCCATCCTCAGCAAACTTCCAAGTTTTGGTACCTGTCGGCGCTGTTTCAGGATGCCATCCTGTCAACTGAGTAATGGCAGCAGGCAATTCTGTATAAGTCTCGGCACTGAAAGAACCCAGATTATAAGTCTTCGTCACGCCACTGGCAGTCAAGATTTCCACAGTGAAATCCATGTCGTCACCCAACGCATAGGTCGTTATGGTACCCACATTGGTATTCATGGAAGCTGTTCCCCACTTGAAAGTGCACAACACGGGATTAGGATTGGAAACGACCGTAATCGTATTGCCTCCTTGTCCATCTGCAGACATAGATTGCTCGAATACAATCAGATTTTCATCAAAAAAGACACCAAAGTACTGAGGAACATTGCTATTGCCCTCCTCAATGCACAAACGGCTTCTGATAGCGTCGGTAATATAAGAAATGGTATCCACCTGCACTGTCAAAGTTTGTTCCACCATTTCACCACCATTAAAGCCTTTGAAGGTTATCTGTTGTTCACCCAGTTGCGTTACATACACAGTCCCCTCAGAAAAAGTGCTCAACACATCACCCTCAACCAGTTGTTTCGTAACCCACTGCGAATTAATAGGCGATTCGTTTTTCACAAGAATTTGGTTAGAATTCTTTCCATCTACCACGACAGGGGTGGCAGACAAATTCAAATCTTCGGGCGTAGACCAGCCGGAAGGCCCATCTACGGTGCTGGGTTCGCAGGCAGCAAACACTCCGCCCATCACCAGCATCAGTCCATATATTGATTTCAATTTCATGATAATTTTCCTTTTTAGGTTAAAATAATTACATCATTTACCAGCCGCCATATTCACTTGTCGCATCGGTCCAGCCCTGATTTTGCACCAACTGGCTATTCAGCGACAATTCACCTTCGGGGATTTTGAAGAAGCCGGCTGTAGCATTATAACGGGTAGCATAACCACCATTATAATTCTGTGCCGTATTGGTAGAAGGAGCTCCCAAATGGTAGATGGGCACGTTCTCCTGCTTAGCCAAAGCGGCTGCAGCAATATGCCAACGGCGGATGTCGTTCCAACGCACACCTTCAAAAGCCAATTCCCAACGACGCTCGTTCTGTAAGGCTTCCAGCGAATATGCGGCGATAGGCGACAGCCCGGCGCGTTCACGCACCCGGTTAATTCCGCTAACATCTTCTTTCAGTTCAGACTGCATCAGCAGCACATCAGCAAAGCGAATCAATACCAAGTCATGAATGCTGTTCAACTGCATGTTCTCAGAACCTTGCGTCCAACCATCCGTGCCATACATCAGATTTTCAAAGTTACAGGTATAAGTGCCATCATCCTTAATGGCCGTGATGGGAGCCTGCTTCTTTTCAAAATAATCTGTTTCCTGAATGAAGTCGGCCCAACCACCTTTCGTATAGTTCGGCAGAGCATTTACATTCTGTATGGAAGCATCACGTCTCATATCGCTCGATTCGATGTTTTCCCAATCTTCCACCAAGTTAGGTGCTACGGGACCAGCGCCCCAACCTTGACCGAAGGGGAAAGTATTCTCGTATGCCTGGCCACCACGGATACCAAAGTGCAAAGCATAACCATTGGCATAACCAATCGTAGTCTGCCAGTCGGCCAACTTATTATACTTGATGGCAAACATAGACTCCGGATTGATAGCATTGTCATCTTCCACCCATTTCAGGCCCTGTTCTGCCGTATAGTCATAATCTTCTACGGTGAAACGGTTGGTATATGCCCACAGATTACGATAATCAGACATGACCAAAGAATAACCGGACTTTTGCACGCAATCGTCAATGTAGGCAATCACATCCTGCTTGGTCAGCATAGTGCCGTCAGGCAGTTGAACCTCAGTCAAAGGATTGTACGTAGTACTTACCAAATCTGCCAGTTCTTCGCCATTGCAATACATGCCGGTGTAGAACAACCAGGCACGTCCCAGCATGGCCTCTGCGGTGTATTTATCTACATGACCATTGGTGCGACGTTCAGCCGGCATCAAGTCGGCAGCATCGCGCAAATCCTGCAAGATTTGTCCCCACGCTTCCGAAGGAGCAGCCTGTGGCAACATCTCACTGGCAGGAGTCAAAACCAAAGGCACCCTGCCATATTGCGAGCACAATTCATAGTAAAAGAAAGCACGCATAAACTTGGCTTCACCTTCATAACCGTTTTTCATTGCTTCATCGCCTTCTACATCAGGCAAAGCCAGCAATACACGATTAGCACGGTCTATACCCTCGTAGCGATCAATCCAAAACTGACGAGTCATGTTCTGCTGATAATTAAGCAGCAAGTCCATGGCCTGCATCAATTTATCATTTGTGCCGCCACCGCCCAGATTGTCATCGCTGGCCAACATGGAAAGATATAAGAAAGACATCTGAGGATTAGCGTTTACTTTGTTCAGATTCTGATAAACGCCCGTCAGCATCTGCTCCACATCAGCAGTTGTTGCCGGATAATTCTCGGTAGTCATTTCGGTATAATTCACAGCATCCAACGTACATGAGGTAAAACCTACCGTCGTCAGCAATGCCGCACCCAAATAATATGATATTTTTTTCATTGTATTCCTCGTTTTAGAATTTAACATTAACACCCACCATGTAAGTTCTCGGAACAGGATAGTTACCAACATCCACGCCCGTTACCCAAGGTTCAGCACCATTCAGAGCCATACCGTTTTCAGGATCCATACCCTTGTAACCAGTGATGGTGAACAAGTTCTGAGCAGTGAAATAAATGCGCAACTGATTGAAAGGAGCAGATTTCCACAGTCTCTTGAAGTCATAACCAATGGTCAGGTTCTGCAGGCGGAAGTAGCTGGCATCTTCGATATAAATATCGGAAATGTTCTGCCAGTTGGCACCTACGTTACCAGAAGTCAAGCGCGGATATTTGTTGGAAGTACCTTCACCGTGCCAATAGTCATAAACCTCCGTCGTATAGTTTTCAAACTGTCCGTCCGTAAACTTACGATACGAGCGAGCCACTTGTTGACCGAAAGCACCGTAAGTAGTGATACCAAGGTCGAAACCTTTGTATTCAAAATTCAAGCCCAAGCCCATGGTCAAGTCAGGATGCGGGTCACCCAAGTTCGTCTTATCTTCCGTATTGATGACGCCATCACCATTGACATCCACGAACTTCAAATCACCCGGCTGTATGCTGGTACCCTGCAACGAGTTCACTGCATTACCACCACAATTCTTATCCAGATAGGCCTGAACATCTTCCAGATTCTGCATCACGCCTTCCGTCTTATAACCATAGAAGTAACCGATGGGGAAACCTTCCTCCATGCGAGCCATATAACCCGTATTCTGAGCAAGATTATCATTACCACCTTCGATGTAGTGGTTTTCATTGTTCACCTCTGTTACCTCGTTCTTATTGTGAGCCAAGTTCAGATTGATGCCGTATGAGAAATCTTCTCCGACCTTATCATTCCAGTTAATAGCAAATTCAACACCCGTATTCTTTACCGTACCGGCATTGTCCGTTCTCGTAGTGAAACCCGTTGTTGCAGCTACCGGCACAGAAACCAGCAGGTCTTTCGTCTTTTTCTGATACCAGTCGAAAGTGAATCCCAAACGACCAGCCAAGAAACGCGCATCCAAACCGAAGTCAAGCTGTTCAGACGTTTCCCACGTCAATTCTTCATTAGCCAAACGCGACGGATAGCCACCCTGCGTTCCGCCATTCTTATTGCTGTCGAACGAATACATGCCACCGGCACCAAACGTATAAGTTGACAAATAGTTGAAAGCGCCTATGCCTTCGTTACCATTCTGACCCCAGCTGGCACGAATCTTCAAGAAATCCAACCAATTCTGCGTCTTTTGCATGAAAGCCTCGTTGCTGACTACCCAACCTGCAGAGAACGAGGGGAAGTAGCCCCAACGATGTCCCTTGGCAAAGTTAGAAGAACCATCCGCACGCATGATGGCCGAGAACATATACGTCTCCTTGAAGTTATAATTCACACGAGCGAAGTAAGACATCAGCGCATGGTCATCTGTTGGATAACCGGCTGCAATAGCATCGTTACGTCCCGTAGCATTATCAAAATAAGCATGTTCAAAATCCTTAAAGATATTGCCGGAAGCCTGGGCAGACATGTATTCGCTCATACCGAATCCTTCCTTAGAATATTCAGTACCTACCAGGACATCCAAATCATGCTTTTCATTTATATTCACTTTATAGCTCAATGTGTTTGTTGCCGACCAGTTCCAGCCCATCGTCATGTTCTGGTTAATCAAGTCCGTAGCACGATAGTTACCAGAGTCATTAATCTTATATTCCGGGAGGTAAGCCTTCCAAGAGCTGGAGAACTGCTTATAGCTGACTTGGCCTCTATACACCAAATTCTTGATAGGCTGGATTTCCAAATAGCCCACAGCGCTCAGGTTGAAGCTCTTGCTCTGGTTGTTACCACCTTGGCTATACACCATGTTGGCAATAGGATTGCTGGAATATGAATTATAGTTGAGCCATCCACCTCCATTTTCAGCACCTATGCCAGAAGCTCTCAAGTCATCGTACATGAAATATTCGCCATTTTCATTATAGATAGGAATCAACGGGTTGGCACGCAACATATTAGAGATATCGTTACTATACTGGTTACCAATCTGGATACCTTTATTCTGACGATGCTGGTAATACAGATTCTCACCCACCTTGATGACATCCATGTCACCCTTGCGCCACAACACATGTTCGGAGTTCAAGCGGAACGTAAAGCGGGTAAAGTTAGAAGCCACAGGGTCGCCAAACGTACCATCTTGATACTGATAGCCCAAACCGGTAGAGAACTTGGAGAATTCAGAACCACCGGCTAAGTTGATGGCATGATTCGTAACCACGGCGTTCTTATTACGAATGGCATCCAGCCAGTTAGTACCCGGATTGCTGCCATCCATATAGGCTGCCAGCAAGTCTGCATCCACATACTTAGACCAATCGTAAGGTGAACCGCCATTATTGAAAGCCACCATGTCCATCACTTGCATATATTGGCGGGCATCCAACAAATCGGGCATACGATATACATTCTGCCAACCCACATTGCCATCATAGCTTACGGTAATCTTACCTTCTTTTCCCTGCTTGGTAGTAATCAAAATAACGCCGTTGGCAGCACGGGCACCATAGATGGCGCAGGATGCAGCATCCTTCAACACGTCAATACGCTCAATATCGGCAGGGTTCAAAGAGTTGATATCACCGCCGGCAACACCATCAATAACATAGATAGGAGCCGTATTGCCATTCGTACCGGCACCACGGATATTTACTTTAAATCCATCACCCGGCTGACCGGATACAGAAGCGATGTTCACACCAGGAGACTGGCTCTGCAAAGCGCCCAACACGTTGGTTGTGTTCAATTTGGCCACATCATCGCCTTTCACCTCCACGGTAGCGCCCGTCACCAGTTTCTTTTTCTGGACGCCGTAACCCACTACGACCACTTCTTCCAGCATTTCCGTGTCTTCCGACATCGTGATGTCATATTCGTTGTCTGCGCCCACCACGATTTCCTGGGGCTTATAGCCGATGTAGGTAATCACCAACGTGGCACCCGGTTCAACTTCCAACGTAAACTTACCGTCGATATCGGTAATCACGCCATTGGAGGTACCCTTGATCAAGATATTGGCACCGATCACCGGGCCATAGCTGTCCCTTACGATACCCGTAATTTTCTTTGCCTGCTGCACGGCCTGCACCGCATTCACGGACGATGCGGCAAAAAGTTGCGGAGCATAAGTCAAACTGAACATTGAACATACACCCGCAAGCAGCGCTGTTTTTCCGAAATTAAAATTCATACTTGTATTTTTCTTAGATTAATAATGTATGTGTCGCACAGCGGCGACTGTAAACTTTGATAAGGTTAAGCGATTTCCTAAAAAGCACGTTCAGAAATGGATAGACCTTAGGTTAATAGTTTAAACGAGTTTATACATGGCATTATTCCTTTCGCATAGGCAACTGAGTTTTTATAAGTTAAACATTTATGATTTTTATCTAATTTCCTACTTTATTTGCATCGCAAAAATACACGTATATAATAAAACTTCACGATATTATTTTATCAAATCGTGATACTCATTTGTAACAAAAATGACATCTTCTGCAACAAAACAGTCATCCGGCCCCTGCTAATACCCGCTTGTCATGGCCTGCCAGGAGCCGGATGCCGCCCCGCCGTCAGTTCAGCCCGGCATTCTCGGCGCGGATGATTTCCACCGTGGAGTCGGTGGCAAACACCGAGTTCAAGCCCTGTTGCTCCTGGGCCGGGTCTCCGGTATAGTCGTCTCCCCGCTCCCAATACTCATGCTTAGGCTCGGCAAAACCTCCCCAGGCCCAGAAGTTGCATCCGGCAAAGAGGCCGCCCGCTTCGCGCTCCTGCCGAACCAGCCCGAACACATAGCGATAGTATTCGTCGCGGGCCGTGGTGGGCACGTCTCTGGAGAAGCGGAAGCCGTCGCGCGGGAAGCCGAACTCTTCCAGCACCAGCGGCTTGCGATATTTGTGGGCCACCTCCAGGTGGCGGTCGATGTAGTCTTTCGTGTTCGCCTTGGCCTGCGGCAACATCTCCGTCAGGCTGTCGGCTTTCACCCATCCCCAGTTATAGGGCCAGATGTGGATGTTGAGGTAGCTGATGTTGGGGTCGGCATGTATCTTCTCGAACAGGGCCATGTCGCCCTCGCAGCCCCACAGGCCTTCGCTGCCTGACGAAATCAGGTGATTGGCATCCAGCGAACGGATTTGCGCGGCCACCTGCGCCATCCAGCGGGCAAAGGGTTCCTTGCCCTCCTCGGAAAAAGCACGCGGCTCGTTGCCTATCTGCCACGACATCAGCGTGGGGTCGTCCGTATATTTCAGGCCGTTGTAGCGGTTGGTGCGCTTCACGATGTAGTCCACGTGTTTGGCAAAAAGGGCTTGCGCGCTGTCCGAAAGGGCATATTGCTTGACATACTCCATGAAGGCAGGCCAGCCGTCTATGGCAGGCACCACGGCCTTCCCATGTCCCGTCCATTGCAGGTAGAGGGAATAGCCGCCGCTCCACTCCCAGGAATTATTGAGATAGAGCACAGCCGTCATGTCCCGCTTCTTCAGTTCGTTCATGAAATAGTCCAGTCCGTCCAGAATGGTATCGTTGTACACGCCCGGCTCCGTCTGCAGCGCAGGCTCGATGCGGGTCTTCACCCCATTTTGTCCGTCGCCTCCCACCAGCACGCGCAGGTTGTTGACGCCTATCTCCTTCAGGAAGTCCAGCTCCCGGTGCAGGCGTTCGCGGTCGCCTCCCTGTCCGGTGGAGCCCAGGATGGCCCCATACCAGAAGTTGGCCCCCACGTAATAATAAGGCTGACCGTCGCGCACAAACTGTCCGCTGTCGTTCACTGTGATGAAGGTATGCTCTGCCACTGCCTTCGGCTTGGGCGAACAGGCTGCCACCAGCAAGGCCAGGGCAGCGCAACAAGAAAAAATGATTTTCATTGGAAAGAATTCTAAAATGATATTTATCTTTAAGGTAATGAATGGAGCCATAAGGAGTTAAAGGAAATCAGATGCCAATAGCCGACCGAACGATTATGTAAAAGGCATTGGCCTCAAACTCCTTGAGCGAAGCGATAACTACCCCTAACTCCTTTTAACTCCCGCAGGGCACCGCCCCGCCTAAGCCGCTTACTTCTCCAACTGCTCCTGTATCCATGCCTGCCAAGCATCCCACTGCTCCTGATACCAATAGTGACCGGTCTCCAGATAGGGGTGCAACTCCTTGGGAGCCTCAATCTGATTGTAGGCGGCATACATGCTGGTGGGCGGGCAAACCTCGTCGTTGTATCCCCAGCTATACCACCCCGGCACACGGATAAAACGGGCAAAGTTGGCCGTATCGTAATAGCGCACCACTTGGCGCACCTTCTCGTCGGCCCCGCCGTAATAGAAGAAATAGTGCGGCCAGCCGCAGGCACGCTGCTCGAAATAGGCCTCGTGGTCGCAGAGAGCGGGATGCACCGCCGCCAGGAAGGTGACGCGCGAATCGAGGGCCGCCGTGATGACGGACAAGGCACCGCCCTGGCTGGAACCGGTGACGCCCAGAGCCTTGCCGTTGAACTGCGGCAGCGAGCAGATGAAGTCGACCGCACGCAGGGCGCCTACGATGACGCGGTTGTAATAGATGGCATCGCGATCGTCGCGGCGGAACGTCCAATAGTTGCTCAACGCCCCGTTGGCCAAGTCGTCATACACGCCCTGCTCCAAGGTGACGGGAATGCCGTGAATACCCACCTCGAGCGTGATGACACGCCCCGGCGCCGTATAGGTGTCGCCCGCATAGGGACGCACGCCGGCTCCCGGCACGCGCAACAGCGCAGGATACTTGCCTTCTTTCTTCGGGATACTCAAAATGCCATAGAAGCGGCCCCCGCCCGGCTTGGTCTGGAAGCTGACTTCGTAGACATTGTCTGTGGCGGTGCAACGCTCGGGCAACAGGCGCATCCGCGGATCCAGCGGCAGCTGGCGCGCCTTCTGCAACGTCTCGGCCCAATAGGCCTGGAAATCGTCCGGCAACTGGCTCACCGGCCGCAACTCTTCCGGCGCGTAGGCTGCCGTGGCCAGCCCCTCGTAGGTCTTTCCTCCGACATGCGCCTTGACTTTACAACGCAAAAATCCGGGTTTCTTCATGGACGCGCGCAAGGTCAGCGTGCCGTCTTTCAGCACCACGCCCGTCTTGGTCTCCGTGGGATACATCTCCGGCCCCAGTTCGTAATCAATCACCGCGCCCGGCAAGACATTCTGCGCCTTCACCACCCGGATGGTAAACGTACACTTTTCATTCAGCCCGTACACCCAATCGGCACGGTCGGGCGACACGACTACCCGGATTTCCTGGCCGCGAATCTGCGCCTGCAAAACGATGCAGCACAACAGCGCCCAACATAAACAACTTATTCTTTTCATGGTCGTCAAAATTGATAATAAAAGTTTGTCGGCCGCAAAGATACGCAGATATCCATGCGCGCAATGATACTATTTTATCAGAATCCTGTCAGATTACAACTTTCTTCTTCCGGTAGTTCTCGCGGAACTCCTTGGGCGAGCAGCCCTTCTTCCGCTTGAACAGGCGGTTGAAGTTGGACAGATTGTTGAACCCGCAGTCGTAGCACACCTCGGCCACCGTGCGCGTAGAGTCCACCAGCAGGCGGGTGGCAAAGCCCAGGCGGATGTCTATGATATAGTCGGAAAGCGTCTTTCCGGTGCGCAACTTGAAGAAGCGGCTGAACGACACGGGCGTCATGCCCACCATCTCGGCCAAGACGCCCAGGCGTATCTCCTCGCGGTAGTGCTCGGCAATGTAGTGCTGCACCTTCTGCACGCGGCGGCTGTCTGAAAAAGTCTCGATTTTGGAGAACGACGAAGTGGCCAGAACGCGGGCGTCTTCAAAGAGCGACAGTTCGTAGAGAATGGTGATGAAATCCACCACGGCATAGAAGCCCTGTTCTTCTGAAGCCAGCTTGTCCAGCAGGTGAAATACCTTCATGACCGCCTGCGGGGGGAAACACAGGCCGCAACGGGCCCGCTCCAACATGCGGCATATGGAGGCAAACTGGTTCTTGCGGAGCACGCCCTCGGACAGGAAGTCCGGCGCGAACTGGATGGTAATCTCGCGGATGTCCTTGGACTGGCACTCGTTTTGTTCCCACACATGTTCCAGGTTTTTGCCCGTGATGAGCACCAGGTCGTAATCGCCAATCACCTCCACCGAGTCGCCCACCACCCGACGCACCCCGGCCGCGTTTTCCACGAAGTTCAGCTCGTACTCCGTGTGGCAATGGATGGGATAGGTGAACTCGGACTTGCGACGGTCGGCTATGTAGAAGCAGTCCCGTTCGGACAAGGGAGTAATCTCCCGCATGATGAAATTCTGGTTTTCCATGAGTGTCGGTTAAAAAGCTATCAAGGGACAAAGATAATGATTTTTTTTAAATCCAAGCATTCGGGCCGTAAAATGTGCCTCCGCCAGCCCGGCAGCCGTAAAAATGAAGGTTTCTGAGAAAAATCCGCACACTCACAAACCCCGGAATAATCCGGGGAACAGCCCGGAGTCCCTTGTCAATCCCCCAAAATCCGCCCCAAACCTGCCTCCTACCAGGTTCGTCCCTCCTTCGCCCCCGGGTCGTCCCTGGTTCGTCTCCTTGGGGACGAAGAAAAGACGAAGGCAGGGGGAGGCAGGGGACACCCCTCTCCCCCTGCCATGCGCAGGAGAAAATCACAAATAAATGCGGACAAACATGCCGGGAAGGCGTGTCGGAACAGGGGGTAACTATCTAAGAGCCTGTTTAAATTTTCCTTTTTAACATTTTTATTCAGTCTGTTTTGAGCCTTTTTCCGGCCTCTTTTCCCGTTCCCTTTCGTCACGTAGCCCGCTACGCTCCTCATGACAACGGGAAAATATTCTCGGAAAAACATCTCAAAACAGTACTGAGCAAAATTTAAACAGGCTCTAAATTCTCCTCCTCCGGGGAGGAGGAGTACCCGAGGGGGGAGGTGGTAGCGAAGTATAGTCAGCTTATATATAAGTTTTTATTTCTTACCTACCACCCCGCCCGTTGGGCACCCCTCCTCCCAGGAGGAGGGGAAATGGATACCAACGTCTATGTTGACACACCCTCGAAATGAATAGCTCCCCCCTATTTCGACACGCCCTTGACAGGACAAAATAATAATCATACTGCATTTCGACACACTATCAGATAAGAAGGGTCAGCGGCGGGTCTGTATGACGCAGGTGGCCACCGGCAGCTGTCCCGAACGCACCGTGAGCGTGGCTTCGCCAGCCTCGTCCGTGCTTTGCAGCAGTATCTGGGCCAGGCCGTTGAAAGCCTTCACGCGGTAGGTGCGGGCATCGGGGTCGGCTGGACGTTCGGCATCGCGATAGGCAGGGTCGCCGTTGCCCACGCCCAGGATGCGCACGGGGCCGCTGACGCAGAAGGTCAGTTCGTCGCAGGCGGTGGGCACGAAGCGTTTCTTCTTGTCCTGCAACTCCACGCGGCAGACAGCCACGTCGCGTCCGTCGGCCTGGATGACGGGGCGGTCGGCAGAAAGGACGATGCGGGCAGGCGCGCCGGTGGTCTCCACGGTTTCGGTCATCACGCGCTTGCCATCCTTGTAGCCCACGGCACGGACGCTGCCGGGCCGGTAGACGGCACGCCAGGACAAGTGGCCGTTCTTAGGCATAGCCTGGCGCCCCAGGTTCTTGCCGTTGACGGTGAGTTGCACCTCGTCGCAGTTGCTATAGACCCAGACGTCGATGCTGTCGCCCTCGTGCCCGTCCAGGTTCCAGTGCGGCAGGATGTGCAGCACGGGCTCGTCCGTCCACCAGGCTTTCAGGTAGTAGGCCTCGTCCTTGGGGAAACCGCAGTAGTCCAGGATGCCGAATTGAGAGCCGGTGGCGGGGAACTTCATGGGGTTGGGCTCGCCGCGATAGTCGAATCCCGTCCAATAGAACAGTCCGGCCAGGTAGGGGCGTTCGGCATAGAATTTCCAGCCGCGCTCGATGCAGTTCAGCAGGCTGTCCGGGCCGTTGGGCTTGCGGTTATGGGCCACCATGCGGCCAGTGCCCGGCTCGTCAAAATAGATGCCGCGCGTGCCGCAGCCGGTGGTCTCCTCCGAGCCCAGAGCCTTGCGCTGCGGATAGTCCTTGCGGTGCTGTTCCACGGGGTTCTGCAAGATGTAGTTGTAGCCAGCCACGTCGGCAGGCACCAGGATGGTGGGGCCGCTGCTGCTGGCCACGGTCATGGGACGGGTGGGGTCCATGCGGTGGCAATACTCGCGCATGGAGGCGGCGATGCGGGTGCCAAACTCTTTCCACTCGATGCCCCACTCTTCGTTGCCCACGCTCCAGAGGATGACGGAGGGATGGTTGCGGTCGCGGCGAATCATGCGCTGCAAGAGGTCGATGTGTTCGCGGTTGATGCCCGTCAGACGGTTCTCCTCGATGACCAGGAAGCCCAGGGTATCGCAGGCCGTGAGCATCTCCGGCGTCATGGGGTTGTGGGAAGAGCGATAGGCGTTGCAGCCGAACTTCTTCAGCTGTTTCAGGCGATAGGCCTGCAGGGCGTCGGGGATGCCGCTGCCCACGCCGGGGTGGTCCTGGTGCATGTTGACGCCCTTCAACTTCACAGGCTTGCCATTGAGGAAGAACCCGCGGTCTGCATCGAAAGCGATGTGGCGGATGCCGATGGGGGTGACGTAGGTATCGACCACGCGGCCGTCCTGCACGACATCGGTATATACCTTATACATATAGGGGGAGTCCGTAGACCAGAGGCGCGGCTGCTCCACCGTCAGCTGCAGGGCGGTGGTGCTTTCCTGCTTGGCGGGCAGGGCAGTAACGGCCGAGTCGCTGACCACCGTCCCTACTTCGTGGCCGTCCTTGTCCCGCAGGGTGTGCTTCAGGTAATAGCCGGCAGGGGCCAGGCCGTCGTTCTTCACCGTGGTCTCGATGGTGAGCACGGCGGTATCGAAGGTGTTTGTGTCGGGGAAATCGGCGTGGATGAAGGTGCCGAAAGGAGCCACGTGCATCTGGGCGGACTTGTTGAGCCAGACGTGGCGGTAGATGCCGGCGCCCTCGTAGAACCAGCCTTCTTCCAGCGTGGCGTCGGCCCGGACGCACACCAGGTTTTCGGCACCGTAGTTCAGGTATTCGGAGATGTCGTACACCTGCGTGGCATAACCGCTGGGCTCATGACCCAGGTAGAAGCCGTTGACCCAGACGCGGGCGTCGCGGAAAATGCCGTCGAATTGCAGCCAGATGTGCTTGCCCTGGTCTTCCTGCGGCACGGTGAAGGTTTTGCGATACCACCCTACGCTGGTCGCCGGATATTTATAGCCCACCGTTTTGTAGCCATGGCTGTGGCTGGCTTCGGGCGCAAAAGGGAGGTCGACCACCCAGTCGTGGGGCAGGTCGACCTGTTGCCACGACGAAGCGTCGAACTTGTCGGCATAGGGGCCTGCGTTGTGGATGGACGCCGCCTTGGTAAGGTAGTTGAAATACTCGGTTCCGCATCCGTAGTCTTTCTCCGGAGAGGAAGCATTGCCTAAAGCGAACTGCCAGTCCTCGTCGAAGAGGATGCGCTCGCGCTGCGACTGTGCCGACAGAGGCAGAGAAAGCCCCGCCAGCAGCACCGCAGTAAGAATCCAGTGTCTGTTCATATCTATATGGGTTGTTGGTTTTCCAGGTATAGCCAGGGGACAGAGGCAAGCCGCTTCGCGCTTCCATCCTCCCAACCGGCAAGCAAAGATAGGCTTCCGACGGAAGATAGGATAATACTATTTTATCAAAACCGCGTACTAAACTGTACTTCCGACAGGAAACGGGCGAAAAAGGGAGGCGTTCATTGCACAGGTTCTGCAAAAAGTTCCTATTTTTGAAGCGTTCTTTACTATTAATAAGTAGATGCACAGAATGAATTGATACTATCTTTAGTAGCGAGAGGAAGTTACAAGTAGTTAGAAGGAGTCATAGGCCGATAGTTGCCCCGGCGATATACAAAAAGATATTGGCTTATAACTCCTGGAGCGAAGCGATCACTCCTTCTAACTCCTTCTGACTCCCGAAATAGTATAGACTAAATATGATTAATCACTTAATCCATAAAAACAGAACTATGCAAGAAAAAAAGTACGGGCACTTTGACGACGCACACCGCGAATACGTCATTACCGACCCTCAGACACCTTGGCCATGGATAAACTACCTGGGCAACGAAGATTTCTTTTCTCTCATATCGAACACGGCAGGAGGCTACAGCTTCTACAAGGACGCCAAGTTCCGCCGCATCACCCGCTACCGCTACAACGGCGTGCCCATGGACAACGGGGGGCGCTACTTCTACATCAAGGACGGGGATACGGTATGGTCGCCGGGATGGAAGCCCTGCAAAACGCCGCTGGACAGCTACGAATGCCGCCACGGCATGAGCTATACCCGCATCACCGGCAGCAAGGACGGGGTGGAGGCCAGCGTGCTGTTTTTCGTGCCCCTGCAGACGTGGGCCGAGGTGCAGAAAATGACGCTGCGCAACCATAGCGGGGAGGTGAAGAGGCTGAAGGTGTTCTCGCTGGCCGAATGGTGCCTGTGGAACGCCGCCACGGATATGGAGAACTTCCAGCGCAACTTCTCGACCGGAGAGGTGGAGGTGGACGGATCTGTCATCTACCACAAGACGGAATACAAGGAACGCCGCAACCACTATGCCTACTACGGCGTCAACGCGCCCATCCAGGGGTTCGACACCGACCGCGAGTCGTTCATCGGGCTGTATAATGACTTTGCCGACCCGCAAAACGTACTGGCCGGACGGCCCACGAACAGCATTGCCCACGGCTGGAGCCCCATTGCCTCGCATTACCTGGAGGTGGAGCTGGCACCGGGCGAGAGCCGCGACCTGATTTTCGTATTGGGCTATGTGGAGAACGCGCAGGACGAAAAGTTCGACGAGAACCCGGCAGACGCCGACCGCATCCTGCAGAGCACCCCCAGCTGCCCCTTGGTGAACAAGACACGGGCCCGGGCCACCCTCGCCGCCCTGGACACGACGGAGAAGGTGGATGCCGCCTTTGACAAGCTGAAGGCGTATTGGGACGAGTTGCTGGACAGCTACGTGCTGCAGAGCGGCGACGAGAAGCTGGACCGCATGGTGAACATCTGGAACCAATACCAGTGCATGGTGACGTTCAACATGTCGCGCTCGGCCTCGTTCTTCGAGAGCGGCATCGGACGCGGCATGGGCTTCCGCGACAGCAACCAGGACCTCGTGGGCTTCGTGCACCAGATTCCCGGACGTGCCCGCCAACGCATCATCGACATTGCCTCCACACAGTTTCCCGACGGGGGGTGCTACCATCAGTATCAGCCGCTGACCAAGCGGGGCAACAACGACATCGGCGGCGGATTCAACGACGACCCCATGTGGCTCATCTTCGGCACGGTGGCCTACATCAAGGAGACCGGCGACCTGGGCATCCTGGACGAGCCTGTGCCTTATGACAACCAAGAGGGCTCGGAAGTGTCGCTCTTCGAGCACCTGCGCGTATCCTTCAACCACGTGGTAGAGAACCTGGGCCCGCACCGCCTCCCCCTCATCGGACGGGCGGACTGGAACGACTGCCTCAACCTGAACTGCTTCTCGTGGGATCCGAACGAGTCGTTCCAGACCACGGAGAACAAGACCGAGGGCTCGCAGGCGGAATCGCTGATGATAGCCGGACTGTTTGTGGTGTGCGGACGCGACTACGTGGAACTGTGCCGCGCATTGGGCAAGACGGAAGAGGCCGACCGCGCCCAGGCCTGCGTGGACGACATGGTGGAGGCCGTGAAGCAATACGGCTGGGACGGAGACTGGTACCTGCGCGCCTACGACTTCTTCGGCCACAAGGTAGGGTCGAAGGAGAACCGCGAGGGACAGATATTTATCGAGTCGCAGGGCTGGTGCAGCATGGCCGGCATCGGACTGCAGGAGGGCATGGTGCAACGGGCATTGGACTCGGTGAAGGAGCGCCTGGACTGCGAACACGGCATTGTGCTGAACAACCCCGCTTTCACGCGCTACGTCGTGGAATACGGCGAAATCTCCACTTATCCCGCCGGATACAAGGAGAACGCGGGCATCTTCTGCCACAACAATCCGTGGGTTATCATCGGCGAGACGGTGCTGGGCCGCGGAGACCGCGCCTGGGAATACTACCGCAAGATATGCCCCGCTTATGTGGAAGAGGCACACAACACGCTGCACAAGGTGGAACCCTACGTCTACGCGCAGATGGTGGCCGGCAAGGATGCAGCCCGGCCCGGCGAAGGCAAAAACAGCTGGCTGACCGGCACGGCGGCCTGGAACTGGTATGCCATCACGCAGTTCATCCTGGGCATCCGGCCTACCTACCAAGGACTGGAGATAGCTCCCTGCATCCCCGCCGAATGGAAGGGCTACCGCATCCGCCGCAAGTTCCGCGGGGCTGAATACGACATCCGCATCAGCAACCCTGCGGGCGTATGCCGGGGCGTGAAGAACCTGACGGTGGACGGACAGCCGGTGGACGGCAACATCGTTCCGCACACGCCCGGACAGCACGTGGTGGAGGTCGTGATGGGAACAAACATGTAATAGCGTTTAGTGATTAACGGTTTAGTGATTAGCAAGGCGTTCGATAGCCATGTACTAATCACTAAACCATAATCGCTGAAATAAATTCCTATTTATAATTACCATGATACCCCCTATCTATTCCCCCGCCGCCGACCGCTATGACAACGGCATGAGCTACCGCCGTTGCGGCCGGAGCGGCATCTTGTTGCCCGGAATCTCCCTGGGTCTGTGGCACAACTTCGGCGACACCTGCCCCTTGGCACGCTCGCAGGCCATCGTACACTATGCTTTCGACCACGGCATCACGCACTTCGACCTGGCCAACAACTACGGCCCTTCGTATGGCTCGGCCGAGGAGACCTTCGGGCAAATCATGCGCAAATCCCTGCGCCCCTATCGGGACGAACTGTTCATCTCCACCAAGGCAGGACACGACATGTGGCCCGGCCCCTACGGCGAATGGGGCTCGCGCAAGTATCTCATGGCCAGCCTCGACCAAAGCCTGCAACGCATGGGATTGGACTACGTGGACATCTTCTATTCCCACCGCTACGACCCCAATACGCCGCTGGAAGAAACCCTGCAGACGCTGGTGGACATCGTGAGGCAGGGCAAGGCGCTCTACGTGGGCATCTCCAAATATCCCAAAGAGACTGCCCGCACGGCCTACCGCTATCTGGAGGAGCGCGACGTGCACTGCCTGCTCTACCAGGGACGCTACAACATCCTGAACCGCGAACCCGAAGACGAGGGCATCCTCAAGCAGGCGCAGAAGAACGGCACCGGCTTCATCGCTTTCTCGCCCCTGGCACAGGGCTTGCTGACCAACCGTTACCTGGAGGGCATCCCTGCCGACTCGCGCATGGCACAGGGAGGCTCGCTGCAACAGAGCGTGCTGACGCCCGACCTGCTGGCCCGCCTGAAGCGGCTGAACGCACTGGCACAAAAGCGCGGACAGAGCCTGGCGGAGATGTCGCTGGCCTGGCTGCTGAGAAACGAGCAGGTGACATCCGTCATCGTGGGATCCAGCAGCGTGGAGCAACTGGCCGACAACCTGCATGCCTTGGACAACACCCGCTTCACGGACGAAGAGCTGAAGGAGATTGAAGATAACAGGAATTAAAAGGATTAGAAGTTAAGTGCACTCCTTCACGCCCTCCCCCAAAAACGAATCAACCAACCAATACCATTTCATCCTATGAACAGACATTACAACATGACCCGCTGCCTGGCTGGCTTGTGCACCCTCATCGCACTGAGCGCGGCCCCGGCATTGGCACAAGATTATCAACTGTCCTCGCCCGACGGCAAACTGCACATCTCCGTCTATGCGGACAACCAACTGCAATGGGCCGTCAGCCACGACGGCACGGACATCCTGCAACCCTCGGCCATCGGCCTGCAAGGACGCGACGAACGTTCGCCCCGCAAGGCCGTCAGCTTCGGCCAAGACGTGCGCGTCAGCCGGGTTTCACGCCGTTCGGTGGACACATCCTTTCCCACCCCCTTCTACAAGAAAGCCGAGGTGCGGGATGCCTACAACGAACTGACCCTGAAATGCCGGGGCGGATACAGCATACAGTTCCGCGCCTACGACGACGGGGCAGCCTATCGCCTGGTGTCGGACTTGCGACGCCCCTTCCTGGTGGAGCAAGAGACCGCCGATTTTAACTTTGCGCAAGACTATCCGGCCTTCATCCCCTACGTGAACGACAACCGCAGCGGCGAACGCTACTGCTACTCCTTCGAGTCCTACTACGACGAAATACGCCTCTCGCAGATGGCTCCCGACTCGCTGGCCATCACGCCCCTGATGATAGACTTGGGACAGGGCAAGAAGGCGGTCGTCATGGAAGGCGGGCTGCTGGACTATCCGGGCATGTTCCTGCTGCAGAACCACCGGCCAGACAGCCACAGCCTGCAGGCGGCCTTCGCACCGGTGCCCACGGAGACATTCATCGGCGGACACAACCGGCTGAACCTCATCCCCAGCCGGAGGGCAGACTACATCGCCCGCATAGACGGTCCGCGTGCCCTGCCCTGGCGCGTCGTGCTGGTGACCACCCGCGACACGCAACTGGCCGACAACGACATGGCCCAACGCCTGGCGCCGCCCTGCCGCATCGAGGATACCTCGTGGATACGTCCGGGCAAGGTGGCCTGGGACTGGTGGAACACGTGCAACCTGACCGGAGTGGACTTCAAGGCCGGCATGAACACACCCACCTACAAGGCCTTCATCGACTTCGCCGCCGCCAACAAACTGGAGTACATCATCATCGACGACGGCTGGAGCGGACTGGAATCGCTGACCGAAGACCTGAATCCGGACATCGACCTGGAAGAACTGATTGCCTACGGCCGGCAGAAAGGGGTGGGCATCATCCTGTGGTCGTCCTGGCGCAACGCGGCCAAAGACATGGAGAACAGCTTCGCGCACTACTCCCGGATGGGCATCAAAGGCTTCAAGATTGACTTCTTCGACCGCGACGACCAGCCCGTTGTCCGCGCCGTGGAGGAGATGGCCGCCTGCGCCGCCCGCCACCACCTGCTGCTGGACCTGCACGGACTGAAGCCCTTCGGCCTGCAGCGCGCTTACCCCAACATCGTGAACTACGAAGGCGTCAAAGGCCTGGAGAATGCCAAGTGGGAACCCATCACGCCCAACGGCCCCTTGCACAACTTCCCCCGCTATGACGTGACCATCCCCTACCTGCGCCAGCTGGTCGGCCCCCTGGACTACACGCCCGGCGCCCTGAAGAATGCCACCCGCGCCGACTTCCGCACCAACAACGACCATCCCATGAGCCAGGGCACCCGCGTGCATCAGATGGCCATGTACACCCTCTTTGAAGCCCCGCTGCAGATGCTGGCCGACTCTCCCTCGGCGTACATGAAGGAACAGGAATGCACCGACTTCATCGCCTCCGTCCCCACCGTATTCGACGAGACAGTGGCCTTGGACGGCAAAGTGGGCGAATACATCCTGCTGGCCCGCCGCAAAGGCAACACCTGGTACGTGGCCGCCATGACTGACTGGACAGCGCGCGACCTCACCGTCGACCTGTCATTCTTGCCCCAAGGCAGCCATCAGGCCGTCATCTTCAGCGACGGAATCAACGCCGACCGCGAAGCCACAGACTACCGCAAGGAGACGCGCCGACTGACATCCGCCGACAAACTGACCGTGCACCTGGCCCCCGGCGGCGGCTGGACGGCACGCATCACGCTGGAATGACCATCCCCCAGGCCCACCCTGCCGGTCGCCGCATCGGCAAGGCCCAGCCTGAACCCCTTCTCCGGAGCCCCCGCAACAGTCCCTCACGGCTGTTGCGGGGGCTTTTGCCGTCTCAACGCTCCCACCTTCCGCGGGCAGGCATCGGAAAAGCTCACCGTCCGCGTCAAAAAGTCATCTATCCGCAGGGAAAAAGTTGCCTATCCGCGGAGAAAACTATAAATTCAGGCTGGATTTATGTAAATCCAGGTTAGATTTATGTAAATCCAGGCTGAATTTATGTAAATCCAGCCTAAATTTACAGCTTTTCTTAGCACCTTGGCAGTTTTTCCCGGCGGATTCCCCATTTTTGCGGCGGAGAAGACGAGGAAAGCCGCCACACCTGCCGGCCAGAACCCCTACCGTCCACCATTAACACACATTAGCGAACACGCCGTGCATGCGGTACGTTATTTGTGTACTCTTTCACGCATAGAATAACCTAAACAGATGAAACGTATGAAAAAACTGATTCTCCCCTTCGTGGCGGTCTTGTCGCTGACCGCGTGCGAAAAACAAGCAGACTTGAGCGAACTGGACGGCCGCTACGTGGTCTACACGAACCACGACCCCGAAGCCGACTTCTCCCGCCTGACCAGCTATTACCTGCCGGACAGCATCCTGCTCATCGGCGACTCGGCCCAACCGTCCTACGCCACCGGCAAGCAGGCGGCCGACATCCTGCAAGCATGGGCCGAGCACATGGAAAGCCGCGGCTTCACGCGCACGACCCGCCGCGCCGAAGCCGACCTGGGGCTGCAGGTCAGCTACGTGGAAAGCAGCTATCACTTCACCGCCGTGGGCGGCTGGCCGGGATGGGGATGGGACTATCCGTGGTATTGGAGCCTGGGCTACTGGGGCAACTGGGGCGGATGGTATTACCCGTTTGTCGTCCACTACGCCTACAACACCGGCACCTTCCTGGCCGAACTGCTGAACCTGACGGCTCCGCAAGGCGAAGGGCAGCAGTTGCCCGTCGTGTGGAACGCCTGCCTGACAGGAGGCTTGAGCGGAAGCAGCTACGTGGACACCCGCCTGGCCATAGACGGCGTAGAGCAGGCCTTTGCCCAGTCCGACTACCTGACCGCCACCCCGCAGTAATCTCTATTTCCTAAACCTAAAACAAAAACATTGCGTATGGAAACAAGAAAGAATCTATGGACGGCCGCCTGCCTGGCAGCGGCCTGTCTGCTGGCCCTGTCTCTTCCCGCACGGGCCCAAATGAGCAACAACGGCTATGCCCACGCGGACTGGCAATACAACTTCCCGACGGGCCGGAGCTTTGCCGGCCATTCCAGCGGCTGGGGCGCCAACCTGGAAGGCGGGTATTACCTGAACAATCATTGGGGGCTGGGTCTCTTCATGAACTGGCACAGCAACCACGACTACATCCCCCGCGCCCCCTTGTCGCTGAGCCCGACGGGAAGCCTGACCACCGACCAGCAGCACACCGCCTTCCGCCTGCCCTTCGGCATGGCGGGACGCTACGCCTGGAACCGAGGCGGCTGCCTCCAGCCCTACGTGGCCTGCAAGGTGGGCGCGCAATACGCCAAACTGACATCCGATTTCAACCTCTTCGAGAGTCGGGACAAGACATGGGGCTTCTACGTGTCTCCCGAAGTCGGCCTCAGCATCTACCCCTGGGCATACGGACCGGGACTGCACATCGCGGCCTATTATGACTACGGCACCAACCGCGGCCACGTGCTGACGTACGACATCCAGGGCATGAACAACGTCGGCCTGCGCGTGGGCATCGCCTTCTGAGCGGAAGACGAAACGCTTATCTCAATGCTTTGTAAACGGCTTGCTGAATGCGGGTGCGGATGTCCAAGCGGGAGAGTTTGTTGTTCCACACTTGGGGAAAGATGCGGTTAGAGAGGAAGACGTAGACCAGGCGATTGTCCGGGTCTACCCAGGCGCAAGTCCCCGTAAAGCCCGTATGCCCGTAGACGGAAGCCGGAGCTTCCTCGCAACACGGGCTGCGCTGCGGACGACGTTTGTCGGGCTTGTCGAAACCCAGGCCCCGGCGGCTGATGCGTGAGCCAGTAGTCGTAAACACCCGGCAAGTCTCCTCGCTGAGGTAGCGGCGCCCGTTCAGTTCTCCGCCATTCAGCAGCATCTGATAGAGCAAAGCCTGCTCGCGGGCGTTGGAAAAAAGTCCTGCGTTGCCCGACACGCCGCCCTGAAAGGCAGCCGACTCGTCATGGACAAAGCCCTGCAACGTGTCTTTCCGCAAGAATGGGTCGACGGAAGAGGGGACAACCACGCGGCGCGGCAGCCGTTGAAGCGGGCGGAAACAAGTATGCGTCAACCCCATGGGACGATAGAACTCCCGGTCCAGAAATTCATCCATGGGCATGCCGGCCCGAGCCTCGACCAGTTGCTGCAAGAGAATGAAGCCCACGCAACTGTAACGATAACGCCGGCTCAGCAAAGGAGCCTCGGCAATCTGCTGCAGATACACTTGCTTAAAGGCAGGATTCAGCCACAAGCTGTCGGCCAACTGCCAGGTGCACGAATCGGTCTGCACGGGGGAAGTCATCCCTGCCCGGTAAAGGAAATCCGGGTTGGCCCACGTGCGGCTGCCGATACGCGCCGTGTGCGACGCATCCTGACGCCCGCGGAACAAAGCCCCTTCATAGCTGTCTGCGTCTATCGCTTCCCGATAAAAAAGAAGGGTGGAAGGCAGGCCAGACTCGTGCAAGAGCAACTGCCGGACGGTTATGTCCCTCTTGTCCGTGTCCATCAGAAAGGGCAGGTAGTCCGACACACGGTCGGTAAGACTGAGGCGCCCCTTGTCATAGAGCTTCATCACAGCCAACAAGGTAGCGCTGGTCTTGGTGAGGGAAGCGATGTCGTACACATCGGTCACCGACACACGGGCATCCTGCGCCCCCGTCCCCCGATGCGTGCCGAAAGCCTTGCAGTAAATCTCCTGCCCGTCTTTCAGCACCGCCACCTGGCAGCCCGGATAAGCCCCCTGCCGAATGCCTTCTTCGGCAATCTCATCAATGGCAGCCAGGCGAGAAGCATCCACTCCGTTCTCCTCCAAGGAACGATAAGGCCCAACGGGTGCCTCGAGCGTAAAGCCTGCCCCTGCGGGAAACCAGTCGCCCACCGCAGCAGACAGCCGTCCGTCGGCCCCCGCCTTTCCCGTCAGGATGGCAGCCGCCCTGCGCTGCACCTCCTCGCCAGCCTCGTGGGCCAGCACCAACACATCCGGCGCAGGCCCCAACCGGCGGGGTACTTGCTGCCCCGATATAAACAGGACGTACACCACCGGCACATCGGGCAAATAGCGGGTAAAGAAAGCACGGTAAGCACTCAACTTACGGTCGGTGACGCACACCACCAACCGACCGTAGCCAGCCAGCCTTTTCTGCAAGGCCAGCCCCGCTGCCTCCGACAGTTGGGCAGGCAACTGGACAGACACCGGACTCACCGTGCGCGACAATTCATCCAAAAACGGCTGCACCTTGGACGGAAGCCCCACATGCAGCACCGCCACCTCACCGGACGTATCACCAAGAGGCAGCAACCGCCGTCCCTGCCCCGCCACGGTGATGGCCGACCACTTGAGCTGACGCAGCAAATCGCGTGCATGAGGCGTGTTCAGCCGTTGCTCCAGTCCGGACAGCCGGACATGAGGCTTATGAGTCAGTCCCAAAGCATATTTAAAGGTCAACACCTTACGGCATCGCCTGTTGATTTCCTCTTCCGGCAAGTCGCCCCGACGCACGGCGGCCCACACGGCATCCAGCTCTCCCGAAAGGCTGCGGGGCACCAGCAACATATCATGCCCTGCCTGCAAGGCCTTCAGGCAGACAGAGCCTTGCTGACCGCTCACGCCCCGCATGGCCAAAGCATCGGTAAACGTCATGCCCCGAAAGCCCAACTCATCCGCCAGCAGGTCGGTCACCACCTTCTTAGAGAGCGAAGCAGGAACCCCGGGTTGCGGCTCCAAGACCGGCACCTCCAGATGTCCCACCATGATGCCTCCCAACCCGGCACGGATAGCCCGGCGGAAAGGCACCAGCTCGACGCTGTCCAGGCGTTCCCTCGTAAAGTCCAGGCGCGGCAAGGCTTTGTGAGAGTCTACGTTCGTGTCGCCATGCCCGGGGAAATGCTTACTGACAGACAACACCCTCCCCGCTTCCAGTCCACGGCTATAAGCCACCACCTTACGGGCTACTTCCAACGGATTCTCACCGAACGAACGGGTATTGATGACGGGATTCTCCGGATTGATATTCACGTCGGCCACAGGGGCAAAGTTGACCTGCACGCCTATCTCACGACACTGCCGGGCCACTTCCCGCCCATATTCATACAGCAGGCTGTCGTGCGTAATGCACCCCAACACTATGTTGCGCGGGAAAGAAAGAGTCCCCTTCAAGCGCATGGCCAGCCCCCACTCACCGTCGAATGTGATGAGCAATGGCACTTCCGCCATCCCCTGGGCCTCATTGGTCAGTGTCACCTGGTCGGCCGTCTGCCCGCCCGAAAAGAGCAAGCCGCCCACCTTATACTCACGCACCACCCGGCGAAGAAGCGCCTTGTTGGCCGCATGGGTCTGGGGAGCTATTGTATAGACGAACAACTGACCGATGCGTTCTTTCAGGCTCATGCGTCCCATCACGGAATCTACCCACTGCCTGCACGCCAGATTGCCTTGCAGGGGATAGGTCAAAGCAGGTTGCTTCCAAGGCAACGGCAAAGAATCAATAGGCAAGAAACGGCACTGCGCCCTCCCTTGCCAACTACCGGCGGCACACGCCAGTAACAGCATACACAGAAAACGTCCCACGACTTGTCGCATCATTGCTTCTCCTCCGTCTCTAAACTGTTAAAAATCAGTTCCTGAATATCGGTCACGATATCCATATCGCCCAACCGGGTATTCCAAACGTCCGGACACATCCGGTTGCTCAAGAACACATACACCGTGCGGCTCTCCGGCTCCACCCAGGCACAAGTGCCCGTAAAGCCAACATGCCCATATACTGACGCAGGGGCAGAAGGCGCACACGGACTACGCTTCACGTTGGAAATATCGGGTCTGTCAACCCCCAGGCCACGACGGCTGACCAGAGATTTCTCCGTCGTAAACAGCCGGCAAGTGGCCTCGCCGAGAAGACGTTTTCCCTTCCAAGTGCCCCCATCCAACAACATCTGACAAATGGCCGCCACCTCGGAAGCCGTGGAGAAGAGTCCTGCATGTCCGGCCACCCCGCCCAGAAAAGCCGCCGTCTCGTCGTGCACATAGCCGCAAATATCCTGCCGCCTTAAGAAGTCATTGGAAGCCGTAGGCATGATGTCGGTCTTGGCAAATTTCCGTAACGGACAGAACAGCGTGCGCTGCAGCCCCATAGGCTCATAAAATACTTTTTCCACATACGTATCCAGCGGCAACTGCGTGATGCGCTCCACCACTTGCTGCAAAAGAATAAAGCCTAGTTCGCTCTCCACATACCGTTGCCGCTCCTGTTTGCAGCGGGCTATTCCCCGCAAGACAACGTCTTTAAAGTCTTTGTTCAGCCACATCCCGTCGGCCACGTGCAAGGCATACACATCGCTCCGTCCGGCAGACATCAGTCCTTTTTTAAACTTAAAATCAGAACAATAATAGCTATGCTCGCTCACCCGGGTCTGGTGCCACGGGTCTTTCCAACTTTGCGCATAGGGACCATGCACCGAATGCGGGTCGATGGCTTCCAGGTAAAAACGGATATAAGGAGGCAAGCCCGACTCATGCAGCAGGAGTTGCCGGATGGTGATGTCACGCTTGTCCGTCCCTTGCAAAAAAGGCAGGTAAGACGCAACTTTGTCTTCCAGTTTTAGCCGCCCTTCGTCATACAGTTTCATGACGGCCAGCAGGGTGGCAGTGGTCTGGGTCAATGTCCCCAAGTCAAACAAATCCGTAGCACGAACAGCCGTCGTGTCCACCCGCGAATGAGTGCCAAAACCTTTGTCATACACCGGCTTCCCGTCTTTCCATATCAATATCCGGCAACCGGGATAAGCCCCGGCATCCACGCCCTTTTGCGCAATCCGGTCGATACCCTGCAACACATACGATTTCATGCCGTAATCGTCGGGCATCTTGCCTGACGGTTTCATGCCGGGCGCTATGTCGCATCCGACACCAGCCGGGAACAAACGCCCCACACGCATGGCAAGCCTCCCGTCGGCCCCCTCCTCGGCAAAGAGCACGCTTGCCACATGACGTTGCAAATCGCTCTCCGCCGAATGGGCCAGCACCACCGCATTCGCCTTGGCCAAGGCAGGCGTCAGAAGAGGCAACAGGCGATAGGGAGTGAAAAACACGTAAGCCAACGGCGCCCGCAGGTTCAGCCCCTCCAGAAAATCCACATCGGCCTCGCTGACATAATGGGCGCCGGCTATGCTGACCACCACCCGGTCGTAGGCAGCCAACTGCCTGCGGACCGAGTCTTTTTCTGCTTCGGAAGCATTCCACGGCAGACGCAAACCATCCACGCCTCGCCCGGCCATGGCAGCCACAAAAGCCGAATCGGCCACCGAGCCACCCATACTCAGCACAGCCACACGTTGCCCGTCGGCAACAGGGGCCAAGGGCAACATGCCGAAATGATTGTTCAACACCGTCACAGACTCCTTGCGCAAGCGGGCGGCCAAATCCCAAGCTTCATCCGAACAAATCTGATGTTCAAGGTCGTCCACACGCAGTTTGGCAGGCTTAGAATGCAATCCCAACCGATACTTGCAGGCCAGCACGTTGCGGCAGTGGGCATCCACTTCTTCCCGGGTCAGTTCCCCCCGATTCAATGCCCCCATCAGTTCGGCCAAAGCCTCCTCCACCGAATACTGCACCAGCAGGACATCGTTTCCAGCCTTCAAGGCTCTCACCCGATAATCCGTCACTCCGGTCACTCCCCGCATATCCAGCGCATCCGTAAACACCAAGCCCCGAAAGCCCATCTTCTCTCTCAGCACCTCCGTAACAACCTTGCGCGACAAAGACGCGGGGAGCAAGCTGTCGGCCTCCCAGGCAGGCACCTGTAGATGTCCCACCATGACGCCCCCCAATCCGGCTCTCACAGCCTCGCGGAAAGGCAAGAGTTCTACGCTGTCCAAGCGTTCCGGGCCATGCCTCAACACCGGCAAGGCTTTGTGCGAATCCCTGTCGGTGTCTCCATGTCCGGGAAAATGCTTCACGACGGCCAACACGCCGCCGCTTTCCAAACCACGGCCATAGGCCACCACCTTCTCTGCCACCCGCACCGGATTCCCGCCAAACGAACGGACATGAATGACCGGATTCAACGGATTGGTATGGACATCGGCCACCGGCGCAAAGTTGACGTGTACTCCCAACAGGCGCAACTCCCTCGCCACTTCCCGCCCATAGGCTTCTATCAGTTCATTATCGGCCATGCACCCCAAGGCTGCATTACGCGGGAAATCGGGCATGCCATCCAGGCGCATAGCCAATCCCCACTCCCCGTCGAAGGCGACCAGAAGAGGGACATCGGCAACCTTTTGCGCCAGATTGGTCAGCGCGGCCTGTTCTTCGGCCGTTCCTTCCGCAAACAACAATCCGCCTATTTTCTGCTTCTTCACCAAGTCGCGCATCCGCTTCCGGGCCTCTTTATTGTCTTTAGCCGGGACAGTGGCCATCAGCAACTGTCCCACCTTCTCTTCCACGCTCATCCGCGCCATGACAGAATCTACCCACCGGTTGCAAGCCGGGTCGGGCGAAGCCAGCAACAGACAGGTATCTTTAGCCTCCAAACGGACAACCACGAGCGACAACAGCACCAGCAGGCATCCCCCCAGCCCCAAGCCTCTCTGCACGACGACGTTCCACATCTTTTTTCTCACTTCTGCTCCAACTCCAGTTTCAACTCACCCACAAAGACGCCATTCCTTCCCGAGTGCATTACCGGGACATCACGTCCTTCGGCATTCTTCAGCAAGGCCGGATGTTCCATGAACGTATGCGAATGGCCGCCCAGCACCAGGTCGATGCCACTGGTACCGGCCACCAGCCTCTCGTCGCCCGGAATCTCGGACTTCTCCCCCAGCATGCCCAAGTGCGAGAGGCAGATAACCACATCGCAATGCTCGTCTTCACGCAAGGTTTTCACCATCTCGCGGGCCACACCTATAGGCTCCTTGTAGACCACGCCTTGGCAACTGGCCGCCTGCACCAGGCCCTCCAGTTGGGGCGACAGGCCGAAGACGCCAATCCGCACGCCTTCGCGTTCCAACACGATGTAAGGCTTCACCAGGCCCTCGAGCACAGTGCCCGTGACGTCATAATTGGCGCACACCACCGGGAAGTCGGCCAGGCGGAACAGACGTGCCATGTTTTCCATCCCGAAATCGAACTCATGGTTACCAATCGCCATGGCGTCATATTTCATCAAGTTCATCATCTTGATTTCCAACTCGCCCTTGAACAAGTTATAATAAGGTGTACCCTGCGAAATGTCTCCGCAGTCGAACAGCAGCACATCCGGATGCGCCGCGCGATATTGGGCCACCAGCGCCGCGCGCCGTGCCGCTCCTCCCATGCCGGCATCCGCATTGGCAGCCTTCGGGCTGACGGGCTCTATGCGGCTGTGCGTATCACTGGTCTGCAGGATATTCAATTCACGTGTCTGCTGGGCAGCCAAGGGCCCCATGCAAGCCAAGGCCAGCCCCCATAAAAGCAATCTTTTCTTCATCGGATTCTATCTTGTATAGTTTTATTTCACAACAATGCGTCCCTCCATGCGCGCAGAGACCTCTTGCCCGGCCTTGGCCTTGGCTTCCACATAACGGATGAACAGCGAGCGCAAGGTCTGTCCCGGCGGGCACACGCGCTCTTCGGCCTTCGGCAAAGCACGCAGGCCGTCATTCCCTTCGGCCAGATAGTCCACCGTGGCCACGGTGTAACGCTTTTCATCTTCCAGCGGACGGCCACCCACCCAGGCGTTCAACAGCTTGCCCTCGCGGGAAATTTCCAGCCGGACGCCGCTGACGCCCTCTCCGCCACGGGCAGCAATATTCTCGAACAACTGGCGCATCACGTCTCCCCGCAACGTCAGCACACAAAGCGCATTCTCGAAAGGCAATATCTCGTAAGCATTTCCCATCGTAATGGGGCCGCGCGTCAGCGAATTGCGGATACCGCCAATGTTCACCAGCCCCATGTCGGCCGGCCGGCCCAACACCACTGTGGCAGCCTCGCGCAACACGTCGGCCACCAGATTGGACAAAGGACTCTCCGGACGGGCACGGTCCATCGACACAGCCGCCGTACCCAACACTTGCCCCATGGCGCTGTCCACCTTCGCCTTATAAGGAGCCAACAAAGCCACAGCCTCCGGGGGTACCTGGCTGTCCCATGTGCTGTCCACCGCCAGCCGGTCGCCCTCTATTTTCACAACCTCATAACCGGTATGACACGATGCCAGCGACAAAACAACGCCCAACACCACACCGGAAAATGCTTTCAAACTCACAAAATTCTTTTTCATATTTCACTTATTTTCAAATGCCGGACAAAGATAGGGAAACTCGCCCGATTTCGGATGGATTTAGGAAGAATAATGCAAACTATTGGGCTTTCAGGGAGATACGCAGCATTATTCCGCATTTGTAAATGTGTGCTTTGAAGCCGTTTTTTGAATAGTTAAGCGAAAAAATTGCTACCTATCCGTTGCCCATTCCAGTTGTATGGAGTTGTTTGAAAAT
>CASENE010000086.1 GCA_949289265.1 uncultured Bacteroides sp.
GGCGGCTGTCCGTCGTCGGCGGCGGGGCGGTGGAGGGAAAGGAACAGGTCGCGCTCGGCCTCCAGCCCGGGGGGCAGGGAGCCGGCCTGGGCGAGGGCTTGGCGCAGGCGTTCTTCGTCTGCTTCGCAGGTGCGGCCGTCGTAGTAGAGGGCCAGCAGGCGTTCAATCTCTTCTCTTTTCATAGTCACGTCGTTTAAAGAATTCTTCTCGTATCTTCTTGCGGGCGCGGGACAGCAGCACGCGGATGTTGACCGCGCTCAGTCCCGTGGCGCTTTCAATCTCTTCGTACGGGCAACCCAGCACGTCGCGCAGGCGGATGACCCGGCGTTGCTGCGGGGGGAGGCCGTCGATGAGCGTCTGCACCATTTGGGCGTCGTCGCGTGCCTCCGTGTTGTCCGGCTCGGCCAGCGCGAGGGCGTCCGTCAGCTCCACCCGTTGCAGGCTCCGGACGTAGCGTCCCGAGCGCAGCAAGTCCAGGCACATGTTGCGCACCAAGGTAGTGCAGAAGGCTTCGGGGTTGCTGATGGCGTCCAGGGCCTCGCGTCGGTCCCACAGCTTCAGGTATGCCTCCTGCAGCAGGTCTTGGGCGTCGTCCTCGTTCTCCAGCAGGCGGAGGGCCAGGCCGTAGAGCTTGCGGTGGCAGGGCAGGAACATCTTCTTGAAGCGGGTGGCATCCATGGGCTTTGTCGCGTGGGGTGGATTGGGGTTACACTAAGGAGACGGGATTGCCCCGCCGCTTGTTACACTTCTTGCAAAAAAATCTTCCGCCTCGCTGCGTCACCTGCGTCCGGCCCCCAGGGGCGGAGTAAATAGACGGGTGTATGTGGGGGAAAAAAGTCGGGCACGGTAGGGAAAAACTTCCGGATGCCGTGACAAAGTTATAAATTTAGGCTGGATTTATGTAAATTCAGGCTGGATTTATGTAAATTTAGGCTGGATTTATAACTTATGCACGTACACCGGGAGTTTTTCCTCATAGATACCCGTGATTTTGGGGCACATGTGGGGAGTAACTTTCCCTTGCGGTCACTCCCGGCCCTTTGTTCCCTTGTCCGCTCGTCCCTCGTCCCCTTGTATCTCGTCCCTCGTCCCCTCGTCCCCCCGCACGCTTGCCTTTCTCCGCGGAAATCACTACTTTTGCCCGTTGTTTACACTGAATCCATTGTATGAAAGAGATTATCCTGATTACCGGAGGGGCGCGCTCGGGCAAGAGCACCTATGCCGAACGCCTGGCGTTGAGCCTGTCCAAAGAGCCCGTCTACGTGGCCACGGCCCGCATCTGGGACGAGGAGTTCCGCCGGCGCGTGGAGCGACACCGCGAACGCCGGGGGCCGGAGTGGGCCAACATAGAGGAGGAGAAGCGCCTGGGGCGCCTGGACGTGCGGGGGCGCGTGGTGCTGACGGATTGCCTCACCCTGTGGTGCACCAACTTCTTCTACTACCTGCAGGGCGACGTGGACCGGGCGTTGGAGGAGGCGCGGCGCGAGTTCGATGCCTTCACCGCGCAGGAGGCCACGTTCATCTTCGTCACCAACGAGATTGGCCTGGGCGGCACGTCGGACAACGAGCTGCAGCGCCGCTTCACCGACCTGCTGGGGTGGATGAACCAGTATGTCGCCGCGCGGGCCGACCGGGTGGTGCTGATGGTATCGGGCATTCCCGTCACGATTAAACCAGACATGACGCATGAAGACCTTTGACGTAACCCGTCCGGACGAGCGGCTGCGCCCCCTCCTGATGGACAAGATAGACAATCTGACCAAACCCAAGGGGTCGCTGGGCCGGCTGGAAGAGTTGGCCCTGCAGGTGGGCCTCGTCCAGCAGTCGCTGACCCCCGTGTTGCGCTGCCCGCAGAACGTGCTCTTCGCGGCCGACCATGGCATTGCGGAAGAGGGCGTCAGCCGTTCGCCCCGCGAGGTGACCTGGCAGCAGTTGCTGAACTTCCTGGACGGCGGGGCGGGCATCAACTTCTTGTGCCGCCAGCATGGCTTCCGGCTGAAGCTGGTGGACGCCGGCGTGGACCACGACCTGCCCTACGAGCGGGGGATTATCGACATGAAGGTGCGCCGCGGCAGCCGCAACTTCGTGCACGGGCCGGCGCTGACGGAAGAAGAATATGACTTGTGTCTGGAGCGCGGGGCCGAGGTGGTGCGGCAGTGTGCCGCCGAGGGCAGCAACGTGTTGAGCTTCGGCGAGATGGGCATCGGCAATACGTCGCCTTCGTCGGTGTGGATGCATCTGTTTACGGGCCTGCCCTTGGAGCAGTGCATCGGGGCCGGCAGCGGGTTGGACCCGTCGGGCATCCGCCACAAACACGAGGTGTTGCGGCGTGCCCTGGACAACTACCGGGGCGACGGCTCGACTGCCGACCTCGTCCGGCACTTCGGCGGGCTGGAGATGGTGATGGCCGTGGGCGCCATGCTGCAGGCGGCCGAGCTGAAGATGCTGATTCTGGTGGACGGCTTCATCATGACGAGCTGCATGCTGGTGGCCTCGCGCCTGTGTCCGGAGGTGCTGCCGTATGCTGTCTTTGCCCATTGCGGGGACGAGGCGGGCCACCGTCTGCTGCTGGACTACCTGCAGGCCCGTCCGCTGCTCCACCTGGGGCTGCGCCTGGGCGAGGGCACGGGGGCCGTGTGCGCCTATCCGCTGGTAGATTCGGCCGTGCGCATGCTGAACGAGATGGACAGCTTCGCCCATGCCGAGATAACAAAGTATTTCTGAAGTCTTATGCAAACCTTGCTTGCTGCTTTTATCTTCTTTACCCGCCTGCCCTTCTGGCGGCTGTCGCAAGTGCCTGCCCATTGTTTCAAGCGGGTGGTCCCTTACTGGCCCCTGGTAGGGTGGCTCACGGGCGGAGTCATGGCCCTGACGCTGTGGCTTGCCGCCCAGGTGTTCCCCTTGCCCGTGGCGTGGCTCTTGGCGCTGGCCACGCGCCTGCTTCTCACGGGGTGCCTGCACGAGGATGGGCTGGCCGACTTCTGCGACGGCTTCGGAGGCGGCGCCACGCGCGAGCGGACGTTGGCCATCATGAAAGACTCGCGCATCGGCACCTTCGGAGTCATCGGGCTCATCCTCTATTTCCTGCTGATGACGCAGATGTATGTGATGGCCTTGCCTACGCTGTGCGTCGTGGCTCTCTGCGCGGATGTCTATGCCAAGTGGTGTGCCTCGCACCTCGTCAACTTCCTGCCCTATGCCCGGAAAGAGTCGGAGAGCAAGGCCGGCGTTGTCTATAGCCGGATGACGCCGGGCGAGGTCGTGACGGGGTTTGTCTTTGGCGCCCTGCCTGCTTGCCTGCTGTTGCCGCCGGGGTTGAGTTGGGCCTGCTTGTGCCCGCCTGTGGTGTTCATGCTGCTGGCTGCCTGGATGAGGCGGCGTCTGCAGGGATACACGGGCGACTGCTGCGGGGCCATGTTCTTGCTGTGCGAATTGTCTTTCTATCTGGGTGTGATGGTATTGCTATGGACGTGACGCTGATTCGCCATACTTCGGTGGATGTGCCTCCCGGCACCTGCTACGGCCAGACCGATGTCCCGTTGCGGCCTACCTTCCCGCACGAGGCTGCCCGCGTCCACCGGTCGCTCGACGAGTTCCGTCCGTTCGATGCTGTCTATGTCAGTCCGTTGTCCCGTTGCGTGCGGTTGGCGGCCTGGTGCGGCTATCCCGATGCCGTGCGCGAGGCCCGGCTGATGGAACTGGATTTCGGAGAGTGGGAGATGCAGCGCTATGACTCGATACGCGACCCGCGTCTGGCGGCCTGGTATGCGGACTACCTGCATGTGCCTGCCACGGGGGGCGAGTCTTTCCTGGACCAACTGGCGCGTGTCTCTTCTTTCCTGGACGAACTGCGCGCCCGGTCGTTTGGTCGGGTAGCCCTGTTCACGCACGGCGGAGTCATTGCCTGCGCCAAGGTATATGCAGGTCTGGTGACGCCGGAAGATGCCTTTCGGAGCCTGCCCGGGTATGGAGAACTGGTGCATATCTGTTTGTAGGGGAGAGGCGGCCCTGTGATGGAGACAAAAGAAATACGGTCGGAGACATACCCGGCAAGCGTATATTCTTGTCCTCGTATGTCTTCGACCGTATCTTTTTTTTGGGGGGGGAGAGCGGAGTCGTTAGCCTTCTTCCCGCCTTCGCTTCATCTCCACGCCGCAGGCTTCGATGTCGGCCCCCATGGGCGGGTTCCGTTTCATCAGCTTCAGTTCTACAGACTGGATGGCGGGGAAGTCTTGAAACAGCCTGCTGACGATGCGGTTTGCCACATGTTCCAGCAGTTTGGAGGGGCGTGCCATCTCGTCCTGCACGGAGGCAAATACATCGGCATAGCTCACCGTATCGTTTACTTTGTCTGTCCTTGCTGCGTCCGACCAGTCTGCCTGTAACCGCAAGTCGACCGTAAACTCATTGCCTACGCATGTTTCTTGCGCTCCTACGCCGTGGTGGGCGTAGAAGCGAAGTCCTTGGAGAATAATGTAGCTTTCCATTGTGGGGGATACCGGCTTTTATCCGCATCTTGATGCGCCGCAGGTCTTGCAGATGAGGCAGCCTTCCTGGTAGACCAGCGTCTCGTTGCCGCAGTTCGGGCATTTCTTGCCTTTGACTTCGGTGCCGTCGGATACGTATTTCTTCAGGGCGCGTTCCACGCCGTTCTTCCACGTGTTGATGCTTTCATTGTCCAGTTGCAGCGAGCTGACCAGCTTGATGACCTGCTCGATGGGCATGCGGTAACGCAATACGCCGGAAATCAGTTTGGCATAGTTCCAATACTCTTTGTTGAACTTCTCCGACAGGCCTTCGATGGTCACCTTGTAGCCGCGCTTGTTCTCGAACTGGAAGTCATAGTGCTTGCGTCCGTCCTCGTCGTAGTTCTTCACGATGTGGCCTGTGGTGACGCTCTTGGGGAGAACGATGCCTTCGTCGTCGTCCAATACGCCTGTGAAGATCTCGTAGGGGTGTCCGTTCAGCAATCCCACGAAGGCCACCCACTTCTCTTTGTTGTTTTGGAAGCGTACCACGTCGGCCTCCAACACCTTGGGACGGGTCTCTACAATCGTAGGCGGTTTGCACGGGGGCAATTCGTCTTTCTTGTCCTTCTTCGTGGAGAGCAATACGCCCGAACGCGAACCTTCGCGATAGACCGTACAGCCTTTGCAGCCCGAACGCCATGCTTCGATGTACAACGTGTTGACCAGTTCTTCGCTGACATCGGCAGGCAGGTTGATGGTGACGGAGATGGAGTGGTCTACCCATTTCTGGATGCGGCCCTGCATGCGCACCTTCATCAACCAGTCGACGTCGTTGGAGGTTGCCTTGTAGTAGGGAGACTGCTTGACCAGGTTGTCTATTTCTTCTTGGGTATATTTCTTGCTGGGGTCTATGCCCTGAGCTTCCATCCAGGTGACGAACTTGGGGTGAAAGACAATGTATTCTTCAAAGGCATCGCCCACTTCGTCCACGTAGTCGATGTGTACGTTGGTGTCGTTGGGATTGACTTTGCGACGGCGCTTGTAGACGGGCAGGAAGACGGGTTCGATGCCGGATGTGGTCTGTGTCATCAGGCTGGTAGTTCCCGTGGGAGCGATGGTGAGGCAGGCAATGTTGCGTCGGCCATACTTCTGCATCTCTTCATACAAGCTCGGGTCTGCTTCGCGCAGGCGGTTGATGAAGGGATTGTTTTTCTCGCGTTCGGTGTCATATACTTCAAAGGCGCCACGTTCACGGGCCATTCGTACAGACGAACGATAGGCTTCGAGAGCAATCGTGCGATGTACTTTCTCTGAGAAGTCTGTTGCTTCTTCCGTGCCATAACGCAGGCCGAGTGCTGCCAGCATGTCGCCTTCGGCTGTGATGCCCACACCCGTGCGACGGCCTTGTCCGCTCTTCTTGTAGATTTTTTCCCACAAGGTGCGTTCCGTGTGCTTCACGTCGTTGTCTTCAGGGTCTGCATCTATCTTCTCCAAGATTCTTTCGATTTTCTCCAGTTCCAGGTCGATGATGTCGTCCATGATGCGTTGTGCCAGCGCCACGTGCTTCTCGAAGAGCTCGAAGTCGAAGTAAGCATTCTCTTGGAACGGATTAACTACATAAGAATAGAGGTTGATGGCCAACAGACGGCACGAGTCGTAGGGGCAAAGCGGAATCTCGCCGCATGGATTGGTCGATACGGTACGGAATCCCAGGTCGGCATAGCAGTCGGGCACCGATTCTTTCAAGATAGTATCCCAGAACAATACGCCCGGTTCGGCCGATTTCCAAGCGTTGTGTATGATTTTCTTCCACAGGTTTGAAGCACTGATTTCTTTTTGAACCAGAGGATTGACGGAGTCTATGGGGAACTGTTGCACATAGGGCTTGTCGTCTACCACAGCCTGCATGAATTCATCGTCCAGCTTGACGGACACGTTGGCTCCTGTCACCTTGCCTTCTGTCATCTTGGCGTCGATGAATGACTCTGAGTCCGGGTGCTTGATGGATACACTTAACATAAGCGCTCCTCGGCGACCGTCTTGGGCCACTTCGCGTGTGGAATTGGAGTAACGTTCCATGAAAGGCACCAGTCCGGTAGAGGTCAGAGCCGAATTCTTGACGGGCGAACCTTTGGGACGGATGTGTGACAGGTCATGGCCTACGCCACCCCGGCGCTTCATCAGTTGCACTTGTTCTTCGTCAATCTTGAAGATGGCGCCGTAAGAGTCTGCGTTGCCGTCGATGCCAATGACAAAGCAGTTGGACAGGGAGGCTACCTGATAGTCGTTGCCGATGCCGGTCATGGGACTACCTTGTGGCACGATGTAGCGGAAGTGATCCAACAGCCCGAACAACTCTTGAGCTGTCAGTGGGTTGGGATACTTGGCTTCGATGCGCGCAATCTCGTTGGCGATGCGCCAGTGCATGTCTTCGGGGGATTTTTCGTAAATGTTTCCGAAAGAGTCCTTCACCGCGTATTTGTTGACCCAAACACGGGCGGCTAACTCGTCGCCTTGAAAGTATCGTAAAGATTCTTCGTAGGCCTCCTGGTAAGTATAAGTCTCCTTTTCCACGATGCTTAATTCCTTAAGATATATTAATGATTGATGATGAATTTGTAGAAGTCGTGTCCCTCATGTCTCAATATGTCTGCGAAGTTAGGACGTTTTTCTCAGATGACCAAAAAAAACAAGATGTTTTTCTGGACTAAAGGTGGAGTTTCCCGTTTTGAGATGAATGGGTGTTGATAATCAATTTGTTGTTTGCTTGTGTCGGATGATAAGTTTTCCAAAATAGGGAAACGTGCTTCCTATATAATAAAGGAAATAGGAATAAAGTGTTTATTCAATCTGCATATTCTTTCCCCTGAAATGTCCGGAGTATCGTTCCTTTTGCGTATATTTGCCCCAAAAAGAAAGAGATGGATAGTTTGAAATCACGTAGAACCATCAGGAAGTATCAGCAGAAGGATATTTCGGATGAATTGTTGAATGATTTGCTTGTGAGTGCCTGCCGCGCTTCAACGTGTGGCAATATGCAGTTGTATAGTGTTATCGTGACCCGCGACGAAGCTGGCAAGGCGGCTTTGGCTCCCGCGCATTTCCACCAGCCGATGGTGACGGAGGCGCCGGTGGTGCTGACTTTCTGCATTGATTTGCATCGTTTCACACATTGGTGCGAACTGCGTCAGGCCCAGCCCGGGTATGACAACTTTGAGTGGTTTATCACGGGGGCCATTGATGCTCTGCTTGCCACTCAGACGTTTTGTGTGGCAGCCGAAGAGCAGGGATTGGGCATCTGCTATCTGGGCACGACCACCTATAACCCGCAGCAGATTATCGACGCTCTCCGGTTGCCGAAACTCGTGTTCCCCATTGCCACGATTACGGTGGGCTGGCCCGACGAATGTCCGGCGCAGACAGACCGTTTGCCTTTGGAGGCGATTGTGCACCAGGAGACTTATCACGATTATGCTCCCGCAGACATCGACCGTCTTTTTGCTTATAAGGAATCGCTGGCTGAAAACAAACAGTTTGTGCTTGAAAATGCCAAAGAGACCTTGGCGCAGGTGTTTACAGACGTGCGCTATACGAAGAAAGACGCGGAGGCTATGTCGAAGGCCCTGTACGAGGCCATGAAGGGGCAGGGCTTTTGAGGATCAGCGGATAATCCCGGTTGGCGGTAGAAATTCTCAAGAATATTGAGTAGCTTTGCGGCATGAAAGCAGACGACCTCCTCAGAGCCATCCTCCCGGATGTGCTGATAGACAATTTCGACGTGGTGAACTTCGAGAAA
>CASENE010000087.1 GCA_949289265.1 uncultured Bacteroides sp.
CGAAGAGCGGGAAACGGTGATTATTCTCGCCCTGTGGGACACGCGGCAAGACCCTGCGCGGCTGACCGGCCTACTATAGCAACCTTTTCTTTTCTCATCCCCTCATATTTCCGTCCGGAGGATGTGTCACGACCCGACACATTCTCCGGACGGCTTGTTTTTCCGTACTTCCCAAGCGTGGCAAAGAACAGATAAAGCAAAGAAACAACGAGAGATTAACTAAATAAATTGTTTTTATTAAGTTTAAATGTTAGAAGTATGAGAATGAACAAGTTTTTGATGCTGGGAATCGCTGGACTGGCTTTCGCAGCATGTAGTAACGAAGAAGAGTTTGGCGGAAGTGCCGAAACCCAAGGAACCAAACAGGTGACGGTAACCATCAAGGCAGGTAGCTATAATCAGACTAAAGCTACGGATGATGCTTGGACTACAGACAAGACTATCACACTAACGAGTGCAAAGGTTTATCTGTTGGATGCCAGCAACAATATCGTAGGCATTGAAGATGCAACTGCAGGTCAGAATGTATATCACAATGTAGCCGGCACTGTACAAAAAATTGCAGCCACTGCCAATGTAACCCCTACCACGACAACAGGTAGCACATGGGCAGCCCTGAAAGCAGAAACATTTAATGTAGCAGACTTCCAGACCGCAGCCAATGCTCCCCTGTTTGCTGATGCAGTGACTTTGGATTACAGCGGAACAGACAATGAAGATGGTAACCCGATGTATTCGGCTACGCTCACGATGGAGACAAACGTATCTCGCATTGAATTGAGCGGAAATTTGCAGTGCACCAATATGGCAACGAACGCTTATAGTAGTCTTCAATTGGTAAACGTAGGTATCAATGGTGCTAACCAGCAGTTCACATTAGAAGGCACAGGTTCTAATCCTATCAGCGCACAATCGAATGTAGACGGCTTCCCTGTCGCTAGCACTACACCCCGTTGGTGCTACGATCCTGCTAGTGGTCCTACGCTGACCGACAATACGGCTCAGGCATTGGGCAGTGCTTACGGTTATACAATTTGCGGCGGTTTAAGAGGTACCAGCGGTACGCTGGGTACTGCCGGTGCAGAAGTCATCTTGCGTTTTGACAGCGAGGAAAAGGCTGGTGGCGCTACTCCGGGATACATTGTTTACGATCCGGCTTATCTGAAAATTGTCAGCCTGCAAGATGCCGAGGGAGGTGCTGTTACTATCGAAGGCGGTAAGATTTACCAAATCACGGACATCGTATTTACCGAAGAAGATATCACAACGCTGGAGCCAAATCAGATTTGTGTTACAGCTACGGTCAATGTAGTTGACTGGGAAATTGAAGCCGTTGAACCCGTTTACGGTGAATAATCTATGCTTTTAAAAGGGCAAGAGGGCGTGCCGAAACATTCCGCATAGACATGCGGGAGACCCTTCGGCTACGCTTAGGGTGACAGCAGGAGGGTCTCCCTCGCATTCCGGCACGCCTTCTTCCCTTTCCCCACTCGATTTTAATTTTACGCACTAAGAAACATACATTGCAATGAAATATACGAAATACATACTATCCTTGATGTTCTTGGCTTTGCTGAACGGCTGCATCAAAGAGGATATGAGCGACTGCCCCGGCAACTGTATCCTTCGGTTCAGTTATCTGGGCGACGGCACGACAGAAATCTTCCCGGATAAGATTCACAAAGTGAACATGTATGTTTTTGACGAAAACGGCATGTTGGTGTCGTCTTATCCGGTGAGTGACGCAGACGTGAGAGACAGAGAAACGGAACTGGACTTGCCCATCGGGACTTACCAGGTGGTGACCGTGGGCAACATGTATCAGACCGAAATGAGCGACGAAGAGCAGCTCAATACCGCCGAGTTTTCAGCCCGCGGTTATGAAGAGGGAGAACGCATCGCCGGCAACGACTCTCTCTATTATGCTTACCGGCAAATCAACATCCCCGGAGACATGCAGACGGTGGAAGAGACCATGCAGTTTGTGAGCTCGCACTACAAGGTGTATGTCGAGGTGGTGGGCGTGGGACCCGATGAGCCCGGAGGCGCGTGGCCTGCCCTCAGCATGAGCGGACTGCTGCCCATGACCGACCTGGAGAACCATGCCAACGGCCCTGCCGTGACCTATTATCCACAGACAGAAAACGACGCGGAGCATCACGCCATGTATGCCCGCTTCAACATAATGAGACATACCGACAGCAGTCAGGTCGTCCTGGACGTGACCGACGCCGCAGGCAACGTGATGGCCAGCGTCAACCTGGCGCAGTTCCTGGCCGAACACCCCACCATAGACCTCACGCTGAACGAGGTGCTGATACCCATCCGCATCGAGTTCAAATCGATAGGAGCGGTGGTCACTGTGCCCGACTGGTATATCCAACAAGTGAAACCTGAATTTTAAAACCAAGAAACAATGAAGATAAGACAATCGCTACACACGGCGGCTGCCCTCCTGGCGGGGGCGCTGCTGGCCCTGGGCGCCTGCGTGCAGGACGAAGAGTCTGCCCGCCCGGGCGACGAGCAGACGGTGAGCGTCCAGATGCAGGTCAGCACCCGCGCAGGCGGCAGCAGCCTGCAACCCGGCACGGAGGATGCCATCACAAGCCTGCGCGTCTATGCCTACGTGGGCAATGTGCAGGTGGGCTACCTGTCCGAACCGACAGTGACGCCGGAGGACGACGGCACCGTACGCTTCTGGATGGATCTCGACCTGCCCACCTATTCGCCCCAACAGACGGTGGACTTCTACCTCGTGGCTAACGAGAACAACAGCATAGACAGCTACCAAGGCGGTACGTCCCCCTGGCGTGAAACCCTGACAAGGGCAGAACTGGAGGACGTGATGTTCACGGCCTTGGACGATGCCCATGCCACCCTGCCCATGTCGGCCAAGAAGAGCCAGGCCATCAACCCCGGCGACCTGGTGCCCAGCACGGGAGGCGCGGCACACACCGGCCACCAGATGTGGGACGGCGTGGTGCAGTTTGAATTGGAGCGCGCCGTGGCCAAGGTGGGCATGTACTTCGCCTGCATCGAAGAGGGCACCGACCTGCAGATTAACAGCATCCGCCTGTATCCGGCCAGCATGACGGGCAACTACATGTTCGTCCCCACGGCGGAGAAGCTACAGGCCGTGCAACCCGTCAACGGGAACGACGGACGAGCCCTGCTGACACAGCCGCTAACAGTGGACAAGGTGGTGACCGACGACCAATACGACGCTTCCAAGTCCGACCTGGAGAACAACTACACCGATGCCTTCGCCACGCCCGTCTACCTGTTTGAGAACGCCTTCGGGTCTGCCGACGCCAACGTGGCGGGCGCGGACGGCAAGGGATACTACCTGGCCGTGACCTACGAGATAGACAACCGCGTGTACACGAAGAATGTCTACCTGCCCGCCGTGGAGCGCAACCACTGCTACAACATCATCAACCGCATCAAGAAAAACGGCGGCCTGGCTGTCAGCTGGACGGTCAACCCGTGGGAAGCAGACGGCGACGGGGCAGACCTGGAGTTTACCTCGCAGTTCAACGGCTCGCTGACGGCGCAACTGATAAAGACCTATACGGCCGACGGCGGACAAAGGTATGTGGCCGTGGCCGAGGGACAGGACGCCCAGCAGGCCGAACGCTATGCCCAGTTCAACTTCGTGATGACCTCGCCCGTGGGTGCCCGCTGGACTGCCCACCTGACAGACGGCGACAACTTTGAGTTCGTTGGCCCCTATTCCGGCAACGGAGTCACGCAGGAAGAGGCCGACCAGAACCTGGGAAGAGTGACGCTGACCGTAAGACCGCGCCGTCCCTTCGTAGCCGGAGAGACCTACACCACGCGGCTCTACATCGAAGTGGAAAGCCTGGAAGGCGCGCAACCCATCAACGTGTCCACCGGAAGCGGCCAGTCGCTCCCCTTCCCCGGCGAAGAGACCTACATCGACATCATCCAGATAAGCACGGCCGACTATGACAACATCACGGCGACCGGCAACAACCCATAAAACGCAATGACTATGAAACGAAATAGACTGATTACCCTGGGGGCGCTGGCCGTGGCACTGCTGGCAGGCAACGCCTCCTGCATCAAGGACTTCAGCGACGAGATGCCCGCGCCGCAAGCCGAAGGGTTTGCCGTCAGCTTCGGCACCGGGCTGCAGGGATTCACCACCCGCGTCGCGGTGGAAGAAGCCGAGGGCCTGCGCGAGGACTACGTGGACCACGTGGATGTCTTCATCTTCGACGGGACGACGGGACAGATAGTGGCGGACGACAACGGCGGCACCTGCTATTGGCACGTCGGCGCGCAACAGATGGAAGCAGGACAGACGCAGACCGGCACCTTGCTGGACGGCGACTGGAAAGTCACCCCCCTGAGCGGCACGGACTACGACGTGTATGTGGTGGCCAACCTTCATGCGGGCAACCCTGCCCTGGCCAACGTGCAGAGCCTGGCCGACCTGCAAACCGTGATAGAGACGGACGCCGACATCTATAAGGCGGAGGGCGGTCGCGACAGCGGCAACAATACCTATGCCGACAAGCTCTTTACCATGACAGGAAAGGTAGAAAACTTCAACCCGCAGAGCGTGCAGGAAGACGAATACGTGCTGCCCGTGACGCTGACCCGCGTGGCTGCCAAGATAGAAATCAGCGTGGCCCTGACGGAGGAGTTCCTGCAGGAGTTCCGCCCGCAGAGCTTCACGCAGCAACTGAAGAACTACGCTTCCACCGCCCTGCTGCTAGAAGGACATGACGACACGCACGCCTACGAACCGTTGTCCAGCCCCGGCTATGCCCCCGCGCTGGTGCAGAACCCGCAGGCAGGCACTGCCACCTTGGTGCTCTACACATATCCCACGGAATGGACGGCGGACATCCTGCGCGAGACCTACGTCATCCTCAACATCCCCGGCACGCGGCAGAACCCGACGGAAGGCGAACAACCCAACGTGCGCAGCAACTTCTACAAAATCCCCCTGCGCGCCGTGGCCGACGCCAAACAACTGGAGCGCAACCACATCTACCGTGTCCAAGCTTCGGTGAACATGATGGGCACCTACACGCCCGACACCCCCGTGGAACTGAAGACCGTGAAGTATGAAGTGGCAGAATGGGTGGACGAGGATGTCACGATTACGGGGGAGAATCCACATTATCTGCTGCTAAGTGAAACTGAGATTATCATGAAAAATATAGAAGACTACGACGACTTGCTGAAGTTCACCTCTTCAAGTGATGTCGAAATAGTGGATGGCTCCATCAGTGCCTATTATTATGACGCAGAGGGAGACAAACAAGATGTTTCATATCAGATAGAAAGTCAAATCAGCGTCACAGCCGACAATGGCTTGGAAGGTTTCATTGACATTCATTCCCCATTGCCCACTAACAACGGTATCCGTTACATCACTTTTACCGTCCAAAACGAGCAGGGCGATACGGAGAATGTGAAGGTAAAACAATACCCATTGGAATATATTACAGCGATAGAAGGCTGGTTCTCTTACCGAGATGACTTTAAGGAACGCGATCCTTACCCAACGACCTACAAATATGCGGGTGATAGAATCACAAGTAACGGAACTTTCCAATCCAAAGTATGGTACAACAACCAAATTATGACTTATTCTTGGAATAGGTGGAGTGACGAAGTTCAAAGGAGCAACTATAATGCAGGAACTGATAACAACAGAATGTACCATATAGTCATTACAAAAACATCCGACCAATATACATTAGCCGTGCCTATCAAAGACCAGAATGGCGATACCAACGAAGATGACGACAATGCCAATGTAGTATCTCCCTCCTTCATGCTGGCTTCCCGCTTAGGTTTGGTAACTGCAGATGATTATGATTTTGCAGTAGAGCACTGCCGCAATTATGTAGAAACAGTCCGACGAGAAGGGACGGAAGATGTTGCCTATACCTACGACGACTGGCGACTACCCACCAAAGCCGAACTGATGCTAATAGATCGCTTCCAGAATACGGAAGGTTCTGTCATTATCACGATCTTAAATAAAAGTACAAGCGGATGGTTGGGCAGTACCGCATATTATTGGGGAGCAGGAGGACGTTATGAAACCAATACAGACGGGGATAACACCATACATGAAAACCATTGGAGCGCAAGAACAAATGGCAGTGCATTTATACGTTGCATCCGCGATGTCAGTCCCAATGAACCGATAAACAGCGAGCCGGAGTAATCCAGCGCCCAACAAAACCGCTAAGTATATCCATAC
The DNA here is from genome assembly GCA_949289265.1 of uncultured Bacteroides sp. Classification (GTDB taxonomy): domain Bacteria; phylum Bacteroidota; class Bacteroidia; order Bacteroidales; family Bacteroidaceae; genus Bacteroides. Next base: position 6,251 of record CASENE010000087.1, read on the forward strand.
ATATGAAAAAGATTCTATACACCCTTTGCAGCGCGCTGCTCATGCTCAGCGTGGCGGCGTGCATCAACGACGACTTCGGGCAGAAGGGCCCGGAGAGCAGCGCAGGCGACGAAGTGACGTTGCGCTTCGCCACTGCCGTACCCGGACTGCAGACCGTGCAGACACGCTCGGTCGACCCGGACGGAGAGGGCATCAGCATGATGTGGCTCTTCCTGTATGACGAAAACGGCTACTACCTGGGCCACGTCAAGGCCGATGCCCTGACCTACCAGGCAAGCAGCGCCACGGGGGGAACGGCCACGGGCACCTTCACCGCCACCGTCACCTCGTCCACCCGCCGCATCCACTTCATCGCCAACTACTCGGCTGCCGACATCGACGACAGCCAATACATGGGCCAGCACGAGACGGAGATGATCCCACAGTTCACCTCCACCTCCGGACGCTTAGTCTACTGGGGACGCGAGACCTTTGCCTCGGAAGGAGAACTGACGGCCTTTGCCAACGGCACGGACGGCCGCACGGTGACCCTCTACCGCAACCAGGCTGCCGTGACGTGGGACCAGACGCTGCCCCAGAGCATGACCGTCAACGGCTTTGCCATCTGCAACACCTACCTGCGCGGCACGGTGGCCCCCTACCACCACGATGCCGCACAGGGGCACGACCCGTTTGACTTCGCACTGGATGGTACGCACGACTTCGTCACCCTCTGCACCGGCGACGACCTGGCCCCCGCGCCCGAACCCTCGGACACGTACATCATGAACGAATGGGGCATGCGCTACATCTTCGAGCACGACAATCCGGCGGACAACCAGGCATACGTCATCTTCAACCTCACCACCGGCGAAGGGACGAAGTATTACAAGCTGTTCCTGCAAGATGCCAACAGCGAGCCCTACCCCATCATCCGCAACCACCGCTACGTGTTCCGCTTCCAGGGCACGCCGCCCGCCTCGCTGGGCTACGACAGCTTTGACGAAGCCAAGAACGGCGTGGCCGCCAACAACGTGTGGGTGACCATAGACGACGAACTGCCCACCATCGGCGACGGCGACACCGAGCTGTCCATCGAAGGCGAGACCACCCGCATCTATACCCGCCAGCAGGACGAGGTCATCCGCTTCACCTACACCGGCGAAGGCAGCCCGGCCGACGGACAGGTGTCCGCCACGTGGATTACCAACAACGGCCTGGCCGACGAAGGCCTGAACCTGCAATACAGCAACGGACAAGGCAGCGTGACGGTAAAGCTGGGGCAGATTAACGACGAACCGCAATACGGCACCCTGCAAATCAAGACGGGCAAATACACGCGCCGCATCCACATCATCTACCTGAAGAACTTCGACTTTGCCCCGGTGTGGACGTCCAGCTCCGTGCCCCGGCGCGAGGGCGAACCGGTGTCCATCATGTTCAACATCCCAGACACCTATCCCGAAGAGCTCTACCCCATCGAAGTCAAGATATCCTGCAACCGCTTCGACGCCAACTCCGCCAGCACGAACAACGGCGGCGCGCTGGACGTCATCCAGGAGGCCACCGACTTCACCACGGCCGACGGCCAGACCTATGAGCGCGACTGGGGCTATAAGTACGTGTTCCGCGTAGACAAGCCCGGCCTGCACCGCGTGGACTTCAAGACTGTGGTGGGCGACTTCACCACCGACGGAGACGTGGAGTGGTTCCTCGAAGCACCCTACTTCAACACCATCCGCCGCGAAATCCAGTTGGTATCCGCCAACCGTGCCGACCAGGAGATACTGTTTGCAAACAACACGGGTACCGACCACATCACCGTTCCCTCCGTCCGCGGTTATGAGTTCGAAGTGCGTTTCCGCCTGGAAGGAGGCACCCCGTCGGGCACCCGGATGCGCGTCTACGTCAACACCGAGGCGGTGGAACCCAGCGGCGAGTCAGTAACAGCTTTGGGCAGTCTGCAAAACGACGCATCGGACGCCGGCCCCTATTACTGGTACACCGTTCCCAACCGAACGGATGTGACCGTTGGCGGACAAGGCTACTATGAACTGACCTTCCGCACCAAAGGCGCCAACACTTCCGGCTACATCCGCCTGGCGGCCGTGGCCAGCGACAACAACAATAATGAAGCCCACGCCTACAAGTCGGCCATCATCACCCGCGACAGCCAGCCGCCGTATGCCCTCGGCTTCCAAGTCAACGGCAGCAGCACGGCCGCCAGCGTGGCCTATGGCACGGGCAACGCCGTCAGCCTCAGCCTCGACCTGCCCGACCTGAGCGGAGTGACTACGTCGGCCTACACCCTCTTCATCCAGACCGGACACTTGGAGCCTGCCCCCTCGCAACAAGGACTGACGGCCGTAGAGGGAGGTTACGAATACACCGTGCCCGCCACCCAGAGCGGTAACGTCACCCTCCAGATGCAGACCCGGGACATCGTGAGCGCCGAAGACATCACCGTAAGCGAAACCAGCGGCAACATTGCCGTGCAGAGCCAAACAGTAGCCCTGGGCAATCCCGCCCTGACCGGCACGCTGGTCTACAACGAGCCAGGCGGCTTCCCGCGCAACGAGCCTTTCGTGGCCCTGGAGACCATGGACGGCACGCGCATCGGCTACTTCACCATCACCGGGGCACAAGGACAGACACAGACGGCCTACAGCCTGGTGCTCTACGGCGAATACGAATACACGGCAGACGAACCGCTCACCGTGCTTTATTCTCCGCTGAACGACAGCCGCCGCTTCATCTGCCAGACCACGGTAAGCGAACTGCTCACCAGCCCCACGCTGACGCTGGCATTGCAGCAGTGACGCGCGTTTATAACTCTATTCCGCCCCGCCGCGAGGCGCGGCACGCTCCCTGCTGAGTGAAGCGGGGAGGTAGCGAAGCGGGCAACCGCTTCCAGACCGTTTGTTTGTTTTGTTTGCGGAGGATGTTTCCCCGACGGGGAGGCATCCTCCTTTCTTTGTTCCCCGGAGACGAAAAAACCGTTCTGTCATTCCGTTGTAACAGATTCGCCAAAGATACGTAAGCTATCCGTCGCATCCATGTAACACGAAAGCCTCACCTTTGCAGCGGAAAAAGAAACAAGTTAACAACGATGACTACACGACTGGACCTGGGAAGGACGCTCTTCCTGATTTTACTCTTTTCGCTCTCGTGCATGGCCGCCCTGGCCGGCAACCTCAAAGGAAACATTGTGGACAAGGAAACCGGCGAACCGCTGACAGGCGCCACCGTGCAGGTGACGGGCACTGCCACCGGTGCCGTGGCCGACGTGGACGGCAACTACTCGCTCCGCCTGAAGCCCGGCACTTATGACCTGCAGGTGTCTTACGTCGGCTATCAGACCGAAGTGGTGAGAGGCCTGAAGATGGGCACGGACGACATGGTGATGAACTTCAGCCTCGGCACGGACACGGAGATGCTGGGCGAGGTGCAGGTGGTGGCCCGCAAGAACCTGGAGGGCGAACGCGCCCTGCAGATGGAACGCCAACAGGCATCGTTGGCCATCGAAAACATGGGTGCCAAAGAGATGTCGCTGAAGGGCATCGGCAACGTGCAGGAGGGAGTGAAGAAGATAACGGGCATCTCCATTGCCTCAGCCGGACAACTCATCGTGCGCGGACTGGGCGACCGTTACAGCACCACGACCCTGAACGGACTGCCCATTGCATCGCCCAACCCGGATAACAAACTTATCCCGCTGGACATCTTCCCGGCAGCCACGGTGCAGAACATCACGGTGAGCAAGGTGTATGAGGCCGGCGCCTTTGCCGACTACAGCGGCGCGCATGTGGACATCAGCACGAAAGGCAACACGGGACGGGACTATTTCTCGGTCAACTTCAACGTTGGCAACCAGTTCAACACGCTGGGAAAGACCATCTACCACAGCGACCGCCGGGGCAGCCTGTTCCGCACGGGCAATCTGAACGCCTCGTACTGGGACATGCCGCTGACTGACTTCGAGGACATCGCGGACAAGAAAGACGTCTTCGGCACCACCTTCGGCATCCACCGGCGGACGGCCCTGCCCGACTTCAGCGGCTCGGTGGGCGGCGCGAAGACCTGGCGCTTCGACGGGGGCAATGCCCTCAGCCTGCTGGCATCGGCCAGCATCTCCAACGACACACAGATACTGGAAGACGCCTTTGTCACCACCCTCAACGCCCAGGGCCGGGAGAACACGCACTTTGACTACGACAGCTACAGCCGCGAACTGAAGGTGGCCGGACTGCTGAATCTGAACTATTCGTTCCGCCAGTCCGACCGCATCAACTATACCTTTTTCTACGCCCGCAACGCCGTGGACGACTACCTGTCGCGCAGCGGCTTCGACTATGAGTCGAACGAACTCTTGGGCAGCAACAGCGTGTTTCATGCCTACAGCCTGCTGAACAACCAGCTGAACGGACACCACGAACTGGGAGAAGGACAATGGACGATAGACTGGAGCGGCTCGTATGGCATCACCGCCAGCGACGAGCCCGACCGCCGGCAGGTGATGTTCCGCCGCGACCCGGAGACCGGACTGCCCGTCTCGCTCTTCCTGGAGAACCAGCAGGAAATAGCCCGCTACTTCGGCGAACTGGACGAACGGGAAGGCGTGGGCGACATCCGTGCCACCTACCGCTTCGACGACCGCAACCTGCTGCGCTTCGGCGGCACCTATAAGAACAAACAGCGCGACTTCCGCTCGGTCAACTTCTACTACAACCTGGACAACGTGGACGCCGACATCACCACCATCTACGACACCGACCCCTACCTGAACTTCGCCAACGTGGCCAACGGCTCCATCACCATCACCCGCAGCATGCAGCCGCGCAACAGCTATGAGGCCGCCCACGACATCTGGGCCGCCTTTGCCGAGGCCGAATACCATCCCACCGACCGCTGGCTCATCAACCTGGGCCTGCGCTACGAACAGTCGCGACAAACGGTGGACTATTACGGCGACGACAGCCAACCCCGACGCTCGACGCTGAAGAAGGGCGACTTCTTCCCCGCACTGAACGTGAAATATACGCTGGACGACGAACAGAGCCTGCGCTTCTCGGCCTCGCGCACCGTGACACGTCCTGCCTTCGTGGAAATGGCCCCCTTCCTCTACCGCGAATCATACGGCAGCGCGGCCCTGCGAGGCAACGCCGACCTGAAGAACGGCTATAACATCAACCTCGACCTGCGCTACGAGCTGTTCCCCAAGAACTCCACCGACATGTTCTCCGTCACCGGATACTTCAAGGTGCTGCAATCGCCCATCGAGCGCATCCAGAACTCGGAAGGCGGGGCCACGGTGCACTCCTTCCGCAACGCAGGCGACGGCATAGCCGCAGGCGTGGAAATAGAAGGCCGCAAGGAAATCCTGAAAGACCTGCGCGTGGGCGCCAATGCCTCGTTCATGTACACCAACCTCAACCTGCCCGAAGGCGAAGGCATCTACACCGAAAGCCAGCGCGCCCTGCAAGGAGCCTCGCCCTACCTGGTGAACGCCGACATCAGCTACGCCCCCCGCTTCGGCGCGGAAAGCCAGCTCATCATGGCCCTGGTGTACAACCTGCAGGGACCGCGCATCCATACGGTGGGCATCTACGGCCTGGGCGACGTGAAGCAAGACCCGCTGCACACGCTGGACTTCGTGGCCACCTACCAGATAAACAGCCGCCTCAGCGTGAAAGCCGAGGTGAAAGACCTGCTGAACAGCACCATCCGCTTCAAGCAAGACGTGCCCGACGCCGGGAAGAAAATCACCGTCGAGTCCTTCCAGCCGGGCACGGGAGCCGAGATAGGATTCAGCTACCGATTCTGAGACAACCATTTTCAAACTGCATAACATTGATGTCTAACTAAAACAAAAAAACGACATGAAAAAGAAGTACCTGACACTTAACGCATGGGCCCTGGCAGCCTGCATGGGCCTCTTCACCCTCACCGCCTGCAGCGACGACAACGGCGGCAACGACAACGGCGGCGACAACCCCGACGGCGACACCGAAATCATCGCCGAAGACGGCTCCACCCTGAGCGGCACCGTAGCCAACGGACAGACCGTCCGCCTGACCCAAGGCAGAAGCTTCCAGTTGAGCGGGGGCTATACGGTGAAAGACGGAGGCACGCTCATCATCGAACCGGGCGTGACCATCACCGCCGTACGCGACGACTCGCCCGACTACATCCTCATCGAGCAAGGCGGATACATCGACGCACAAGGCACGGCCGACAAACCCATCGTCATGACCGCCAACCTGGGCGACGCTGCCCTGCGCACCGCAGGATGGGGCGGCATACACATCTGCGGCAAGTCGCACACCAACCGCGGCGAGGGCACCTACTCCGAAATTGGCGAGTCACCCTACGGCGGCACCCAGGAAGACGACAACAGCGGCATCTTGCGCTACATCCGCCTGGAATACACCGGATTCGCACTTGACGCCGAACACGAAGCCAACGGCTTGTCGCTCTACGGCGTGGGCAGCGGCACCACCATCGACCACATCGCCGTCTACAAGGGAGGCGACGACGGCATCGAGTTCTTCGGAGGCTCTGTCAACGTCAAGTATGCCGTGGTCATCGACTGCGAAGACGACTCCTACGACTGGACCGAAGGCTGGAACGGACGCGCTCAGTTCCTCGTGGCCAGCCAAGCCGGGACAACGGGCGAGAAAGACAACGGCGACTGCCTGATGGAATGCGACAACAACGGCGACAACGCCGCCCTGACGCCCGTCTCGCACCCCGTGCTGTCCAACCTCACCCTCATCGGCAACAATTCCACCGAGGGCGACCGCGGCATCCGTCTGCGCGCCGGCACCGAAGTCGAGCTCTATAACACCCTCGTCGTCGGCAAGCCCCGCGCCATCACCATCGAAACGCCCGAGACCGACGCCTCGTTCACGCGGACGGAGACGCCCTCTGTGCTGTCCTACGTGGCTTGCACCGGCACCTTCGACAACAGCGAACCCGCAGCTACCTACACCGAAGACCTCTTCCTGGCCGCGCACAACCAGCTGCAGGCCGAACTGACCTTCACCCAAGGCTATGTAGGCACGCTGGACGGCGGCATCGACCCCACCACGCTGGGCAGCTTCTTCAGCGCCGCGCCCTACCAGGGAGCCGTTCCCGCCGATGCTGACTGGACGGACGGCAACTGGATACGCACCGAATAATTCACCATCCACACTACACACAACCTCACCGCGAGGCCGTCCTGCCAACACTGGCACGGGCGGCCTCGCTCCTTTTCCGCCGACCCGTCCCACATCCCCCATCAAGTTCGGCCTGCAAGCTCCCTTGTCCGGCAAAACCAAGGAGAAGACCTACAGTTTGGGGGACTCAGCGTCTCTGGAAAGTGCTGACGGAGAAATAGAGACGAGCGCGCCGACGCCCCAAGGCCGCCAACGCGCACAGCAAAGAGCCACCGGCACAGGCCACAAAGACCAGCCCCGTGGACTGCATGATGTCGCCCAAGCCCACCAAAGGCGAAACAATGCCTCCGAAGGCGAAGCCCAAGGCGCCCAACAAAGCCGAAGCGATGCCCGCGTTCTCTCGCTGGCACTCCATGGCCAAAGTAGTGGTAGAGGTGAACGTCAGCCCCATGCTGAACAAGAGGCCGAACAACAGAAGCTCGTACAGCCAGAAACTGCAGCCGGAAAACAAAGCCACACACTCGGCCACCGCCCACACCAGCATGGCCACGCAGCCGGACAACGTGCTGCTGGCAGCCCGGTGGAAACGGACGGACAGGGCTGCCGCCACGCCGATGGACACAGCGTTTACCGCAAAACAGATGCTGAACGTCAGCGGAGAATAGCCGTAGTGCTGCTGGATGATGAAAGGCGAAGAGGCGATGTAAGCAAACAAGACTCCTTGGGCAAAGGCAAACTGAATGACATAGGCCACATAGGCGCGGTCGCCCAACACGGCGCGGAATCCACGGAACACGTCGCCCCACCCCGCAGCCGAACGCCACTCGGCGGGCAGCGACTCGCGGAAGCGGTAGCTGCCCGCCAACAAGAGCACGCCCAGGCCCAACAAGATGCAGAAGATACCCTTCCAACCGATGATGTCCGTAAACACTCCCCCCACGATGGGCGCAGCCACCGGAGCCACCCCGTTGATGGCGCCTATCACGGCCAGCATCTTGGCCAGCTCGCGGCCCGAATATTTGTCCGCCGCCACCGAACGGGAAATCACGATGCCGCCCGCGCCGGCTATGCCTTGCAACAAGCGGAACGCCACAAACTGGAAAATGCTCTGCGCGAACAGGCACATCAAAGTGGAAGCCAGAAACAACCACATGGCAGCCACCAACGGACGGCGACGCCCGTAGCGATCGCTCAAGGGGCCGAACAACACCTGACCGACGGCCAGGCCTATCATGCTGGTGGTCAGTCCCAGCTGCACTTGCGAAGAGGTGGCGCCGAAATACTCGCCCATCGAGGGCAGGCTGGGCAGATACATGTCCGTCACAAAAGGCCCGAAGGCCGTCAGCATCCCCAGCAAAATCAATACAAATACCTTGGAATTTTCTTTCATACCTGTTGTTATCCTTATATTCGGGCGGCAAAGTTACCAAACATTTCCCACGCGTCCGCCGCCTGTTTTGCTTATTATTTCTAAAACTTGTGCCGCATTCACGCAAAGAATCTCTATTTTTGCAGGCAAATAATCCCCTAAAGACGTTCATACCGACATGAGATACCGACTCTTTGCCCCGGACAACCTGCACGCCGACATCAGCCTGCCGGCATCGAAAAGCATCAGCAACCGCGCCCTCATCCTGCACGCCCTGGCCCAAGGCACACACCGCCCCGACCACCTGAGCGACTGCGACGACACGCAAGTCATGATACGCGCCCTCGAAGGCCCCCAGACCGACAGCCCCATCGACATCCTGGCGGCCGGCACGGCCATGCGCTTCCTCACGGCTTACTTCTGCGTGACGCCCGGCACACGGGTGCTGACGGGCACAGCCCGCATGCAACAGCGCCCCATCGGCATCCTGGTGGACGCCCTCCGCGGGCTGGGAGCGCAAATAGACTACGTGGGGACGGAGGGATTCCCGCCGCTGCGCATCACAGGCGGACGACTGACCGGCCAAGAGGCCACGCTGGCCGGCAACGTCAGCTCGCAATACATCTCGGCTCTGCTGATGATAGGGCCCATTCTCCCCCAGGGGCTGATTTTGCACCTGACGGGGGAAATCATCTCCCGCCCCTACATCGACCTGACGCTGCAACTCATGCACGACTTCGGCGTACAGGCCGCGTGGGTGTCCGACCACTGCATCGTCGTACCCCCCCACGCCTACGCCGACACGGCTTTCACCGTGGAAAGCGACTGGAGCGCGGCCTCCTACTGGTATGAAATCGTCGCCCTCCTGGCCCGGCGGCGACAGATGTCCGGACCGGCCGGGGCGGAGACGAGCGTCCGGCTGCCCGGCCTCTTTGCCCGCAGCTGCCAGGGGGACAGCCGCGGGGCGGAGCTTTTCGACCGGCTGGGCGTGCACACCTCCTTCACGCCGGAGGGAGTCGTATTGTCTCCCCGGAAGGAGATGACGGCCCGGCACCTGGAAGCCGACCTGACAGACATGCCCGACCTGGCCCAGACCTTTGTGGTCACCTGCTGCATGCTGGACATCCCCTTTCGCTTCTCCGGCCTGCAAAGTCTCAAGATTAAAGAGACAGACCGCATGGCGGCGCTGACCAACGAACTGCTGAAACTGGGTTATCCGCTGCGGGAAGAGCAAGGCAGCATCCTGCAATGGGACGGCAGCCGCACCCCCGCGCAACCCGAACCCGTCATCCAGACCTACGAAGACCACCGCATGGCCATGGTCTTCGCGCCGGCCTGCATCTGCCACCCCGGACTGACCGTGGCAGCCCCCATGGTGGTGACCAAGTCGTACCCGCATTTCTGGGAAGACCTGGCCCAGGCCGGCTTCCGGATAATCCCCGAACCATAGATGAGGCGCCCGTCCCTGTCGCCCCCAAAGGGGAACAACCGGGGCTTATAATTCCAGCGACCGGGCACTATAGTCCCAGCAAGCCAGCATTACTATGCCAGCGACCGGGCGTTACTATGCCAGCAAAGGAGCATCAGCCTCCCTCATCCGCCCGAAGCAAACGGCACGAGACGCGGCAGGCAGAAGTTCAGTCCCATCTTTTTGGGGAAATACAAGTTTCTACGTAATTTCGCGTGCGAATACAATAACAACGGAAAAATCATGCTACACACCCGACAAGAACAGATGGAAGCCTTCGGACGCTTCCTCGACATTCTCGACGAACTGCGCGAGAAATGCCCCTGGGACCGCAAACAGACCAACGAAAGCCTGCGCCCCAACACCATAGAAGAGACCTACGAGCTTTGCGACGCCCTGATGCGCGACGACAAGGCAGACATTTGCAAGGAGCTGGGCGACGTGCTGCTGCACGTGGCTTTCTATGCCAAAATAGGCAGCGAGACAGGCGACTTCGACATCAAGGACGTGTGCGACCGCCTCTGCGAGAAACTCATCTTCCGCCACCCGCACGTCTTCGGCGACGCCAAGGCCGAAACAGCCGGACAAGTGGCAGAGAATTGGGAACAACTGAAGCTGAAGGAGAAGGGCGGAAACAAGACGGTGCTCAGCGGGGTGCCTGCGGCTCTCCCCTCGCTCATCAAGGCCTACCGCATCCAGGACAAGGCGCGCAACGTGGGTTTCGACTGGGAGGAGCGCGAACAAGTATGGGACAAAGTGAAAGAGGAAATCCGGGAGTTTCAGGCCGAAGTGGCCAACATGGACAAGGAAAAGGCGGAAGCCGAATTCGGCGACGTGCTATTCAGTCTCATCAACGCCGCCCGCCTCTATAAAATCAATCCGGACAACGCCCTGGAACGCACCAACCAGAAATTCATCCGCCGCTTCAACTACCTGGAGGCCCATACCATCAAGGAAGGGAAGAACCTGCACGACATGACGCTGGCAGAGATGGACCAACTGTGGGAAGAGGCGAAGAGAACGGAGATTAGCGATTAAGGATTAGTGATTAGTGATTAATAGTTAATGATTAGTGGTTAATGGTTAGTGCTTCATACTTTGAGGAGGTATCCGCCCGGGCGGCATGTATTAACCATTAATCATTAATCACTAATCATTAACCACTAATCACTAACCACTAATCACTAACCGCTATCTTATTGTCTTTTTATCAGGTTCATGAACTCCTCGCGCGTCTTGGCCTGGTTGAACCCGCCCGAGAAGTCGGAAGTCGTGGTGATGGCATTCTGCTTCTCCACGCCGCGCATCTGCATGCACATGTGCTTGGCCTCCACCACCACCATCACGCCCAGCGGATTGAGCGTCTCCTGGATGCACTCCTTGATTTGCAGCGTCATGCGCTCCTGCACCTGCAGGCGGTGCGAGAAGATGTCCACCACGCGGGCAATCTTGCTGAGGCCTGTGATATACCCGTTGGGGATGTAGGCCACATGCGCCTTGCCATAGAAAGGAAGCATATGATGCTCGCACAGCGAAAAGAAATCAATGTCCTTCACAATGACCATCTGGTTGTAGTCTTCCCTGAACTTGGCCGAACGCAACACCTCGTGCGGGTCCATGGCATAACCGCCGGTCAGCGTCAGCATGGCCTTGGCCACACGTTCGGGTGTCTTCAGCAATCCTTCGCGGGAAGGGTCTTCGCCCAAAAGGGTCAGGATGCGGTGATAATGTTCTTTCAGTTCGTCCAAATAAGGCGACGAGATTTCTTCTTTTCCTAACATGATGCAAGAGTTTATATAAAACAGTACAAAGTGTATTCAAATCCGTTGGATTCTTCCAAGAGTTTCCGACAGGCCGTATCCCCGCCAGTCTTCCGCTGTTCCTAAAGGGGAATGTTGATTTGCTCCCTTACGATGGACACGGCTTTAAAGTCGCCTCCCAAGGCACGCAACTGGCGCATGACGGCATCAGCCTCTTCGATGCTGCTGAAATCGCCCGCCCTGCAAAGCCAGCGGGGAGGATTGAAGGAGGTGTAAACCGGCAGGTCGGGGAAGAGTTCCTTGACGCGGACGCCCATCTCATGGGCCTTGTTCTTGGCCGCACGGGTATTGTTGCCGGCATATACCTGCACGCGATAGCCGGACTTCTTAAGCATGCGCGTGCCATCCGCGCCCACCGGCACGGCATCCGAACCCACCAGCGCCGCAATACGGGCATCCTGATGAATGGTCACCTTGCCCTGGCCCGGCACATCACGCTGCAGGCTTTGCAGAATACTGTTGTTCTGTGCCGACGCATAAGCCACCGACAGGGCACACAGGAAGAGAAATAAGAGATGTTTCTTCATACCATCTACTACGATGAGGAATCTGTGATACAAGAAAAGCAAAAGAATGAAGAACAAACAACAAAGTCCGGCAAGACCGCCCTCCTTCATTCTCCGTTCTTCATTCTCTGCTTGCCCAAAGGCTTAGTTGAAGGCGTCGATGATGCCCTTGAAGTCAGCAGCCTTCAGTGCGGCGCCACCAATCAGGCCGCCGTCCACGTCGGGATTGGCAAAGAGTTCCTTGGCATTGGAGGGTTTGCAGCTGCCGCCGTAGAGGATGGAGCAGTTGTCGGCCACTTCCTTGCCATACTTCTCGGCCACCTGAGAGCGGATGAAGGCATGAATCTCTTGTGCCTGCTCGGGGGTAGCAGTCTTGCCCGTACCGATGGCCCAAACGGGTTCGTAGGCCAGGATAATCTTCGAGAAGTCCTCAGCCGAGAGGGAGAAGACAGAAGCCAACTGGGCAGCAACGACTTCGTTCTGCTTGCCGGCTTCGCGCTCTTCCAGCACCTCGCCGATGCAGAAGATAGGAGTCAGGCCATGAGCCAGAGCCAGCTTCACCTTCTCTTCCAGAATTTCCACCGTCTCGTGGTAGTAGGCACGACGCTCGGAGTGACCCAGGATGACATACTTGGCACCCGTCGAAGCAACCATGGCGGCAGAAACTTCGCCCGTGTAAGCGCCCGATTCCTTGTCGGCACAGTTCTCTGCGCCCACACCGATCTTGGCGGGGTCTACCAACGGAGTCACCGAAGCCAGGTGAATGAACGGCGTGCAGATGATAACGTCGCAGTTGGGCTTCTCGTTAGCCAGCATTTCGTTGAGTTCTTTTGCCAGAGCAATCCCCTCTTGGAGAGTCTTGTTCATTTTCCAGTTTCCTGCTACAATGTTCTTTCTCATAATTGTTTTATATTAAAGGGTTAATGAATGTTCGCTTCTCCCTGTCCGGCGACGATGCGCCGCTCGCGCCGTTTCACCACCAGCACATCAAGCGCAATGACCAACAGCAATGGGACGATGAACCAAAGCAAGACGTAGCCCATAGTGCGTACGTCGCTCACCGGTTTCTGCTTCCCCAAGGGTAATTTGTCCAGACTGTCCGTCAGCACGTATTCATCGGGCAGGCTGTTGTCGCTCCACTTGTTCAGAATGGTTCCGTTCCTTAGCAAGAGTAAGCCGGGATTCGAGCGGATGATGGTCTTCAGCGTTATGTCATCCACGATACCGAAAGGATATTCGCCTCCCGTGCGGTCACTCCACAACTCGATGGCCTCTCGCGAGGAAGAGGTCAGGGCATAAAAGCCGTAGCCATGCTCCACGCTGTAATCATAGACTTCGTTGATCAGGTCGATATTGCCATCGTCGGCTTCCTCCACCCGCGGCATCACCAACAGGAAGACATAATTCGAGTCGGACAGGATGCGCTCTGTCAGGTCGTCGCCCGTCTCCAGGTCTGCGATGCTGAAATCCTGTATGGGAGGCTCGTATCCTTTCTCCAACAAGACCGAACGGGCCTCCACAAATACCCACGTACTGTCTTCATAGGGATAGTTTTCGGTTGTAAAGTCCTTTGTCTCGCCGTCTTTCTGCAGGACGAAACGAGTCTCGAATAAGCTGGGCTTAGCCCCTTCGGGTATAGCCATTGCCGAAGGGATGTTCACTCCAATCTTATAAGGACGGAAATCGAGGACAGGCAGGTAATGCAGACAATAGAAAGTCAGGACAAAGATAAACAAGAAGGTGTACATGGACATCATCCATTCCAGTTTCGGAGTCACAAAACGCGCCATCAGTTTCCGCCCCTTGAACACGACGATGGCAGCCACCAGCAATACCACGTTCTTCGCAAACGTCTGCCAGTTGGTCAGCACCCAGGCATCACCAAAACAGCCACAGTCGGCTACGGGATTGAACAAGGCAAGATACAACGTCAAAGGGGTCATGAAAGCCATCATGAGCAAAGCCACGAATGCGGCAGCACTCCGCCTTATGCCCAAGCACAAGAAGATGCCCACACAAAACTCGACGGCCGACAGTCCTATGCCAGACAGCAGGGAGAAAATGGGATGAACCAACGCACCCAGCCCGAAGGCCTCCAGATAGTCCTGGATTTTATAAAAGAAGCCCAGCGGGTCTACCGACTTGACGAAGCCGGAGAAGATGAAAGTGATGCCCAGCACGAAGCGGCATACGTTGACCGCCACCTTCCGAATGATATGTCGCTTGTCAGTCTCCAAATTCTATCTTTATCAAAGCAAATACTGAATAATTAATCATATCCATGTAATTGGCATCCACGCCTTCCGACACCAGCGTCTGGCCGGCCAATGCCTCAATCTGCTTGGTACGATACAGTTTCATCAGAATCAGGTCGGTGTACGAACTGATGCGCATGCCGCGCCAGGCTTCGTCGTAATCGTGGTTTTTAGCCAACATCAACTCCAGAGAGGCTTTGGCATATTTGTCATAGAGAGCCAGGGCCTCGTCGTTGGAGATATCGGCCTTGTCGGCGTAGCCCAACTCCAACTGGATAAGCCCAATGATGCCGTAGTTGACTATGGCCATAAACTCGGGACGGATGCCCTCGTCCACCATAGCCACTCCCTTCACCTCGATGCTGCGGATGCGGTTGGCCTTGATGAAGAGCTGGTCGGTCACCGACACTGGACGCAGGATGCGCCAAGCCGGGCCATAGTCGTGCAGCTTCTTGGCAAACAAATCACGACAGAGGGCTATCACATGTTCAAACTGTTGTTTGGTATCTTTCATAATCCACGGCAAATGTCGTGCAAAGGTAGGAATAATTATGGGGAAAAAGAAAAGAGGGCACTTTAAATTATATGAAAGTACCCTCTTCTGCGGTATGATTGTCTACGTTTTTAGGAGCATCGCAACACTTGTCCAGGGCGGAGCACCGTGCGGCGCGTGATGCGGTTCAGCTTGCACAACTGGCTGACGGTGGTTCCCTGCTTTTGGGCTATCTTCGACAGCGTATCGCCGCGTTTCACTTTATAGAACAGTCCCTTGCGGGTCGTAGCCTTCTTGTCGGCGCCCTTATCCTTGTGGAAGGTATAGGTATCGGCCACGATATCCTGCTTCTCGAAGTCGAACATCAGGGCAGGATTCAGCGGAATGCCCAGGAAACGGGTCTCGAAATGCAGGTGCGACCCCGTGGAACGTCCCGTATTGCCGCCCAAGGCGATGGGTTCGCCGGCCTTCACCAGCTGGTCTACCTCGACAAGCTGCTTGGACAAGTGTCCGTAGACCGTCTCCAGCCCGTTGTCATGACGAATGACCACGTATTTGCCGTAGCCACGACGCCCCTGATTCTTCACCACGCGCACCTTCCCGTCGAATGCCGCACGGATGGTGTCGCCCACGTAAACCTTGACATCCAGACCATAATGCCCGCGGCGACGACGGGGACGATAGCCGAAGATGTCGGTGATGCGGGTATGCTCGGTGGGCATGCAGAAACCGGTGAGGTCGAAAGTATAAGAGTCTGGAACGATGGCATCTTTGTAGCCCACGGTCTCGTTGTTCCAAGTGGGATAGATGTCGAAGGCGGGATAGAGGGATTGTTCTACGCGGATTTGCTTTTGGAGGGCCAAAGAGTCCACGCTCTTCAGCTTGCGGTCTATGGGGGCTTGGCGAGCTATGAGGTCTTGCGACTGGACGTTGAGGCCACACAAGGTCAACGCCGCCAGGCATAGGGTCGTTTTAATAAAGGGCAATTTCATTCGTTCTGTCTTTCTTCTGTTAGCTGGTCGTGTCGCCCCCGCTGCAAAGGAGGGCTGCAAAAAATTTTCTCCAAAGATAACACATCTGCCTGATACCGTGAACCGTTGCTTAACTTTTTTTATCTTTAAGCCTCCCCCATTCCGCCCGAATCATCCCTAACCTACTATAAGATAAGCGGATACGCAAAACATGTTTTACAACACATTCTTACTCCGCCACCCGCCCACTGCCGCCCGAACATTCCAAAGACAGGACACCAACATACAGGAACGGGACATCAGCTGATGGCAGCCCAGTTGACATTGGTCTTGCGCAGGGCCTTCAGCCGCCGCCAGAGGACAGCGTTTTCCGGCAGAGTACCGTCCGGATCGTCCTCCACCACCCGACCGGCGGCCTCGCGCGCCAGTTGCAGCAGTTGCCCGTCGCGGGCCAAGTCGGCAATCTTCAGGTCGAAGGCCACTCCGCTCTGCTGCGTACCCTCCAGGTCGCCCGGCCCCCGCAGCTTGAGGTCGGCCTCGGCAATCTCGAACCCGTCGTTGGTGCGCACCATGATTTCCAACCGCTTGCGCGTGTCTTGCGCCAACTTGTAGCCGGTGACAAGGATGCAATAAGACTGCTCGGCGCCGCGCCCCACTCGTCCGCGCAACTGGTGCAACTGGGCGAGTCCGAAGCGTTCGGCGTTTTCGATGACCATGACAGAAGCGTTCGGGACATTGACGCCGACCTCTATCACCGTGGTGGCCACCATGATTTGGGCCGCGCCGGACGCGAAGAGCTGCATCTGCGCGTCTTTCTCGGCAGCCTTCATCTGCCCGTGCACCTTGCAGACGGTGCAGTCGGGAAAGGCGGCCCGGATGCGTTCGTATCCCTCTTCCACGTTCCGCAGGTCCATCTTCTCGCTTTCCTTGACCAGCGGATAGACGATGTAGACCTGCCGCCCCAGGTCTATCTGCTTGCGGAGGGAGCGATGGAGGCTTTCGCGGCGGTTGTCGTACTGATGGATGGTGACGATGGGTTTGCGCCCGGGCGGCAGTTCGTCGATGACGGACACGTCCAGGTCGCCGTAGAGCGTCATGGCCAGGGTGCGGGGAATGGGCGTGGCGGTCATCACCAACACATGGGGCGGCCGTTCGCTCTTGGTCCAGAGGCGCGAGCGTTGCTCCACGCCGAAGCGGTGCTGCTCGTCGATGACGGCCATGCCCAGCGACGCGAAGCTCACCGCATCTTCTATCAGGGCATGCGTGCCCACCAGGATGCGCACCCCGCCCGCCTGCAGCCCTGCCAGGATGTCCGCCCGGCGTTTGCCCTTGACCGAGCCGGTGAGCAGCTCGACGCGGATGTCCATCCCCTCCAGGAAGCGGCAAATGGTGTCGTAGTGCTGGTTGGCCAGGATTTCGGTGGGCGCCATGAGGCAGGCCTGGTATCCGTTGTCCAGGGCTATCAGCATGCTCATCAGCGCTACCAGGGTCTTCCCGCTGCCCACATCCCCTTGCAGCAGCCGGTTCATCTGCCGCCCCGAGCCCAGGTCGCGCCGGATTTCCTTGAGCACACGCTTCTGGGCGCCGGTCAGCTCGAAAGGCAGGTTGCGGGTGTAGAAGGTGTTGAATACGTCCCCCACCTTCCGGAAGACGTTGCCCCGGTAGCGCCGCTGGCGGTCGCGGGCGTAGCGCAAGATGTTGAGCTGCACGTAGAACAGTTCTTCAAACTTCAGGCGGTATTGCGCCTTGCGCAGCAGGTCGGCGTTGGCAGGAAAATGGATGTTGCGCAGGGCGTCGGTCAGCGACATCAGATGATGCGCGGCCAGGATGGGGGGCGTAAGCGTCTCGGGCAACGGCTCGGACACCTGCGCCAAGAGGGTGGACATCATCTGCTCGATGGCCCTCGAGTTGAGGAAGCCCCGCTTCATCCGCTCCGTCGTATTGTAATAAGGTTGCAGGCCGACGGCCGAGAGCTTCAGTTCCGACACTTCGTCGATGTCCGGGTGCGCGATGTTGAAGCGGCCGTTGAAAAGGGTGGGTTTGCCAAAGACAATGTATTCCTTGTGCACCTTGTATTTGCCCGTCACGTATTTTATGCCCTGAAACCACACCAAGTCCACCACGCCCGTCCCGTCCGAGAAGTGGGCCACCAGCCGCCTGCCCCTGCCCTCGCCCGTCAGTTCCGTGCCCAGGATTTCGCCCTTCAACTGGATGTAGGGCATCGAACCGTTCACCTCGCGGATGCTGTAGATGCGGCTCCGGTCGACATACTTATAGGGGAAGTAGCAGAGCAGGTCGTACATCGAACGGATGCCCAACTCCTTGTCGAGCAACGCTGCCCGCTGGGGGCCCACGCCCGAGAGGAACTTGATGTCACGCGTAGTCAGGTCGTACATAGGAGGGATTACAAGAGGGCGGCGGCCACTTTCAGGTCGAAGGGGGTGGTGATTTTGATGTTCTCGCGGTTGCCCTCGGTCAGGGTGACGGGCACGCCCCAGGCCTCCACCACCGAAGCGTCGTCGGTAAAGGCAGGCGTGTAAGGCATGTCGTAGGCCTGCTTCAGCACCTCCGCGTCAAACACCTGCGGGGTCTGCACCAAGCGGTAGGCGTCGCGGTCGACGGTCTGGCTGCCGCCGGCGTCGGTCAGCCGGCGGACGGTCTCCACCACCTTCACCACGGGCACCACGGCCAACTCGGCAGCCGCCAGGGCGAAGCAGCGGGCAATGACTTCTTGCGACACGAACGGGCGCACCCCGTCGTGCACGGCCACCAGGCCCGGCCCGTCCACCAGGGCCAAACCGTTGCGCACGGAGTGAAAACGCGTCTCCCCGCCGTCGGCTATGCGGTGGGGGATGGTGAAGCGGTGTTCCGCGCACAACTCTTGCCAGTAGCCCTGCTGCTCAGGCGGAAGCACCAATATGATTTGTATATCCCGGCTGTAAGCATAGAATGCCTCCAGCGTGCGCATCAGCACCGGCTTCCCTCCCACCGGCAGAAACTGCTTGGGGATGTCCGTGCCCATGCGCAAGCCTTTTCCACCGGCCACTATCAGCACATATTCCATAACATCTTTCTTATTCTCAGGATGACGCGGGCCCGATGCGAACGGAAGTTGTCCCCTTCCCGCCGGGAAAAGGCCCCAACCCGCGGCAAAAAGTCCGCTATCTGAAACAAAAACTATAAATTTAGGCTGGATTTATGTAAATCTAACCTGGATTTATGTAAATTCAGGCTGAATTTATGTAAATCCAGCCTAAATTTATAGTTTTTCTAAAACAATGACGACTTTTCCCCTCGGCTTCTGCCGACTTCCTGACGGGAAACGGGGAAAATCTTCGCCCTGTCCGGCTCAACGCAGGCACATAGCTTCTTCCAGCTCCTTCACCTTCTCCTTGCCGCGCAAGTGCTCCACCAAGGCCAAGGCGAACTTCATGCAAGCGCCGGGGCCTTTGCCGGTGATGATGTTGCCGTCCTTCTCCACCATGCTGCCCGTATATTCGGCCCCTTCCAGGTATTTGTCGAAGCCCGGATAGCACGTAGCCTTCTTGCCTTTCAGCAGGCCCAATTTGCCGAACACCATGGGCGCGGCGCAAATGGCGGCAATGTTCTTGCCCTCGCCGGCAAAGCGCGTCAGCAGCTTACCCAGACCTTCGTGCTCGGCCAGCGTCGTGGCGCCGGGCAGTCCGCCGGGCAACACCAGCATTTCGGCGTCAAAGAAATCGCAGTTCACGAAGTTCTTGTCGCACAACACGGGCACCCCGTGGGCGCCTCTCACGATTTCGTCGTCGGTCACGGTCACCATCTGCACCGGCACGCCGGCACGCTTGAGGATATCTACCGCAGCAAAGGCTTCCATTTCTTCAAAGCCATCGGCAAAGAAAACATAAACTGTACCCATAAATCAATTCTCCTATTTAAGATTAAAGTAATACGTAATGGTTCCCACCTGATTGTTCACACCCTCCACGGCGTTGAAGCGGGCTTTGCGGGCCGCATCTTCGGCCGCCTTGCGCAGGGCTGGATTCACGGTGTTGGTCTGCTTGTTGATGGAGGTGGCAATGACGTAGCCCGCCGGGTTGACGGTAATGGTCACCACCACGCGGCCTTCGTCCTGCACGTTGTACACCGGGCGCGGCAATCCGCCCGCCCCGATGGAGCGTCCGCCCAGGTTGAATTCGCCGTAGCCGCCCACACCGGTCGAAGCGCCGGCAGGCGCGTTTCCCTCCGGACTTCCCTGCAGGCCCTTGCCGCTCTCCGCGTCGCCCCGGCTGCCCATCTTGGCACCCTTGCCAAAGGCGCCTGCCACCCGCTTGCGGGCAGCCTCCTCGGCCTCGCGGCGCTTTTGTTCGGCCCGTTCCTCGGCCAGCCGGCGGGCTTCCTCCGCCTTCTCGGCTTCGGTCTTTTCGAGTTTCCGCACCTCTTGCTTGGGCGAATCGTTGGCAGGCGTCAGCGCGACGGTTTCTTCCACGTCTTGCGTGATAAGCTCCTGCTCGGCGGTTTCTTGCGGAAGCGTCGGCTCGTCCGGCATGGTTTCCACCTCCACCAGCGACGGGTCGGCCCAACCGGAAGCCTGCGGCGCATCACCCAACATGACGGGCACGCCGCTCTCTTCCTGTGGTTCGGGCAAAGAGAAAGTATATATCAGCAAGAAGGCTACCGCAAGGATGTGCACCGCCACCGCGCCGATGATGCCCACGTATTTTCCTTTCTTTTTCGCGTCCGTCATGTGTCAGGCCAGAAAGTTAGAGGTTATTATTCCTTAATTATCGATTATTGTCGGGCGGGCGCGTGGCCAGCACCATCTTGAAGTGATTCTCGTTGGCAATGTTCAGCACCTTCACAATCTCCCCGTAGGGCACCGACACGTCGGCGTAAAGAGCGACGTACATTTCCGGTTCGCGCTCGGCGCACGATTGCAAGAAGGCAGGCAGTTCGTCCAACGCCACCGGCTGCTCGCGGTCGTTGCCAAAGGCTGCGTAGTAGTTCAAGTCCTTGTCGATGATGACCCGCGTCAAAGGCTTGGCAGCAGTCTGCTCCTTGCCCTGGGGCAGCAACACCTTGATGGCGTTGGGCGACACCACGGTCGAGGTAATCATGAAGAAAATCAGCAGCAGAAAGATGAGGTCCGTCATGGACGCCATGCTGAAGGCGGGCGATATTTTAGCTCTACGTTTTAACACGGGCTTATCGTTTTAAGGGATTCAAGAGTCGTCTCAGTTGGCGGGTTCGTTCAGCAGGTCCATGAAGGCCATCGTCTTGGCTTCCATCTTATTGACCACTCCGTCCACCAAAGTCACCAGGTAGTTGTAGGCAAACATCATGATGATGCCCACGATGAGGCCGCCCACCGTGGTAATCATGGCTTCGTAGATGCCGCCCGAAAGGAGGGTGATGTCGATGTTGTTGCCCGCATTGGCCATCTCATAGAAGGCGCGCACCATGCCCGTCACCGTGCCGAGAAATCCCAGCATGGGGGCTCCGCCGGCAATGGTGGCCATGATGGTGAAGCCCTTCTCCAGCTTCGCCACTTCAAAGTTGCCCACGTTTTCGATGGCGGCCTGCACGTCGTTGACGGGACGTCCCAGGCGGGTGATGCCTTTCTCAATCATGCGCGCCGAGGGCGTGTTGACACTGCGGCAATAGGCAATGGCAGCCTTGATTTCGCCGCCCAGGATGTAATCTTTGATCTTGTCCATAAACAAAGGGTCTTCCTTGCCGGCCTTGCGGATGACGTAGTTGCGCTCGAAAAGGATGTAGAACCCGATGAGCGACATCACGCCCAGCACAATCATAATCCAGCCGCCCTTGACGGCCATGTCCCACAAGTTCATCTCTTGCGCGGTTCCTACCGGGGTCAGCACCGGGTTGGCCCCGGCCAATGTGTCGCTCAGCGAAGCGGCCGCCTGGGCCAAGAGCATTGTCATTGCTTCCATATCTCTGTGTTTTTAGCTTAATGTTGATTGCCAAGTCAACGAGGTTACAAAGAGGATGCCTGAATGTAATATATAAAATGTAATATATAATAAGGTACAGCTTTGCCCTCTTGCCCACCCGTCGACTTATCTACTTAACGAAGACAGTTCTTATATTCCTGAATGGTGCGCTGCAAACCCAAGTAGAGAGCGTCGCAGATGAGGGCGTGACCAATAGACACCTCGTCCAGCCAGGGAATATTCTGATAAAAATAATGCAAGTTCTCAAGATTCAGGTCGTGACCGGCGTTCAGGCCCAGCCCCAGGCTGCGCGCCACCTTGCCGGCCTCCACAAAGGGAGCCACGGCTGCTTCGCGCCCCTTGGCGTAAGACGAGGCATAAGGTTCGGTGTAAAGCTCCACGCGGTCGGCCCCCGCCTTGGCTGCATACTCTATCATCTCCGGGTCGGTGGAGACAAAGACAGAGGTGCGGATGCCAGCCTGGTTGAAACCATCGAGCACTTCACTCAAAAACGAGAGGTTCGCTTTCGTGTCCCAACCGGCGTTCGAGGTCAGTTGCGTAGGGCTGTCCGGCACCAGCGTCACCTGATGGGGCTTCACCTTCAGAACCAAATCAATGAAATCGTCCGAAGGATAACCCTCGATGTTGAACTCCGTACGAAGCAAAGGGCGCAAAGCATACACGTCGCTTCGACGGATGTGCCGCTCGTCAGGGCGCGGATGCACCGTAATGCCGTCTGCACCGAACTCCTCACAATCTTGCGCAACCTTCAACACATCAGGGACGTTGCCTCCCCGGGCATTGCGCAGGGTGGCCACTTTATTGATGTTCACACTCAATTTAGTCATAATCCAACGTTATAGTTTGGGGGCAAAAGTACAAATAATAGTAATACATTGGTGCATTCTACGAAAAAAATGCCATCTTTGCATTCCCAAACCAAGAAAAGCGATATGAGATTTGCCCTGTTCGGTAACACTTACCAAGCCAAGAAGTCGTCCCATGCAGAACAGATGTTCCGCCTGCTGGAAAGGCATCACGCCCAACTCTGTATCAACCGGGAGTTCTATCACTTCCTGGCCAATGACGTCCACCTGAAGATGCCCCATGTCGAACTGTTTGACGACAACCGTTTCCAAGCCGACATGGTCATCAGCTTGGGAGGCGACGGCACTTTCCTGAAAGCCGCCAGCCACGTAGGCCGGAAAGGTATCCCTATCTTAGGCATCAACACAGGACGTCTGGGCTTTCTGGCCGATATCTCGCCCGAAGAAATGGAAGACACCTTCAACGAAATACACGCGCACCATTACCGGACGGAAGAACGCAGCGTGCTGCAACTGAAGTGTGACGACAAACAGTTGATGAAAGCTCCTTATGCCCTCAACGAAATCGCAGTGCTGAAGCGCGACAGTTCGTCTATGATCAGCATTCGCGCCACGGTGAACAACTCGCTGCTCACGACCTACCAGGCCGACGGGCTGATTGTGGCCACTCCCACCGGTTCAACGGCATATTCGCTGAGCGTGGGCGGCCCCATCATCGCGCCGGACAGCAAAACCATTGCCCTGACGCCCGTAGCCCCGCACAGCCTCAACATGCGCCCCATCGTCATCTGCGACGACCGCGAAATCACCCTCGAAGTGGAAAGCCGCAGCCACAACTTCCTCGTTGCCATCGACGGCCGAAGCGAGTCGTGCCGCGAGAACACCCGGCTGGTCATCTCGAAGGCTGACTATACCATCAAGGTCGTCAAACGCTTCGACCACCGTTTCTTCGACACCCTGCGCCATAAAATGATGTGGGGAGCAGATATCCGATAAAGATTTTCCCCTTTTCGTTAGGGCTTTCCCAAAGTAATCGCTATATTTGTACTTCCAACCCCAAAAGACTATGGCCATGAAGTACAAACTATTAGTCCTGGACGTAGACGGGACATTGCTTAACAATGAATGTCAAATCAGCAAGCGCACGCTAAGCGCCCTGCTGAAAGTGCAACAAACAGGCGTACGCATCGTCCTGGCCTCGGGACGGCCCACCTACGGCATCCTCCCCTTGGCACGGACACTGGAACTGGGCAACTACGGCGGATTCGTCATCTCGTACAACGGTTGCCAGATTATCAAAGCAGAAAACGGCGAAGTCATCTTCGAGCGCCGCATCAATCCGGAACTGATTCCCTACCTGGAAAAGAAAGCCAGAAAGAACCAGTTCGACATCTTCACCTACCACGACGACAACATCCTGACCAACAACCCGGACAACCCGCACATCCAGCAGGAAGCCAAGTTGAACAACCTGAACATCATCAAGGAAGAGGAATTCTCGACCGCCATCGACTTCTCGCCCTGCAAGGTCATGCTGGTGAGCGACGACTACGAGGCCCTGGCCGGACTGGAGAAACACTGGAAGAAACGTCTGGCCGGTACGCTGGATGTCTTCCCCTCCGAGCCGTTCTACCTCGAGGCCGTGCCCAACGGAGTGGACAAGGCCAACACGATGGGAGTCTTGCTGGACATGCTGAACATTACACGCGAAGAGACCATTGCCATCGGCGACGGCGTGGCCGACGTCACCATGCTGCAGACGGCAGGACTGGGCATTGCCATGGGACATGCACCCGACTCGGTGAAGGTCTGCGCCGACTATGTGACAGGCTCCAACGAAGAAGACGGCGTGGCCTTGGCTGTAGAAAAAGCCATCTTGGCCGAAGTGCATGCATCGGAGATACCGCTTGACCTGCTGAACGAGCGCGGCAAATACGCACTGATGGGCAACTTGGGCATCCAATACACCTACGCATCGGAAGACCGCATCGAAGCAACCATGCCCGTAGACCAGCGCACGCGGCAACCTTTCGGCATCCTGCACGGAGGAGCCACGCTGGCCCTGGCTGAAACGGTGGCAGGACTCGGCTCGATGATTACCTGCAAGCCCGACGAGATTGTGGTGGGAATGCAGGTGAGCGGCAACCACATTTCATCAGCCCACGAAGGAGACACGGTGCGTGCCGTAGGCACTATCGTACACAAAGGACGCTCGTCGCATGTATGGAACGTGGACGTATTCACATCAACCAACAAGCTAGTGTCGAGCATCCGCGTAGTCAACAGCATCATGAAAAAGAAGTAAGCACGAGGCGCACCAGTTCGTCCACCGTCGTCACGACACGCGGAGACTGACCGGGCAGGGTCAGGAAACAGTTCTCCTCCCCCACCTCGACACATGTATCAGAAGGTACTTCGCCCGCGGCCTCGATGCCGTTGCGGCGAAGTGCCTTTTTTATCATCTGCGCCCACGGCCCTGTCCCTACGAGACGGATGCGGTGGACGCACTCGTTGTCCACCCGAAACACACCCGTCCCGGGGTCGAAACAGATACCCTTGCTGCGGGCAAAGAAGCCGGCCAAGGTACCATCCAGAGCCAAATCTTCCGGCGTGCCCACAGCCAGCCCCCGCTCTTTGTCCAGCAACCAGACGCGATCCGCCAGCTGGAGGGCCAAATCCAAGTCGTGGGTGGAGAGGAAAATGGCTTTGTCCGCTTCCCGGCTGAGGCGGCGGAGCAACTGCATGATTTCCACCTTGCTGGGAAAGTCGAGAAAGGCGGTAGGCTCGTCCAGGAGGATGACGGGCGTTTCTTGGGCCAGTGCCTTGGCTACCATCACCTTCTGGCGTTCGCCATCGCTCAGGGTATCCACCATGCGTTCGGTCAGCGACTCGATACCCACCAGGGATACCGCACGCCGGACAGCCTCCTCGTCCTCCTGATGCAGCGTCCCCCAAAAACCGGTATACGGGCTGCGTCCCAAGCCTATCAACTCTTTCACGGAAAGGTTGGGCACATCGGGCCTCTCTGTCAGCACCACACCCAACAGGCGAGCCAAGTCGCGGTCGGCATATTCCTCCAGTTTCTTACCTATTATATATATATGTCCGCCCAGCTTGGGTTGGAAGGCGGAGAGAGTGCGCAGCAAGGTAGACTTCCCTACCCCGTTGGTTCCCAACAGGCAGGTCAGTTCGCCACTGCGGATGTCGACATTGAGTGCGGAGGCCACAACCTTCGGGCCGTGCTTGGTGCGGTAGCCGATGGAAAGATTCTCAAGATGTATCATGAGGATGCTACGATTGCTTCGACTTTCATTCCATTCTCCCGTATTTCATCTCTTCCCCTTGCCGGTCATATTGCTTCCGCTTCCCGGTCGGGGCAGAAGTCAGGGTGATGCGAACCACTGCCGTGCGGTGCAGGCTCCGGCGGATGGCCTCGTCGAAGGCGTCCATGTGTTGGGGCAGAAATCGTTCGCTGATGGCGCACAGGGCTTCTATCTTTTCCTGCTCGTCCGTCACCAGCGTTGCCCGTCCGAAAGCGACAGCCGAACGGTATTGCAGGGTAAACGAACCGTCTTTGGGGCCAACCGTCGGCGCGCACTTGGTAACGGCCGACAGGCAGACTTCCGGATGGGCGGCTATGGCATCGAGTTTCTCCCCCTCAGGCGCACAGTGGAAATACCAGTTTTTGCCGTCCGTAGAGGCCAGCGAGAGCGGAAGGCCGTACGCGGTTCCGTCCGGACGAATAAAACTGACGGTAATGTAGGGTGCTTTACGCATCACCTCCAAGGCCCAATCTGCGGGCATTTCTCGGCTTGCTTTTCTCATCTTGCTTATCTTTTTTTGTAGGGTTACAAAAGTAGTCAAATAGCGGGATAGTTGCTCATAGAGGCATCGTTTTTCTTGCAGGGAAAGGCAAATATACTATGGAAGCGGGGACACGGCAACCACCCGGCTGCGTGTCCCCGCTTCTATCTTATGGGCTAAGGCTTATGCCTTCTTCAGTGCCGCAATGCTTTCCTTCAGCGATTTGATAATGCTTTCGGCATCGGCCTGCTTCTTGCGCTCCAGTTCTATCACGTTGGCGGGAGCATGGGCCACGAACTTCTCGTTGGAGAGCTTCTTCAACACGCCTTGCAGGAAACCTTCCTTGTGCTTCAGCTCGACCTCCATGCGGGCAATCTCGGCCTCCACGTCGATGAGGTTGCCCAAGGGCACGGCATATTCCGTGGTGCCCACCAGGAAGGCGGCAGCCCCGTCGGCTTTGGCATCCACGGTGGTGATAGCAGAGAGGTTGCACATCTTCGTGAGCACGGCGTTGAAGGCTTCGACGGGGTTCGTACCCACCACCTGCAGTTCCAGCGGCTCCTTCTGCGCGATGTTCTTCTGCAGGCGGATGGCGCGGATGTTGCTGACAACTTCCTTCACGGCCTCAAACTGGCGAAGGAGCGACTCGTCATACGCTGCCGGTGCTGCCATGGGGCTGACCATGAGACTTTCGCCGTCCTTACGCTCACTGATGTGTTGCCACAGTTCTTCGGTGATGAAGGGCATGAAGGGGTGCAGCAGGTGGAGCAGGTAGTCGAAGAAACCGATGGTGCGGTCGTACACCTCGCGGCTGATGGGCTGGCCGTAAGCGGGCTTCACCATCTCCAGGTACCAGGAAGAGAACTCGTCCCAGAAGAGCTTGTAGACAGCCATCAGCGCCTCGCTCAGGCGATACTTCGAGAAGAGGTCGGCCACTTCGGCAGCCACGGCCTGCTGCTTGGCCTCGAACCATTGCATGGCCAGGGCGGAGGCTTCGGGCACGGGCACGGTGTCGCTCACCTCCCATCCCTTCAGCAGACGGAAGGCATTCCATATCTTGTTGCAGAAGTTGCGCCCCTGCTCGCAGAGGGCTTCGTCAAAGAGGATGTCGTTGCCGGCCGGGGCAGAGAGCATCATGCCCATGCGCACGCCGTCGGCGCCGAACTTGTCTATCAGCTCCAGCGGGTCGGGCGAGTTGCCCAGCGACTTGGACATCTTGCGGCCCAGCTTATCGCGCACGATGCCGGTGAAATAGACATTGCGGAAAGGCATGTCGCCCATGTACTCGTAGCCGGCCATAATCATGCGGGCCACCCAGAAGAAGATGATGTCCGGGCCGGTTACCAAGTCACTCGTCGGGTAGTAGTACTTGATTTCCTCGTTGCCGGGATTGTTGATACCGTCGAAGAGGGAGATGGGCCAGAGCCACGAAGAGAACCACGTGTCGAGGCAGTCCTCGTCCTGACGGAGGTCGGCCAGCGTGAGGGCGGCGTTGCCCGTCTTCTCTTGCGCCAGTTTCAAAGCCTCTTCGGGCGTCTCGGCCACCACGAATCCGCCTTGCGGGAGGTACCAGGCCGGGATGCGGTGGCCCCACCACAACTGTCGGCTGATGCACCAGTCCTTGATGTTCTCCAGCCAGTTGCGGTAGGTGTTCTTGTACTTGGCGGGATAGAACTTCAGCTCGTCGTTCATCACGGGCGGGAGGGCCATGTCGGCGAAGTGCTGCATCTTGAGGAACCACTGCATGGACAGCTTCGGTTCGATGGGCACGTTGGTGCGCTCGGAGAATCCCACCTTGTTCGTATAGGCCTCCACCTTTTCCAGCAGGCCGGCCTCGTCCAGGTCTTTCTCTATCTGGCGGCGCACGTCGAAGCGGTCCATACCCACATAGAGGCCGGCGGCTTCGCTGAGGGTACCGTTGTCGTTGAAGATGTCGATGGAAGGCAAGTTGTGCTTCTCGCCCAGCATGTAGTCGTTCACGTCGTGGGCGGGAGTCACCTTCAGGCAGCCCGTGCCGAACTCCATGTCCACGTACTCGTCTTCGATGACGGGGATGACGCGGTTCACCAAGGGGACGATGACCTTCTTGCCCCGCAGCCACTGCGTCTTGGGGTCGCCGGGATTGATGCACATGGCCGTGTCGCCCATGATGGTTTCGGGGCGGGTGGTGGCTACGACGGCATAGCGGCGGCCTTGCGCGTCGCGGTGGACGATTTCTTTCTCGTCGCCCGTCTCGCCGGTCATGTCGTCGTCGGCGATATAATATCTCAGGTAGTAGAACTTGCCATGCTCTTCCTTGTAGATGACTTCCTCGTCGCTCAGGGCGGTCAGCGCCTTGGGATCCCAGTTGACCATGCGCACGCCGCGATAAATCAGCCCCTTGTTATACAGGTCTACGAACACCTTGATGACGCTTTTGCTGCGCGTCTCGTCCATGGTGAAGGCCGTGCGATCCCAATCGCACGAAGCGCCGAGTCGGCGGAGCTGCTTCAGGATGATGCCCCCGTGCTCGTGCGTCCAGTCCCAGGCGTGGCGCAGGAACTCGTCGCGCGTCAGGTCGGTCTTCTTGATGCCTTGCTGGGCCAGTTTGTTCACCACCTTGGCTTCGGTGGCAATGGAGGCATGGTCGGTACCCGGCACCCAGCAGGCATTCTTGCCTTCCATGCGGGCGCGGCGCACCAGGATATCTTGGATGGTATTATTAAGCATGTGTCCCATGTGGAGCACGCCGGTGACGTTGGGAGGCGGGATGACGACGGTGTAGGGCTGACGACCATCGGGTTTAGAACTGAACAGTTTGTGATCCAACCAGTACTGGTACCACTTTCCCTCCACGTCGGCGGGATTGTACTTACTTGCTAATTCCATTGTGTTTCTTCTTTGATTATGATTAGAACGGGCGCAAAATTACAAAATATAATCGGAATATCGCCCAAATGCCCGGCAAGAACACGGGACAAACACCCGCCAACCGAGGACTTAAGTTCCACCAACCTGGGACTTAAGTCCCACCGTCCTAAGACTTAAGTCCCACCGACCGGGAACTTAAGTCCCAGCAAAGGAGGATAAAAGCCCCTCTCCGCCAGCGCACTATTCCACTATGTACCAGATAGATACAACTCAATCCGAGGTCATCCTCCTCCGAAGCGGACGGAAGCGACCCACGTGCCGGCAACCGGGGCGGACATCCGGATGCATCGTAAAAAAAGCGGCGGAACCCTCCGTGCCTCCCGTTTTCTCACTACTTTTGGGGCATCAAACAGCGCAAGAGATGAAGAAGCCGTCCTACCAACACTTGCGCCGGGCACGCCTTGTGCTGCTGGCCGTGGCCCTGACGCTCGTTGTCCTGACCCAAATAGTGCCGGGCTGGGGAGACACATACGCGCGGACGGTCTACCCGCACGTGGCCGGGCTGCTGTCTGCCCTGTCCGGGCTGGCGCCTTTTGCAGTGGGCGACCTGTTCATCGCGCTCAGCCTCGTGGGGGTAGCGTCCTATCCGTTTTACGCACACTTCGCCCGGAAGAAAACATGGATACGCGCCTGGGGCGGCTCTGCCGAATACCTGGCGTGGGTCTACGTCTGGTTCTACGCCGCATGGGGACTCAACTACGCGCAGGCCGGCTTCTACGAGCGCACCCACATCGAGCCCGTCCGCTATACGGAGGCCGACTTCCGCGACTTCACCCGCCGCTACGTCAGCCGCCTGAACGAGTCGTACACCGCCCTTACCGCCGTCGACCGCGACCTGCTGTGCCGGGACGTCGTGGAGGGATACCGGCAGATAGCCCCCGCGCTGGGCATACACGCGCCTTCCGGCCGCCGCCTGCCCCGGGTAAAGACGATGCTCTTCTCCTCGCTGGCCTCCCGCGTGGGCGTTAAAGGCAGCATGGGCCCCTTCTTCTGCGAGTTCACGGTGAACGGCGAGGTTCCCCCGTCCGAATACCCGGCCACGTATGCCCACGAGCTGTCCCACCTGCTGGGCATCTCCAACGAGGGCGAGGCCAACTTCTATGCCTACGTGGTCTGCACCCGCTCGCGCGTGGACGCCATTCGCTTCAGCGGCTACCTCTCCCTGCTGCCCCACGTGCTGAACAATGCCTACCGCCTGCTGGACAGCGAAGCCTACGCCGCACTGTGCCTGGACATCCGCCCCGAGGTGATGCAACTGGCGCAGGCCAACCAGGCATTCTGGCAAAGCCGGTACAATGCCTTCGTGGGTCGCATCCAAAGCAGCCTCTACGAGATGTACCTGAAGGGCAACCGCATTGCCGAAGGGCAGAAGAGCTACTCGCAAGTGATAGGCCTGCTCATTGCCTACGAAAAAAGCGCGGCAGCCCATGCCCCGGCTCCCATTTCTTAACCTGCGTCAACCCGCGGTACCGGTTTTATGGCGAACTTCGCGCACTGATCACACACACGACATGAAACATATGCTTACCCGTAAACAAGCCCTTTTCCGCTTCAGGTTGGCCGTCAGCCTGTTCTTCTTCATCCAGGGCATGGTGTTCTCCACGTGGACCAACCGCATACCCGACCTCAAGAGCGCCCTGCATCTGAGCGACGCCGCCCTGGGCAACGTGCTCTTTGCCATCCCGGTGGGACAGATGACGGCCATGTATCTGTCCGCCTGGCTCATCAACCGCTTCGGCAGCCGGCGCATGCTCACGCTGGCCTCGGTGCTCTACCCGCTGTGCCTGCTTCCGCCCGGACTGGCCGGCTCGGCCTACGCACTGGCAGCCGGCCTCTTCTGCTTCGGCATCTGCGGCAACTTGTTCAACATCGCGGCCAACACGCAGGGCATCAACGTGGAGCATCTATACGGACGCAGCATCATGGCCTCCTTCCATGGGCTGTGGAGCCTGGGCGGCTTTCTGGGCGGCGTGGTCAGCATGGGCTTCATTGCCTTCGGCAGCAAGCCGTGGCTGCACTTCCTGGTCATGGCCGTCGCCTCCTTCCTGCTGGCCAACTTCATCCGCCGCCAACTGGTACACAACGACTTCCGGCCGAAGAAACCGGCAGAAGAACGCGCCGCGCAAAGGCCGCAGGGCCTCGGGCAGCGTCTCCGCCAGGTGGACGGCTACGTCCTGCTGCTGGGAGGCATGGCCTTCTGCGCCATGGTTTGCGAAGGATGCATGTACGACTGGAGCGGCCTGTACTTCAAGCAGGTGGTGCAGGCGCCCGGCAAGCTGGTGCAACTGGGCTTTGTCATCTGCCTCTGCACCATGACCATCGGACGCTTCATTGCCGACGGTTTTGTCCGCCGCTTCGGCGCACGGATGGTCGTCCGGTGCAGCGGCCTGCTCATCTGCCTGGGCATGCTGACGGCCGTCTTGCTGCCGGATTTGCTGTTTGCCTCGCTTGGGTTCTTGCTCGTGGGATTCGGAATCTCGTCCACGGTGCCTGTGTGCTACAGCATGGCGGGTCGTTCGCAAAAGATGAATCCCAGCACCGCCCTGGCCACCGTCTCCTCGGTCAGCTACCTGGGGTTGCTGATGGGGCCTCCCGTCATCGGACACGTGTCGCAGGCCATCACCCTGCACTGGACCTTCGCCCTCATCTCCCTCTTCGGACTGCTGATTGCCCTGGGCGCGTCGCGGTTGCGCCCATAAAACAGGCAGGAAGACATCCCTCCTCCGTCGAAGAGATGTCTTCCTGCCTGCTGTTCTTACCGGGAATCCGGCGGTTCCTATCGCTTCAGCGTCATCACCTGCACGCCCTGCTCGTCGAAGAGGGCCACACCATCCCCGTCTGCCGGGCGGCCGAAAGTGCGCGTCGCGTTGAGCGCCTGCTTCACCCTATCCTCCACTTCCATGTCCGGGCAGGCCATCATCGTGCTGATCAACTGGGGGAAAGCTATGGATGCGGGCGCCCCTTCTTCCGTTTGGAAAGCGCCGTTGAGGAGGTTGCATCCCGCCTGTGCGTGCACGCGCTTTTGCTGGACGTCGAATTCCAGGAACGGACGGTTCTCCAACGTATCGGGCACGGCCACGCCTCCGGCCTCCACGATGTTCCACTTACCGGCCAGGTCTGCCAGCACCATATCCGGAGCCTTGCGCTGAAGCACCAGCACCGGACGCTTGAGCGACTTGCCGCACAGGCCAATCAGTTCCTCGCCCAGGCGGACATAATGCTTCACCTGCGCCAAAGCGTTCAGCACATTCTGCTCTACCGTCATGTCCGGACACATCATCCGCGTGGCGCCCAGGCGCGACAGGTCGATGACGCCGGCCTCTGCCTTCGGGTCGAACGAGCCTGTCAAGCGGTTGCAACCTGCGTTGCCATACACACGTCCCGAGGCAGCCTCAAAGCCGATGAAGGGAAAAGCCTGTCCGGGAGCGGGCACCACCGCGGCGCCGTTTATTTCTATGATGTTCCATGCTCCGTCAATGTCGGCGGGCACCGCCAGGTTCTTTGTGGAGCCGCAAGAAGTCAATCCGATGCCGGCAGCAGCCAAGCAAAAAGCAACAACCATCTTCTTCATAGTCTTTTCTGTTTTTGTTTTAAGTTAATATATAAATAATGTAACGAATGCCGGGAATGGGACGGAGAGCCGGGAGAAACGGATTCCCCTGTCCGTGCCCTGCATAAAACGAAAAGAGGGCGTTTGTCGACGCCCTCTCCACGAAGTGACCCCGCTGCGATTCAAACGCAGGACCTTCAGAACCGGAATCTGACGCTCTATTCACTAAGCTACGGGGCCTTTACTTGCGGGTGCAAAAGTATAAAAAAGGAGAGAACACTCCTAATTTTTTCTTCTTTTTTTTCCGACCGATGTCATCGCACCTCCCCGAAGCAGGGATAAAGCCGCCGCAAACGGGCTGTCTTTCAGCGTTTAGTGGCGTTATAATCCCAGGTCGGTGGCATTATAGTCCCAGCAGGCTGGCGTTATAGTCCCAGCAAGCTGGCATTATAGTCCCGGCAAAACGGCGTTATAGCCCCGGCCAAACGGCATGGAATGCCCCGGCCGGAGGCCTCCACCTCCCGGACAATCCGGCCTAAAGCAGAGCACAGAGCAACAAAAGCAGAAGAAAGCAAAACATTTTGCTATTTATTCAGCAAAACAAGTATCATATATCAATATTATACCTATATTTGCCGAACAAAACATGTAACACCTATTATCTATGAGCTACCTGATAACTCCGGAAGGATACAAACCAGTATTAGACTTAAAGCAAACCGAACTGGGAATCAAGCAAATCAAAGAGTTCTTCCAACAGAACCTGTCGTCCGAACTGCGCCTGCGCCGCGTCACTGCGCCGCTGTTCGTGCTGAAAGGCATGGGCATCAACGACGACCTGAACGGCATCGAGCGGCCCGTGTCATTCCCCATCAAGGACATGGACGACGCGCAGGCGGAAGTGGTGCACTCGCTGGCCAAATGGAAGCGGCTGACCCTGGCAGACTATCACATCGAACCGGGCTACGGCATCTACACGGACATGAACGCCATCCGCGCCGACGAAGAACTGGGCAACCTGCATTCGCTCTACGTGGACCAGTGGGACTGGGAACGGGTCATCACGGAGGAGGACCGCAACGTGGAGTTCCTGAAAGAGATAGTGTCGCGCATCTATGCGGCCATGATACGCACCGAGTATATGGTCTACGAGATGTACCCGCAAATCAAGCCCTGGCTGCCGTCAAAGCTGCACTTCATCCACGCCGAAGAACTGCGCCGGCTCTATCCGGCCCTTACCCCCAAATGCCGCGAACATGCCATCGCCCAAAAGTATGGCGCCGTCTTCATCATCGGCATCGGCTGCAAGCTGGGCGACGGGAAGAAGCACGACGGACGGGCGCCGGACTATGACGACTATACCACCCCCGGACTGAACGACTTGCCCGGACTGAACGGCGACCTGGTGCTGTGGAACGAGGTGCTGCAGCGCAGCATCGAGCTCTCTTCGATGGGCATCCGGGTGAACAAGGAGGCGCTGGTGCGCCAGCTCAAGCAGGAAGGCGAGGAGAAAAGGCTGGACTTGTATTTCCACAAACGCCTGATGGACGACACACTCCCCCTGTCCATCGGCGGAGGCATCGGGCAGTCGCGCCTCTGCATGTTCTACCTGCGGAAAGCCCACATCGGCGAGATACAGGCCAGCATCTGGCCGGAAGACATGCGGCGCGAATGCCGGGCGCACAACATTCCCCTGATCTGAGCCTCCCCCTCTTCCCCCGCCCCGGCAGGAGAAGAAGGGGATTTTATGCCCCGCCCGTCGCCGGTTGGAATATTATTCGTACCTTAGCGACCGAATAACCCAAACACTGGAAACTGAAAGATGAACGTACAGATAGAAGAAAGCTGGAAACAACGGCTGCAACCGGAATTTGACAAAGAGTACTTCCGCACCCTGACCGACTTCGTGCGGAGCGAATACCAGACGACTACGGTCTATCCGCCGGGACGGCTCATCTTCAACGCCTTCAACCTCTGCCCCTTCGACCGGGTAAAGGTGGTCATCATCGGACAAGACCCCTACCACGGCCCGGGACAGGCGCACGGGCTGTGTTTCTCGGTGAACGACGGCGTGGCTTTCCCGCCCTCGCTGGTCAACATCTTCAAGGAAATCAAGGAGGATACAGGCACCGACATGCCTGCCACCGGCAACCTGACGCGGTGGGCCCGGCAAGGTGTCCTCCTGCTCAACGCCACGCTGACGGTCAGAGCCCATCAGGTCGGCTCTCACCAACGGCACGGCTGGGAGACCTTTACCGACGCTGTCATCCGCATCCTGGCAGAAGAGAAAGAGCATCTGGTCTTCCTGCTGTGGGGAGCCTATGCCCAGAAAAAGGGCGCATTCATCGACCGCAACCGACACCTGGTATTGGCCTCTGCACATCCTTCGCCCCTCTCGGCCTACAACGGCTTCTTCGGCAACAAGCACTTCAGCCGCACCAACGAATACTTGACGGCCCACGGAGAAACGCCCATTGCGTGGTAGGAAGGGAAAAGGAAGAAGAGCCGGCGCACAATACAGGCAGCGGCAGGGCGGCCTCAATACCATTGGATGTTGCTCTGCGTCTGACTGCGCTGCTCATACTTCAGGTCTTGCAGGATGCTGGCATTGGCACGGATGGTGAAGTTGTAATAACGCCAACGGCCAAAGGGTGCCACGCTGGCAGACATGCTGAAGCAGTGCAGGTCGCGTGTAATATTGAAGGTGGTCTGTGTGATTTCCTTCGCGTTGAAGTCGTAGCCCGAGTTGAAGTTGATAGACCACTTGTTGGATATCTTTATATTGCCGTTGATGTTCAGTGCATTCAGACTGAACTTGTAAGGATAGCGCATGCGGTGGCGGTTAATCGGCTTGCTGCGGTCTTCCGAGATGTTGAAGCCCGTACTGAAGTTGATGGACCACGGCATCTTGAACACCTGATAGCCGTCTTCGTCCACGTCGGCCCTCCGCGTCTTGCTCTTCCCGGGAGATGAACTGCCGGCGTCTTGCGCCTCTTCGCCCTCCGCGCCTTCGGCATCGGCGTTTTCGTCTTCTTCCTCATCATCTCCCTTCTTGAAGAGCTTCTTTATCTTCTTCCACGTATCGTTGTTGAGCGTCCAGCTGAACGAAGTGCCGTAACCCGACCAACGACCGAAACGACCGTATGACCACTCCGTCCGGTTGCCCACATAGACATCGCCGTTCTCGTCGAACTCGTAGGCATACGTGGCGAAACGGGATGACATGCTCAGCGTGTAGTTCTTGGTCAGCTTCATGCGCAAGCGGAAGTCCAGGTCACCCCAAGGCCTCTCTTTGGCAGCCATATTGTAGGAGATGCCCAAGCCCAGCTCGTCAATCAGGCTTATTTTGCGGATGGAGTCGTTCTTGTCCTTGTACTTCATCTCGATGTTGTTGGAAAGGTCGAAGGTAATAGTCCCCGACTTGCCCGAATAGTTCGAGAAGAAAGGCTGGTCCTCGTAGTAAGAATAGCGCACCGTATCCACCGGTATGCCGTTGCGGTCTGTCTTCACATAAGAATTGTAGTAGCCGAAGTGAGAAGAACCGAAGTCGGGCGCTCCACTGATACTGATAGACGGCGTGATGACGTGACGGATCTGAATCTCCCTTTTCGGGAAGAAGATGGGCTTATACATGCCGTAAATCTTCGTATTGATGCCCAGGCTGGCCCGATAGTCATACACCCGATGGAAACCGTAGACCGTGTCGGTATCAATCTCGCGCTGCGTATGCTGGTCCCATCCCTTGGTCACCTTGCGCGGGTACCAGCGTTCGGTGTAATCAAAGGAAGGCGTCACGTTGAAGTAGTTGAACAAGGTGAAAGTGGCGCTGATGGGAATGTTATGTTGCATGGCGTTCTCCCAGTCTCGAATCAGACTGGACTTGAACAGAAGATTGTCCTTGGTCTGGATGCTGTTTGTCATACGGCCAGTGTAACGCAAGGAGATTTTCTCGTACCATTTCTCGTCTCCCACCCGATGCTTACGGCGGAAGGGATAGACTGTGCTCAGCGAGATGTTCAAATCGGGCAAGGTGACAGAGATAGACGAGTCCTTCATGGTTTGAGCGATGTTTGCTGTGGCCGAAATGTTGAGCAGGTTGTTAAAGAAGCTACGCGAGTAGCTGACGCTTGACGTCTTGGTGTTCTGCGACATCAACTGCGAGTTATACAGATTGTTGATATTGGTGCGTTCATAGCTGCTGGTCGAGAAGTTGACGCTGGCCGAGAACGAAGAGTTCGGGTTGGCCTTCGCGTCCTGGCGGTGGCTCCATACCACTTTGAAGTCCTTGGCCACCATATAATCGCTGAGTCCCTTGTCTCCTGTCTTCGTCACCTGGTAGTCGAACTGAAACATGCCCGAGAACTTGTAACGCTTCACGTAGTTGCTCTGAGCCCTCAATGCCCACGAGCCTTTGGTAAAGATGTCGCCTTGCAGCT
Source organism: uncultured Bacteroides sp. (assembly GCA_949289265.1). Taxonomy (GTDB): domain Bacteria; phylum Bacteroidota; class Bacteroidia; order Bacteroidales; family Bacteroidaceae; genus Bacteroides. The sequence goes on from CASENE010000087.1 coordinate 43,732, forward strand.
TCAGGTCCATCTGGTCGCTGATGGCAAAATAATAGCCACCGTCCGTCAGGCCGAAGCCACGGCTGGAGTCGTCCATGTAGGTGGGCATCAGGAAACCGGACTGGTAACTGCTGGAAAAGGGGAAAAAGAAGAACGGCACGGCCAACGGCAAGGGCACGTCTTCCACTACCAGATAGGCCGGACCGGTCACCACGTTTTTCCGGGGGCGGACTTTGGCGTAGGTCATCTGCATATAAAAGTGGGGGTGCTCGTGATTGTCGCACGTCGTGTAGCGTCCATGTTTCATGTACAGCTCATCGCCTGCTCCCTTCTTGGCATTGTTTCCTGTCACATAGCCTTCACCTTGCTGGCTTACTACATTACTGATGAGGCCCTTCTTGCTTTTGAAGTTGTAGCGGATGGTGTTGGTCTCGTAAGGTGTATCTCCGTCCTTGAACACGGGCAATCCTTGCATCACACCCAGCGAGTCTTCCACGCCGTGGGCATACACCGTGCTGCTGTCCAGGTTGATGGTGATGACCTCGGCCGTCAGTTCGATGTGTTCGTGGGGATAATTGACCTTGCCGTCGCCATAAAGGTGCGCGAAGCCGTTCTGCGTGAAGACGATGGAGTCGCTGGCCTCGTAGGTGACCGGCGCGTCCAGTCCTTCCTTCTTGCGGGGGACGGTATCCGTGCGCAGGGAGTCGGACAGGAGCGTGTCGCCCGGCAGGGAGTCGCCCGCCTGCGCAGCCGCTTGCACCCGGTTGCCACGCCATCGCCCTTCTCGGCCACGGCGTTGCGAATCGGCTTCGGCAGAAATGAGAACCAGCAGGAAAAAGAGTATAAATGATATGGTTACGTTCGCTTTCAAGGGCGTTATTCACTAATTAGCTGCACAAGGCGCGGCAAAAGTACGCAAAATAAAAAGGATTAGCATGCTTTTTAAAGAATTTTAGGGGCTACAAGAACAACTTACACCAGCGGTCGAACCGTTGCAAGCCTTCGGCGCCGTACTTTTCGAGGCTCTTCCGTGCTTTTGCCACGCTCTTCTCTTCGGTCAGGCGCGTCTTGGAATAAAACTTGTCGGCGAAGCAGATGACTTGCTCTTCCAGGCTGACCGGCACCATCTCGCGGTGGGGCACCGGCAGGTGTTGGGCCAGAATCTGCTGCAGCGAGAGGCCGGCCCCCGTGTGGCGTTCGCAGACCAAGGCGTGACGCGGGAAGCCTTCGGCGCGCATCAGGTCGGCTCCCAGATAGCCGTGGCAGATGTAGGGTTTGTCGCCGAAGCAGCAGATGCCGTCCGCGTCGGTGAGGAAGATGCCGATGTCGTGCACCATGGCGCCCTCGTACAGGAAATCCTGGTCCAGGCCCAGCTCCGGGTGACGGCGGGCGATGTCCAGCGCCTTGTCGGCCACCGAGCGGCTGTGCGTCAGCAGGATGCGGCGCAGTTCGTTGTCTTCGGGATAATATTTGTGGATAACGTCTAACGGATTCATTGCATGCTCATTGTTTACGGGCGCAAAAGTACGAATTATTCTCCAACAAAGCCACACTTCGGGCCGCATTAACGCGCGTCCTATCCTCCCCGACCGGGCGTTATAATTCCACCGACCTGGGATTAGAACGCCCGGTCGGTGGGACTTTAGTGCCAGGGCGGTGGGACTATAGTCCCCGGTCGTCGTTCATAGCGTGCTGGTTAGCAAGGGCTTTCCTGTCGGTCGGCCCGGGTTTCCTGCTTCCGTTTCTTCCACAGTTGCCAGGAGTTGATGATGTTCTGCCACAACACATACGAGCCCGGGCCCACGGAGGCCAGCGGATTCAGATACGTATAGGCCATCCAGATGGCCAGCACCGTGTTCTTCTGTCCCAAGGCCTGTCCGCCGCTGATGCGCTCGCGGTAACGCCCGCCGATGCGCTTCCCCAAATAGAACTGGAGGCAACAGGTCGCCAAGCCGGCCAGGGCGATGAGCCATTCCACCGAAGCCGGGGCTTCGCTGTTGACCAGCGAGCGCACGGTCTGCCCGGACACGATGGCCAACGCCACTCCCCACAGATAGAACGCCGCATCGTGCAGGCTCAGCAGCCAGGCGTGCACGCGGGGCACCCACAGCCGGAGGAACCAGGCCAGGAGGAAGGGGCATATCAGCAACGGGAATACCTTGCCCAGAATCTTGAGGAAGGCCGTCCAAAAGGGCATGTCGGCGTGGGGCTCGACCCAGGGGAATACCAAGGGGACGGCTACGGCCGCCAACAGGTTGGACAGCAGGGTGTAGGTGGTCAGGCTGGAGGCGCTGCCCCCCAGCTTGCCGGTGATGACGGCAGCCGCCGTGGCCGTGGGACAGATGAGGCAGACCATGGCGGCCTCGAACACCTCGTGATACACCGCATTCATCGGAAGCCAGACCAGCAGGCAGGCCGCCAGCAGACAAGCCGCCAGCTGGAACAGCAGCAACCACCCGTGCCAGGCCTTGGGCTTGAGGTCGCGCACCTCGACCTTGCAGAAGGTGAGCAGCAACTGGGCAAATATCAGCAATGGGGTCAGCACAGCCACCACCGCGTTGACAGACGGCTTGAGCGGGGCCAGCAGGGCCACCCGGGCAAAGAGGAAGTAAACCAGCGTGCCCGTCACCATCGCCACGGGCAACGTCCAATCTTTCAGAAAACGAAGCAACATATACACGAGCGTTTTGAATGATACATCCTGCGCAAAAAGCGCGCGGCTGCGGGCTGCGAATGACCAGACACGAGGGCAAGCCCGCCAATCGCGCGCAAAAGTACTCCCTTCTGCCGAGAAATCCATCCGGTAATCCCTTATTTTTGACCTAATGCACAGAAAAAACGTATAAACTTGAGCAGGCGCACGGGTTTTCTGCAAAATTGCACTAAATTTGCACCGTCTGACCAATGAAACAGAGCTATCGCTACATATTATATATAGCCCTCTTGCTATGGGGAGCCGCCCCGGCGTGCGTGCACGCCAACAACGCGGGCAAGGACTTTGTGCTCGTCATCGACGCAGGACACGGCGGGCACGACCCCGGCGCCATCGGACGCATCTCCAAGGAAAAGAACATCAACCTGAAAGTGGCCCTCCGCCTGGGCGAACTGGTGGAACGGAAGTGTCCGGACGTGAAAGTGGTCTACACCCGCCGGCGCGACGTGTTTATCCCCCTGAACCGCCGGGCGGAAATAGCCAACGAAGCCAAGGCCGACCTCTTCATCTCCATACACACCAATTCGCTGGCCAAGAACCATACCACCCAAGGGGCCTCCACGTGGACGCTGGGTCTGGCCAAGTCGCAAGCCAACCTGGAAGTGGCCAAGCGCGAAAACTCCGTCATCCTCTACGAAGACGACTACCAGAAACGCTATGCCGGCTTCGACCCCAACTCGGCCGAGTCCTACATCATCTTCGAGTTCATGCAAGACAAATACATGGCGCAGAGCGTCCACCTGGCCTCGCTGGTGCAGAAGCAGTTCCGCCAGACGTGCAAGCGCACCGACCGCGGCGTGCATCAGGCCGGCTTCCTGGTGCTGAAGGCCAGCGCCATGCCCAGCATCCTGATAGAACTGGGCTTTATCTCCACGCCTGCCGAAGAACGCTACCTGAACTCATCCGAGGGCGTCAACACCCTGGCCGACGGCATATTCCGCGCGTTCAATGCCTACAGGACAGAACAGATGGCACGCCTGGGGACGCCCGCGCCGGATGCCCCGGCCGCCCCCACGGACAAAAAAAGGCCCGCGGCCCCCAAGGCCCCGGCCTCGCAGCCCGTGTTCAAGATACAGATATGCACCTCTTCCGAACTGCTGAAAGCCACCGACCGCCGCCTGAAAGGCCTGAAAGGAGTGGAACACTACCGGGAGGGAAAACTGTATAAATACACCTACGGCGCTTCCGAAGACTACAACCAGATAGCCCGTCTCCGGAAAGAAATCGCCCCCAAGTTCAAAGACGCCTTCATCATCGCGTTCAAGGACGGGAAGAAGACAGACATCCACCAAGCCATCCGCGAATTCAAAGACAATCAATAACCCACCCGAAGAAAATCAAAAAGGATACATATCATGAACATGAAGAAGTATTTCACCAAAGAAGTGAGAATAGGAATAGCAGGCATCGCCGCTTTGTGCGTACTGATATACGGCATCAACTACCTGCAAGGCATCCATCTGTTTAAACCGTCGACCTATTTCTATGTCAAGTTCCAGAACGTGAACGGCCTGACCAAGTCGAGCCCGGTCTTTGCCGACGGCTTCCGGGTGGGCATCGTGCGCGAACTGTATTACGACTACGAACGCCCGGGCAACGTGGTGGCCGAAATCGACGTCGAACCCGACCTGCGCATCCCCAAGGGAAGCTCGGCCGAACTGGCCGCGGAGATGCTGGGCGGCGTGCGCATGAACCTGCTGCTGGCCAACAATCCGCGCGAAAAATACAACACGGGCGACACCATCCCCGGCAACCTAAACAACGGCATGATGGGCCAGGTGGGCGAACTGGTGCCCCAGCTGGAACGGATGCTGCCCAAGCTGGACTCCATCCTGGGCTCGCTCAACACCCTGCTGGCCGACCCGGCCATCCCCGCCACCCTGCACAACGTGGAGAATCTCACGGCCAACCTCTCCAGCACCAGCCGGCAGTTGCAACACCTGATGTCCAACGACATCCCCCAACTGACCGGAAAGCTGAACACCATAGGCGACAACTTTGCCGTCATCTCCGGCAACCTGAAACAGATAGATTATGCCGCAGCCATGCAAAAGGTGGACTCGACGCTGGCCAACGTAAAAATGATTACAGACAAGCTGGGACGCACGGACAATACCGTGGGACTGCTGCTGAACGACCCCACGCTGTACAACAACCTAAGCGCCACCGCGGGCAATGCCGCCAGCCTGCTGGAAGACCTGAAACAGCACCCGAAGCGATACGTACACTTCTCGCTTTTCGGCCGGAAAGACAAATAAGAAGACTTGCTTATATAGATATTGTCTAAATAGCGCCAGCCTCCGCCCGGCCTGTTCCAAGTCCCCCGTAAAATGACATATTCAGCCACATAGGGACATTTCCATAGCCGGGACAAAGGCGGCGGAAGCGAGGATAAAACCGCCGATAAGCACATGTCCTACAAGACATTAGAAATAAGCAACAGCCCCTGCGACGGGGCTGTTGCCGTAGGCAGCGATAAGTAACTGAAAGTAAACAGCTTATTATTCTGCTGAAAAAAGCAAGAGAAAAAGCCATTTGTTTTTCTCAAATAAGATTGCGACTTTTGCAAACGTAGAAGTTATGCAAAACCCATAAAAATGTATCAATAGCCGTATGAGCGGAACAAATCATGTCGAGCTATGGAATCGTTGTCTCGAAATCATTCGGGACAATGTTCCTGCGCTAACATATAAAACCTGGTTCACCCCCATAAAGCCCTTGAAATATGAGGACAAAACCTTGGTGCTGCAAGTACCGAGCCAGTTCTTCTATGAGTTTCTGGAAGAGCAGTTCATCGACCTGTTGCGCCAAGCCATCTACAAGGTGTTTGGGGAGGGAAGCAAGTTGATGTATAACGTGATGGTGGTCAACAACCCGCCGACGGACATACAACTGCCCCCGCACACCGGTGCCGCTCAAGCCGCCCCTGCCAAAACGCAGGTGAAAGACGTGCCGCGCCAGCCGCAAATCAGCGAACTGGACTCGCACCTGAAAGGAGACTATAACTTCGACACATTCATCGAGGGAGAAAGCAACAAACTCTCGCGCAGCGTGGCCGAAGCCGTGGCGTTGAACCCGGCCAAGACCATCTTCAACCCGTTGTTCTTCTACGGCGCTTCGGGTGTGGGAAAGACACACCTGGTCAATGCCATCGGCACAAAAATCAAGGAACTGTATCCAAACAAACGGGTGTTGTACGTATCGGCCCACCTTTTTCAGGTGCAATACACAGACTCGGTGCGCAACAACACGGTGAACGACTTCATCAACTTCTACCAGACCATTGATGTGCTGATTATCGACGATATTCAAGAGTTTGCCGGCGTGACGAAGACGCAAAACACCTTCTTCCATATCTTCAACCATCTGCACCAGAACGGGAAACAGCTCATCCTTACCTCCGACCGCTCGCCGGCCTTGCTGCAGGGCGTGGAAGAAAGACTGATCACCCGCTTCAAATGGGGCATGGTGGCCGAACTGGAAAAGCCGACCGTGGAACTGCGACGGGACATCCTGCGCAACAAAATCCGCCGGGACGGCCTGCAATTCCCCCCGGAAGTCATCGACTACATTGCAGAAAATGTCAGCGACAGCGTGCGCGACCTGGAAGGCATCATTATCTCCATCATGGCGCATGCCACCATCTACAACCGCGACATCGACCTGGAGCTGGCGCAACGCATCGTCAAGAAAGTCACGCACAACGAAAACAAAGCCATCACGGTGGACGACATCATCCACACCGTATGCAACCATTACGGGCTGGAAACATCGGCCATCCACACCAAATCCCGCAAACGGGATGTCGTGCAGGCCCGCCAGATAGCCATGTATCTCGCAAAAAACTATACGGAATTATCTGCCGCAAAGATTGGCAGCCTGATTGGAAACAAAGACCACGCCACCGTGCTCTACGCCTGCAAATCCATCAAAGAGCTGAAAGAAGTGGACAAGAATTTCCATGCGGAAATGGACGAGATTGTGGCAGCACTCAAGAAACAATAAATCACACGGCCCTACACCACCGGAAAGGCAAGAGAAACACCCACCCTATAAATAGATATGACCAAGAGGGATTTGAGCCGGCTAAAGAGCTACTTTAGCCGGCTCAAATCCCTCTTGGCAAAACCCAAAGCCATCTTGACCTAAGGCCAGAAGCTCCCCGGGTTTACGAACTTCTATCAAAAGCGGATCAGCGGATAATCCCGGTTGGCGATAGAAATTCTCAAGAATATTGAGTAGCCAGTCTGAACATAAAGAACCTGATATCTCCAACTCCCCTGAATAGTGATCGGAATGCCTTGATTTTCGCATTGAAGGATTCCGCAG
>CASENE010000088.1 GCA_949289265.1 uncultured Bacteroides sp.
CAATGCCGGATACGAGCGGGCAAAGGCAAGCATCGACGAGTCGCTCCGCAAATTGCAGACCGACTACATCGACCTGCTGCTGATTCACCAGCCTTTCAACGACTACTACGGTACGTGGCGGGTAATGGAGGAAGCGTACAAGGCAGGCAAGCTCCGCGCCATCGGCGTGTCGAACTTCTATCCCGACCGCTTCATCGACCTTGCGGAGTTCAGCGAGATACCGCCGATGGTCAATCAGGTGGAAACCCACGTGTTCAACCAGCAGGTAGAGGCGCAGCAGATTATGAAGCAATACGGCACACATATTATGGCGTGGGGACCGTTTGCCGAGGGACGCAACAACTTCTTCGGCAACGAAACGCTGATAGCCGTCGGTGCGAAATACAACAAGAGTGCGGCACAGACCGCCTTGCGCTACCTCATCCAGCGCGGCGTGATTGTCATCCCGAAGTCCGTCCGCAAGGAGCGTATGGAGCAGAACTTCGATGTGTTCGACTTCACGCTGAGTGACGAGGATATGCAGCGCATCCGCCAGTTGGACTTGGGACACAGCCTGTTCTTCTCGCATTACGACCCGCAGACGGTGAAATGGCTTTGTGATTATGGAAAGAGCAAATAAAGACAACAAAGGCATCACCCGCCGCGCCGCTTTGAAACGGATGGGACTGCTGGTGGCAGGAGCCGCCGCTTTGGGTATGCCCACCGCATTGACCTCGTGCCATATGGAAAAGAAGAAACGCATCATCCTTTACTTTACCGCCACGGGCAACAGCCTGTACATCGCCCGTCAGTTGGCGGACGAGAATACCGAACTGCTCAGCATCCCGCAGATGGTGAAGCAAGGCCGCCACGACTTCGAGGCGGACGAGATAGGCATCGTCTATCCCATCTATGGGCACATGCCGCCCAATATGGTGCGGAGCTTCATCTGTCAGGCACGGCTGAAAGCCGACTACAAGTTTGCCGTGCTGACCTATGGTGCAAGGAAGTGCGACGCGGTGGAGATATGGGACGGCATCTCGCGCAAGGCAGGCAACCCGTTTGACTACATCGCCACCATCATTATGGTGGACAACTGGCTGCCCAACTTCGATATGAACGAACAGATGAAGATTGACAAGCGCATCCCCGAGAACTTGCAGAAGATAACCGCCGACCTCGCCGCCCAAAGGCGTTGGCACGAACCGGTCACGGAGGAAGAGCGGAGGATGCACGCCGGATTTATGTACTTCTCCCGCCTCGACCCGGAAGTGGGCTTCCTGATGCGCAGCGAGAAGTATTTCCAAGTGACGGATGCCTGCATTGGTTGCGCCATTTGTACCGAAGTCTGTCCACGTGGCAACTACAAGCTGACCTCCACGGGCGTAAAGACTGAGGGCGACTGCGACTTCTGCTTCGCCTGCATCCACAACTGCCCACAGAAAGCCATTCAATTCCAATCCCTGCCCGATGATCCGCTCTTGGCTCGTGGCGAAGTGAACCCCAACGCCCGCTACCGCAACGAACACGTGTCGCTGTGGAGTATTAAGGAAAGTAACAGGCAATAAACAATCTAAAAACGAAATGTATATGAACTCATTCAAGAAACTCCTCCTTTCTGCCGCCCTACTGGTATGCGGTGGCGTATGCGCCCTCAGCGCACAAGAAAAGACAACGGTCGCAGGCGTGCCCGTGGTCAAGTTGAACAACGGCGTGGAGATGCCCCGATTCGGGCTGGGAACCTTCGCGCAAGGCTCTAACGAAATCTGCAAGCAATCGTGCCTCACCGCATTGAAAGCAGGCTATCGGCATATTGACACGGCACACGCCTATTATGACGAGGAAGGCGTGGGCGAAGCCGTCAAGGAAAGCGGCATCCCGCGCGGCGAGATATGGATTACCAGTAAGCTCTGGCCCACCGAATACGGCGAGGGCAAGACGTTGAAAGCCATCGACGAGATGCTTGCCCGTCTCCAGACGGACTACATCGACCTGCTCTACGTCCACCAGCCCGTGGGTGACTACCTGGGAGCTTGGAAGGATATGGAGAAAGCCGTGAAGATGGGTAAGGTACGCGCCCTCGGCATCAGCAATTTTGACTACAACGACGAGATGTGGAACACCATAATGGACAGTGCCACCATCAAGCCCGCCGTGCTCCAAATCGAGTGCCACCCCTACGCACAGCGCATCGAGATGCGCAAGAAGGCAGCCGCTGCAGGCATCCAAATGGAGTGCTGGTATCCGCTGGGCGGCGCGGCAAGCAACGGGGCATTGCTGAAAGATCCCGTCATCAAGCGTATGGCCGAAGCCCACGGTAAGACCCCCGCGCAAATCATCCTGCGCTGGCACATCCAAGAGGGCTTCTCCGTCATCCCCGGCGCCACCAATCCCGACTATATCAAGGAGAACATCCAAATCTTCGACTTCGCCCTGACCGATGACGAGATGCGGCAGATGCGCTCGCTCAACAAGGAACAACGCTTCTTCAACGCCTCATTGGAGGATGTCGAGAAAATGGTTTAGGAGACGAAACTGTGAGCCGCATTATATATGTGAAGAATAAGGAAAGCATCCCCGTGCAGGATGCTTTTTCTGTTTAGGGCTTGCCACACTCCCCGATTTTCCCTATCTTCGCAAACCAACAAAATTCTATATGAAACGAATCAAACTATACATCGCCACCTCCCTTGACGGATATATCGCTACGCCCGACGGAGGTGTGGAATGGCTCGACAAATACTAGTCGGATGCGGAAGATTATGGATATGGCGCGCTCTACGAATCGGTTGATACGGTCTTAATGGGCGGGAATACCTATCGTTCCATCCTCGGATTTGGCTGTGAGTGGCCTTATGCCGAGAAACAATCTTACATCATTTCGCGCACAGAATCGCCAAGTGCATTGCCCAGCGTGAGAATCATTGCGGACGAAATCCCTGCCTTTATCCGCCGTTTGAAAGCCGATGCGGGAAAAGACATTTGGCTGGTAGGAGGCGGGAAACTCACCTCGCTGCTCCTCGCCGAAGGGCTGGTTGATGAAATGCAGCTCTGCATATTTCCTCTGCTTTTAGGTGCAGGCATCCGGTTGTTTCCAGAAAATGCCCTTGGCTCGGAATGGCGTTTGGCAAAGCAGCAAACATTCCCAACGGGAGCCGTGATGTTGGTTTACCAAAAGTAGAAAAACGCTTGCCAACGTCAAAATTTCTTCCTATCTTGCGGTCAGTATTAACCCGTCTGTGGAACCCCTCGGAAGTGGGCCTACCAAAGGTCTGACCTTAGGTAGCCAAAGGTCTGTCCCTTGATAGAGACCTTTTGCTGCTTTCGGTGATATGGGTACTTCCGTCCGTAGTTTGTGTATGGACATGTTGCGGCGGAAACGCTATCTTTGCAGGCAAAACAGAAGCATTTCAGACTATGGACAATGAACAGAAAAAAACAATCTCCCGCCGCGACTTCTTCAAACTGGCGGGAACGGCGGGCTTGTTCACCGCAGGGCTGGCGGCTTGCAGGGACGGACGGAATGCGGTGTCGGCAAGCGGCAAAGGCCCGACCGGGCAGATGACCCTCCGCACCCATCCCAAGACGGGCGACCGGGTGTCGCTGCTCGGGTTCGGCATGATGCGCCTGCCGTCGGTGGGCGGACGCTCGGCGCGCGAAGGCAACGAGGCGATAGACCAGGAGATGGTGAACGGGCTGGTGGATTATGCCTTGAAGCATGGCGTGAACTACTTCGACACGTCGCCCGCCTACTGCCGCGGCATGTCGGAGAAGGCGACGGGCATCGCCCTGGCCCGGCATCCGCGCGACCGGTATTTCATCGCCACCAAACTGTCGAACTTCGCCCCCGCCACCTGGACGCGCGAGGCATCCATTGCCATGTACCGCCGTTCGTTGACGGACTTGCAGGCGGATTACATCGACTATTACCTGTTGCACGGCATTGGCATGGGCGGCGGCATGGAGGAATACGAGAAACGTTACGTCGACAACGGCGTGCTGGACTTCCTCTTGGAAGAGCGCGCGGCGGGGCGCATCCGCCACCTCGGTTTTTCCTATCACGGAGACATCGCCGTGTTCGACCGTCTGCTGGCCGAGCACGACAAGTATCGTTGGGATTTCGTGCAGATACAGTTGAATTACCTCGACTGGAAGTATGCCAAGCAAATTAATCCGCGCAACACGGATGCCGAGTACCTATATAACGAACTGGCCAAGCGGCGTATCCCCGCCGTCATCATGGAACCCCTGCTGGGCGGGCGGCTGTCCAACGTCCCGGACGGCATCGTGGCCATGCTGAAGCAGCGCGAGCCGGAGCAGAGCGTGGCCTCGTGGGCTTTTCGCTTTGCCGGAAGCTTCCCGGACGTGTTGACTGTGTTGAGCGGCATGACTCGCATGGAGCACCTGCAAGACAACCTGCGCACATACAGCCCGCTGAAGCCTTTGAGCGACGACGAGTTCGCCTTCCTGCAACAGGCTGCCGACCGCATGATGCAGTTCGACACCATCCCCTGCAACGACTGCAAGTATTGCATGCCTTGTCCTTACGGGATAGACATACCCGCCATTCTGCTGCACTACAACAAATGTCTGAACGAGGGGAATATACCTGAAAGCTCGCAAGACGAGAACTACCGCCGTGCCCGTCGTGCCTATCTCATAGGATATGACCGCAGCGTGCCCAAACTCCGTCAGGCCAGCCACTGTATCGGATGCAACCAATGCAGCCCCCACTGTCCGCAACGCATCGACATTCCGGCGGAACTGCGCCGCATCGACCACTTTGTGGAACGGTTGAAACAAGATAATCGGTAACGACACGGAACGTAGGCATATGGCCGTGAGACGGATGTTGACAAGAAAGCAGCAAAGGGTAGTACTTGCTGTCACAATGTCTGCCTTTTGCGTATTCTACTGTAATTTTGTCAGTCTTCTCCTGCTGGCAAATCTTTTGTCCGGAATGGGATGTGTTTGAAAAGAGATTAAACAGAAAGGAGAACGAGATATGAATTTCAACAACTTTACCATCAAGGCGCAAGAGGCGGTGCAAGAGGCCGTGAACCTGGTGCAAGCCAAGGGACAGCAAGCCATCGAGCCCGTGCACTTGCTGGCCGGAGTGATGAAGGTGGGCGAGAACATCACCCGCTTCATCTTCCAGAAGTTGGGCGTCAAC
>CASENE010000089.1 GCA_949289265.1 uncultured Bacteroides sp.
ATGAGGAAGGCCGCCGTCAGGCCCAGCACAAACCCCATCAGGTTGATGGAGGAGAACAGCAGGCTCCGGCGGATGAGCCGAAGCGCCACTTTGATGTAATGTCTTAGCATAATTCTGTTTTTATTCGGGTTTTACAAATATACTGTTTTCACTCTTATTCTGCCACATCCCTACCTTGTTCCTGTCTTTCTGCCCGCCTTACCTTGTCTTTTCCCTATACTCAAGCCATCATCATCCTACAGAAAACATACAATCAAGTAACAGAATTCCTACTATCATGTAACAAGATTCCATGAATCCAGTAACATGATTCCACCTTAACTCCCTACTTTAGCGTCATTCCATCCGTACTACAACCAATTCCTCATCCTTTACCTGCTTCGACAAAGGCAGGTCGGGCAACATCTCTTTCAGCCGCTTTCCTTTGAAGAGGGTGGCGGCCCTGCCTCCTGCCGTCAACGAAGGCAGAAGAGAAATATCCTTCCCTTCTACCCGGAAAGGCAGGTTGGCGTATGTATACCGGCCTTCCTTGTCGGTCTTTCCGGGCAGGCTGAAGAAGTCGCCTGTCTGTTTGTCGTACACCAGCGTATGGAGCGTCACCGTTCCCTGGGTGCGGGCATTGGGCGAATCGTAGCTGCGCGACAGTTGAACCAACAGGTATCTGTTTGTTTCTATCCAGCTGTTGACCAGGTAATATCCGTCGAGGCTGTTATTCAGGCTACCCACCACGTACTTACCCGTGGGGCGTTTCAGGGGGCCGAAGTCCAGCCGCCAGACGGCCTTGAGCGTGGAGGCATCCATCAGCTCGTAAACGGTGTCGTCGTAGGCCATACGCAGGCGGAGCTTCCCGACATAATAATAGACGTCAGTATTCTCACCGCTTCGGTAGGTGTAAGTAGGCACGTAGTCCTCGGCATCGCTCACCGTGAAGCGGCACAGCGTGTCGCCCTTCTGCCCGAAGGTGCAGAGTCGCGAGCTGAAAGGCTCGGTCATCAGCCAGCCGCCAGCCGTGACGGCAAAGGCATTGCCCTGCGTCCTGCCGATGGGCAGCTTGCTGGGCAGGTGGTCGGGTGTCCACGGTTCGGCGGCTTCTGCAAGCACATCCCAGGGCAGAGTAGCCACAGCATATTCATAGCGGAGACGGTCGTCCGCTTCAGTCTCCTGACCGGCATAGAGTCCGCGAAGCTGGCGGGTGGAAGAGTCGTAGCCCACCTGGCTAAGACGCCGTTTGCTGCGTATGCCATATCCGATGCCGTTGCCCATCTTCATTTCACTGATTTCCACATCATTCCTGAAGAGCACCTTGCGCAGCTTCATGTCCTTGTCCAGCAGGCAGATACCTTCGTAGTCCGCCAACAGCCAGCCGTCGTCCACGAGGCTCAACTCCGCACCGAGGCCATATCCTTCGTAACCCGTGGGATGGAAAGAAAGGATACCCAATGCGTTGGGCTTCAACGCCTGTACATTCTTCAGGGCAGCGGGTACGTTGAGCACCTTGGCACCCGTACGGATAATGGTCGGTTGATGCTTGATGCCTGCGGGCGGGCGGTAGTCGGCGGCAAAGGTGTCGAGCGTAGCAGCAGCCTGTTGGCGACGGGCTCCCTGTTCGGCAGCCTGCGCCAACAGTTCGGCTGCCGCTTCCTCCCGGCTCATGCCCGGACGACGTTGCCGACACGAAGCGAGGAAGAGCAGGAGAAACATAATGAAAGTTAGAAAGAGCTTATTCATAATCATCAGTAGTTTTACTCCCAGAAGGTGTGTCAAAACAAAGGTTTCTCAAGCTCTCCTCCTTCTGGAAGGAGGAGTCCCCGATAGGGGGAGGTGGTAGGTGAAAACATAAAGCATTGATTGATAGTCAATCGTGACAGCCTACCACCCCGCCCGTTGGGCACCCCTCCTTCCAGAAGGAGGGGAGTTGAATAGCATCTTTCAGTTTTTGAAACATCCTCAAAAAAGGAGTATGTTCTATCACAAAAAGAAGTGCAACATGTATGCCAAACATATAATAAATTATTAATCAAAACATTACCTATACACTCATCGAAGAAAAACGTCCGTTTCCGTACACCAATCGCACGCTGGCGTACAGAGTTTATCGGAAAAGAATGCGTATCTTTGTAGACACCACGGATTACACAGATGAACACAGATTTAATGATTATCGCGAGAAAATAATCTGTGCCAATCCGTGTAATCCGTGGTGCAAAACAAAGCCCCCATGAAAAAAGGAAAAATACTCATCGTAGACGACAACGAAGACATCCTCTTCACCCTGAAGATGTTGCTGCGCCCGCTGGCCGAGCAGGTGACTACCCTCGACGACCCGCGCGAGATGCTGCCCCTGTTATCGCGCGTCAGGCACGACGTCATCCTGCTGGACATGAACTTCCGCCGTGACGCCGTCAGCGGGCGCGAAGGCTTTGCCTGGCTGGAAGAGATATTGAAACTCGACCCGCAGGCAGTGGTCATCTTCATCACCGCCTACAGCGACACGGAGAAGGCGGTGCAGGCCATCAAGCAGGGAGCCACGGACTTCATCCCCAAGCCCTGGCAGAACGACAAACTGCTGGCCACCGTGTCCGCCGCCCTGCAACTCAGCTTCAGCCGACACGAGGTAAAGGTGCTCAAGGAACAGAAGAAGACCCTCGAACAACAGGCCGAAGCACTGGCCACACCTGCCGAACCGACGCACATCATCGGCGAGTCGGCCGCCATGCAGGCCCTGCTGCAAACCGTGCGCAAGTGCTCGGACACCGATGCCAACCTCTTGCTTTTGGGCGAGAATGGTACGGGCAAGGACCTGCTGGCCCGCTACATCTATGAGCAGTCGCCCCGCCGCACGAAACCCTACGTAGCCATCGACCTGGGCAGCATCCCCGAACCACTGTTCGAAAGCGAGCTCTTCGGCTACGAGAAGGGTGCCTTCACCGATGCCCGCCGCTCCAAGCCGGGACGCATGGAGGCAGCCACAGGCGGCACACTCTTCCTGAACGAGATAGGTAACCTCAGCCTGCCCATGCAGGCCAAACTGCTCTCCGTCATCGAACAGCGGTGTGCCTCGCGCCTGGGTTCCACAGCTGCCTATCCCGTGGACGTACGGCTGATCTGTGCCACCAACACCGATCTCTATGCCGCCATCGACCGACGCGAGTTCCGCCAGGACCTGCTCTACCGCATCAACACCATCGAACTCCGCCTGCCTCCCCTGCGCGAACGGGGCGACGACCTCTTCCTGCTGGCC
>CASENE010000090.1 GCA_949289265.1 uncultured Bacteroides sp.
ACCAGAAAGACATTGGTAATCACATTTGTCACCACATACGGAGTGGTGGACGGAAAACATAAAAGTATCGTCCACAGTGAAGTCACCATGGACGACCTTTTCAAATCATAGGAATATTATTGTTACGGAAGTCGGCCTATCATTGTCCTGATAGCATAAACGACAGATGTGGGACGGATTCTTGCCGCAGACAGGGCAGTTGACAGGCTCGAAGCGGTCACGAACCGTTTTCCATCCTTGGAAACCAGAAATCTACCTCTTTCAAGAATGGACTGCCAGTGTGCCTGTATGCACGACCTTCCGAGCAGAGTGTCGAAAAGCACGGCCACATGGCGGATGTTATTTACCTGAATACGGAAGCCCTCCTCGCAGGCAAAAAGAGTTTCCATATCCTCCATACGAACCGTAGGAACACAGAACAGATGGTAAGTATTGGCACAAGACACAATACCTGCCATCTGTTCCTTCGAAAAATTACACTCGAATGAAAGTGAAGCTGCGGTCGCCATTGGATCCGCATCATACGCAAATGCCGGACTATTTATTTCAGATGTGTCATACATCCTTTTCAGTTCCATGCAATCATCCAATGAGAATGATTCGGTAGCGAACTTTTCTCGCACACAATCCTGATAATCATGCAGAATACCTCGAACTATATGGATAATCATCTCATGGCAATTCCGGCAGACCACATTGTCACAGTCTATATACCGGTGACTGTTGATGAAGTCGTCCACGAAGCGGCGATAAAGTTTGCCGCTGTCAACGACATTCCGGAGATAGGCTTCTCTCGCTGAAGCGAGCAATGCAAAAAGTCCATTCCACACATCCTGCTCGGCAGTAATGCGCCGATGATGCAAATTTCTTCCAAAAAGAGAGAATACAGTTTTCTGATCTGTTCATATTCAATTTAAATTATAAGTATTTGAGTATAAATGAAATAATGTCGCTATAAATTATCTTGCTTCAACCGTTCTACAAAATGGTCAATCCGTTGCATCTCCTTCGGGATGTCGATGCCTTGCGGACAGTCGGGCGAACACTGGTTGCACCCGATACAGTGGCTGGCTTGGCGGAGCTTCGGCACGCTGCGGTCGTAACCGACAAGGAAAGCGCGGCGGGCACGGCGGTAGTCCTCCTGACCGCTGCGGGGCATATTCCCCTCGTTGATGCACTTGTTGTAATGCAGCAGGATGGCGGGTATGTCTATTCCGTAAGGACAAGGCATACAATACTTGCAGTCGTTGCAAGGGATGGTCTGATACTGCATCATCAGGTCTGCCGTTTCTTGCAGGAAGGCGAACTCATCTTCCGACAGAGGATGCAGAGGCGAATAGGTGCGCAGGTTGTCTTGCAGATGCTCTATATAAGTCATACCGCTGAGGACAGTCAGCACACCGGGAAAACTTCCGGCAAAGCGGAACGCCCACGATGCCACGCTCTGCCCGGATTCGCGCTGTTTCAACTTGATGACGATGTGGTCGTGTACTTTGGAGAGCCGTCCGCCTAACAGCGGTTCCATAACGACGGCGGGGATGTTCCGCTTCGCCAGTTCGCCGTAGAGGTATTCGGCATTGACGTTGATGCCCGATGCGTGCCGCCAGTCAAGGTAGTTGAGCTGTATTTGCACAAAATCCCACGGTATGCCTGATTCCTGCAACATATAGTCGAACACCCGCACATCGCCGTGGAACGAAAAGCCCAGTTTGCGGATGCGCCCCGCCTCTTTCTCTTTGAGGATGAAGTCGGCAATGCCGCAATCGTACAGCCGCCCGCGCATTTCCTCCATTCCCGCGCCCGTGCCGAGGATGTGGAACAGGTAGTAATCGAAATAATCCGTCCGCAGGTGTTTGAACGAATCCTGATACATCTTCACACTGGCATCGTGCAACTCCTTGCCACGAAGCCCTGCCCCGTAGAGGCGGTGGTTGGACATCTTCGTGGCAATGTAATACGAGTCGCGCGGATGTCGGCTGAGGGCAATGCCCGTCGCTTCCTCCGACAGCCCCTGACAATAAGGCGGCGCGGTGTCGAAATAGTTCACGCCGTGCGCCAGCGCATAGTCCACCAGCCGGTTTACTTCTTCTTGGTCCACCACTTGCCCCTCGCCGTCGGGATTGGGCATCATCGGCCAGCGCATACAGCCGTAGCCGAGCAGCGACACACGGTCACCCGTCAGCGTCCGGTAGGTCATCTCTCCGCCGGGTTCGCCTGCATTGGCAGATGTTAATGAGCCTTGCCTATCACCACAAGCCGTCAGTCCTGCGGTCGCCATTCCAGCCGCTCCCGCTATCTTGAAGAAGTCGCGGCGGGAGATTGTCTTCTTATTTTCCATATTTGTTCGTATTATTTCCATTAGAGTTCTCTGTGCACCTCGTGCCCTTCCACATAAATTGCACTGAACGTGCGTGCCGGACAAAGATTCTCGCAAGCCCCGCAACCGACGCAACGCTCCACGTTGATGGCCGGAATCTTGGGCGAATCGGGATTGGCGGCATCCGAGGGTATCATCAGTATGGCTCCCGTCGGACAATGGCGGGCACAGTTGCCGCACTCCACGCCATCGGTCAGCGGCACACAATTCTCCTTGACCCATACGGCGTGTCCTATCTGCGTGGCGGATTTCTCCGCTGCGGTTATCGGGCGTATAGCTCCGGCAGGACAGACTTCGCTGCACTTCGTACATTCCGGTCGGCAGTAGCCACGCTCATAACCCATTTCTGGCTGCATCAGCTTCGTCAGGTCGGTGGACGGGCGAAGTACCCCGTTGGGGCATACCGACACGCAGAGCTGGCAGGCGGTGCAATGCCGGGCGAAGTCGCGTGCGCTCAATGCTCCCGGTGGCACTATCGGGGTCTTGCGGTCGGGGATTTTCTTGCTCTCGATAATCGCCAAGCCTCCGTCCACTTTCTTTTCCTGTGCCTTTAACGCGGCAGTTGTGGCAACCAAAGCCGTGGCGGTCAGAAACGAGCGGCGGGCATCGTTGATTTGCTCTGCTGAAATTTTAGATTCAACAGCTTTCGGTTGTGCGGCTTCCTTTGCCGGATGCTTGTAGCTGATGGCTCCCTTATGGCATTTTCCGATGCAATCCATACAAGCCACGCAACGGCTGTAATCAATCCGATGGTTGGCGATGTCGATACAAGCCGCCTTGCAATTCCGGGCACACAGTTTGCAGTTTACGCATTTGTCCTTGTCAATCACCGGCTTCAACCACGAGAAACGGGCAAGGAACCCCAGCACCGTACCTACCGGACAGATAGTATTGCAGTAAGTCCGTCCGTTCCGCCACGCCAATACTCCTATTATAATAAAGGAGAGCAAAGCGATAAAGAAGGTCGGCAGGCTTTTCAGCCACACCTCCGTTTCATAAAAAGCGTAACTGTCGGCTTGCTCCGCAAAATAAGCGAGCAGGTTGTTCCCCCAGCCGTATATCGGGGCGAACAGGTTGCCGGCTATCCGCCCGTATGAACTGTACGGCGCGAGCAATGCCACTAATGAGCCAATCCCGGCTATCATCGCAATGATGAAGACCGCCAGCACACTATACCGCAACCACGATTTGGCGGGAGAATAGCCGTAACGGTTCTTTTTCTGTTTCTTGCCCACCCAAGCGATGATGTCCTGCATCACGCCTAATGGACAAATGATTGAGCAGTACACCCGTCCGAAGGCAAGTGTCAGCAGCACGAGGAACACCACAACTCCCACATTCAACGCCAAGAGCGCAGGCAGGAACTGTATTTTGGCCGTCCAGCCCAACCAAGCGTGCAGCGTCCCCGTGAAGTCGAGGAACAACAGCGTGACGGCGGTGAAGAACAGGACGGCAAGCGTCAGTCTGATTTTGCGTAACATACTTCTCAACTGTTTTTATGGAATTTATATCGTAACCAAACCACCCCGTCCTCCATCTCTTTCACAGATAGCAGTTCAAGCGACTGCCCTTGCGAGGGATTTCCTTTGCCAATATAATGGAAGATGGATGTGGAGCCTGCTGAACCGTCGATGCCCGGATATATGACAAGGCTCAACTCGTCTATCAGTCCGGCTTGCAGGAACGCACCGTCTATGATGCCTCCGCCTTGCAGCGAGAGTGATTCCACGCCAAAGGTCTCCGCCAATGTATGCATCGCCGTGCGGAGGTCATCGCCTTTTGATCCGGCAAACAGATAGGAGATTCCTTTCTTCTGAAGATACTCCAAATAGAACGCAGGAGCCGTTTCAGGCAGGATGCAGACGATGCTGTCGCCCCTTACGGTAGCGGATTCATAGAGAATGTCCGCATCCGGGTCGGCTACCACAAAGAGACGGGTTGAAGTGCGCTCGGCAATAAACGGTGCAGGATGAGCTAACGGCGTGGTGTCCTGCGTATGAAATTTCTTTGGGAAATAGCCTTCACACAACGTGTTCTTGCCGAACATCCAAACGTCGGTATTTAGTTGGCGACCGATGGCGGCATAGATGCCCATCAGTTCGCCTTTGCTCTTCCCATTATATGGTTCCGTCCAGCGGTCAGTCAGCAGCCGACCATCCACGGAACCCATTACGTGACAAATAATTTGCGGGTACATATCGTTATCAATTTAGTTTATAATCCGGGGTCAATAGATAGTGCTCAGGTTGGCATCCGAATACCTGCCGATATAAAAGAGCCAACAGGCGTGGCTGATAGAAGCCGAACTCTCCGGCAACCTGTTCCAACGGACAGCCTTCCTTGTGGACACGCTTTTTGATGTACTCCATCATTCTGATGCGTATATATTCGGCAAGCGTTTTCCCGGTTTCTGCCCGTACAAAGTCGTTCAAGTACGCAGGTGAAAGTGAGGACAAAGCGGATTCTACCTTACTTATACCGCCTTCCACAGACTTTTGTCCGCATAATGAAAAATATTGGGAAAGCGTTTTGTCCAGCTTCTCCATATATTCCCCGTCAATGTCGGTGCGGCAGGCAAATTGCCGTTCATAGAAACGAACGCAGTAGTCCAACAGCAGTTCCAGCCCGGCAGATACAAGGCGTAGGCTGTGGCGGTCAATATCGCGCCGCAGTTCCTCGTGGAGATGTTCCAGACGGTCTTGCACGATGCGCTTCTCTTGCAAGGAAAGGTGCAAAGACTCGTTCTCCCGGTAATCGAAGAACGTATAGTCGGTTTTCTTGAACACAAGGCTTTTGGTGCTGAACAGCTCCGGGTGGAACAAAATACCGGATATGCTCCCGTCCACGGCATCCTCCCGGCAGACGCGCACGATGTCGCCCGGCTTCGTAAATACCAGCGTGCCATATTGGAAATCGGCGCACTTTCTGCCATAACGCGCTTCGCCGCATCGTGTCTGGACAAAGCGGATGGCGTAGAAGTTGCCCGTAAAGCATAATGTGCCGTCGTCCTCCAAGCGTGCCGGGTCGATGACGGCCACTTCCGGGTGCAACGTCGGCTGCTGCATCTGTTTGTTAAACTCGTCTATGGTAAATGTCCGTATATCGTTCATTACTATTTGTTTTATGTCTTGATACAAAAATACCGCTTCCGCCGTGGCGCGTCCATACACAGATTACGGATTGAAGCACCAATTTCGACGAAAGCGGCAAGAGAGCTTTACTAAAGGTCAGGCCTTTGGCTACCTCACCTCGGACTTGAGGGTATCTCATGTCCGACCTGAGCCTACCTCATGTCCGGGATGAGATAAGTTCATTCCAGATGTTTTCCAAAGAACTCCGTCAGCTTGCCCACAGCCTTGTCCACATACTCCGGCATCCAATATGTCTGGATGTGCCTTGCGCCGGGGATGAGATACAGTTCCTTGTTGTCCGTCCCCGTGGCTTTGCTGAAACATTGTTCGGTCATATAGAACGTGTCGGCAAGACTGCCCGCCATCATCAGGAGCGGCTGGTTGATGAGGTACATCCCTTCGCTGGCATCAAACGCCATCAAGTCCATCAGACTGCTTTTGGTATAGCGGAAGGTGGAGCCGGGATGCGCGTGTGTCTGGAGGTAATACTCATAGCCGTCGCGGTAGAGGTCAAAAGGGAGCTGCTTCGCCTGCTCCGGCGAGATGCCGCTCATATCGCCCACATATTCCGGTGCTTCGCCGTTTGCCTCCTTCTGACGGGCGGCACAGGCATCGGCGAGACGTTGCTGCACATCATTCATCTGCGAATCAAGGAAACCATTGCGCCGCACCAGTCCGGAGTTGAACATACTGAGCGTAGCGACCGCCTTGAAGCGTTTGTCCGTCTGCGCGGCTTTCAACGTATAGCCGCCACCGCCGCAGATGCCGAGGATGCCGATGCGGTTGGCATCCACTCCGGGATATTGCGTCAGGATGTCGGCGGCACAGTGTATGTCCTCGATGCGGTTGGCCGGCTTGTCCACGTTGCGCGGCTCGCCCTCGCTTCCGCCCTGATAGGCTGCATCAAAGGCAAGGCAGATGTAGCCCTGCTCTGCCATCCGTTGGCTGTACAGACCTGCCACCTGCTCCTTACAGCCTCCGTTGGGATGCGCCACGACAAGAGCGGGATAGGTTTTCGCCGT
>CASENE010000091.1 GCA_949289265.1 uncultured Bacteroides sp.
AAGGACGTCCATACAAAGCATTTTCAGCGGATGGGTGGTCAGGTGCAGCTGTTCGAAGATGTATTTCAGCGGTAGTACTTCGCCCTGCTTCTGGTGGAAGAAGTCGAGCACGGCCTTGACAAGCTCTTTCTTGGTCATGCGTTTGCCGGCCTTCTTTTCTTTCTTTTCTTTTTTCTTTCCCATAATGGTAGATTGTTTTATCAGGTTTGGTGGGATGAACCCTTGCAAAGATAACAAACTTTTGCATTCGGTAGTTCAGACTGTTTCTAAATTCTTGTCTTTGTGCAGAATTTGCAGGCCAAAAGGAGAGTGATAACAGATTTGTCGTATCTTTGCTTCTCCTTTCAGAAATAAATTTGTAAGATGAAAGAAAGAAAAGAAAAGTCCGAAGAGGCGGCCCGCGAGGCCGGCATCTATCGGGTGACCCTTGTGGGCAGCGTGGTCAATCTGCTGCTGCTTGTGTTCAAGTTTGTGGCGGGTATCCTGGGGCACAGTGCCGCCATGCTGGCCGATGCCGTCCATTCGTTGTCCGACTTTGTGACGGACATCATTGTCATTGTCTTTGTGCGCATTTCGTCGAAGCCCGAGGATGAGGGGCACGACTACGGTCACGGCAAGTATGAAACGCTGGCTACGGCCATTATCGGCCTGGTACTGCTGTTCGTGGGCTTCGGCATTCTGTGGAACGGGGCCACGTCCATCTGGGACTTCTGGCAGGGAGGCGAACTGAAAGAGCCGGGCATGCTGGCCTTGTGGGCGGCACTGGTATCCATCCTCTTCAAGGAGCTGCTCTACCAATATACCGTGCTGAAAGGCCGTCGGCTGAACTCGCAGGCCGTGGTGGCCAATGCCTGGCATCATCGGAGCGACGCGCTCTCGTCCATCGGTACGGCTGTCGGCATCGGCGGTGCTATCCTGCTGGGCGAGCGGTGGCTCATACTGGACCCGTTGGCGGCCGTAGTGGTGAGTCTGTTCATCATGAAGGTGGCCATCCAGCTGCTGGTGCCCTGTGTCGAAGAGCTGCTTGAGAAGTCGCTCCCCGCCGAGGTCGAGGAGAAAATCAAGCAGGAAATCCTCTCTTTCCCCGGCGTCACCGCCCCACATCACCTGCGCACGCGGCGTATAGGCAGCAGCTATGCCATCGAGGTGCACATCCGCATGGATGGGCAAATAACGCTGGAGGAGGCCCACCGTACGGCTACCGCCATTGAGAACCGTCTGAAGAGTGAGTTCGGAAGCCGGACTTACATCAACATACATGTAGAACCTGTAAAATAGACAGAGCATGAAACAGAGTATCCTGATAACGGGCGCCAGCGGCTTCATCGGCAGCTTTCTGGTAGAAGAGGCCCTGCGCCGTGGCTTCGAGACGTGGGCAGGCGTCCGTGCGTCGAGCAGTCGCAAGTACCTGCAAGAGCCCGGCCTGCACTTCCTGGAGCTGGACTTTACCCACACCGACCGCTTGTACGAACAGCTCAAGGCCCATCGCGAAGCGCATGGAGCCTTCGACTATGTGGTGCACTGCGCGGGCGTGACGAAGTGCATCGACCCTGCCGACTTCGACCGCGTGAACTACGGCCAGACGCGGACGCTGGTCGAGACCTTGCGCAGCCTCGGCATGACGCCCCGCCAGTTTGCCTTCATCAGCACGCTGAGCGTGTTCGGCCCTGTTCACGAA
>CASENE010000092.1 GCA_949289265.1 uncultured Bacteroides sp.
AAGGACGTCCATACAAAGCATTTTCAGCGGATGGGTGGTCAGGTGCAGCTGTTCGAAGATGTATTTCAGCGGTAGTACTTCGCCCTGCTTCTGGTGGAAGAAGTCGAGCACGGCCTTGACAAGCTCTTTCTTGGTCATGCGCTTGCCGGCCTTCTTTTCTTTCTTTTCTTTTTTCTTTCCCATAATGGTAAGTTGTTTTATCAGGTTTGGCGGGATGTTCCCTTGTCGAGATAGCGATAGCAAAGATAATGCAAAACGGGAGAAGCGCAAAGAGGAAAACAAAGTTTTCAGTGTCCTTGCCTTCAAGGTGCAGTAAAGATAACAATAAATTGCGTCGGGTAGTTCGGAGGCAGTCTAAATTATTGTAGAAGTGCAGATTTTGAGGGCTGAAAGGTGCACTGTGGCAGATTTGTCGTATCTTTGCCTTTCCTTTTGTAATGGAGGTATATATGAGTTCGCTATTGAATCAGAAAGAAAAGACCGAAGAGGCCGCCCGCGAGGCAGGTATCTATCGGGTGACGCTGGTGGGCAGCGTGGTCAATCTGCTGCTCCTTGTCTTCAAGTTTGTGGCAGGCATCCTGGGGCATAGTGCCGCCATGATGGCCGATGCCGTCCATTCGTTGTCCGACTTCGTGACGGACATCATCGTCATTGTATTCGTACGCATCTCGTCCAAGCCCGAAGACGAGGGACACGACTACGGGCATGGCAAGTATGAAACGCTGGCAACGGCCATTATCGGCCTGATACTGCTGTTCGTGGGCTTCGGCATCCTGTGGAACGGAGCCACATCCATCTGGCACTTCTGGCAGGGGGGTGAACTGAAGGAACCCGGCATGCTGGCCCTGTGGGCGGCGCTGGTTTCCATCGTCTTCAAGGAACTGCTTTACCAATATACCGTCTTCAAGGGACGCCGGCTGAACTCGCAGGCCGTGGTGGCCAACGCCTGGCACCATCGGAGCGACGCACTTTCGTCCATCGGTACGGCCATCGGCATCGGCGGCGCCATCCTGCTGGGCGAGCACTGGCTCATACTGGACCCGCTGGCGGCGGTAGTGGTCAGCTTCTTTATCATGAAGGTGGCCATCCAGCTGCTGATACCCTGTGTCGAGGAGCTGCTCGAGAAGTCGCTTCCGGCCGAAGTGGAGGAGAAAATCAAGCAGGAAATCCTGTCCTTCCCCGGCGTCACTTCGCCCCATCACCTGCGTACACGGCGGATAGGCAGCAGCTACGCCATCGAGGTACATATCCGCATGAACGGCAAAATCACGCTGGAGGAGGCTCATCGCACGGCTACCGCCATCGAGAACCGTCTGAAGGGCGAGTTCGGCAGCCGGACCTACATCAACATACACGTGGAGCCGGAGAAATAACCATCATAAAAGACAGAGGATGAAACAGACCATTCTGATAACAGGAGCCAGCGGCTTCATCGGTAGCTTTCTGGTGGAAGAGGCCTTGCACCGCGGCATGGACACGTGGGCGGGCGTCCGCGCGTCGAGCAGCCGCAAGTATCTGCAGGAGCCGGGGCTGCACTTCCTGGAGCTGGACTTTGCGCATGCCGACCGCCTGTGCGAGCAGCTCAAGGCCCATCGGGAAGCTCATGGAGCGTTCGACTATGTGGTGCATTGCGCAGGCGTCACCAAGTGCATCGACCCTGCCGACTTCGACCGCGTGAACTACGGCCAGACGCGGACGCTGGTCGAGACCTTGCGCAGCCTCGGCATGACGCCCCGCCAGTTTGCCTTCATCAGCACGCTGAGCGTGTTCGGCCCTGTTCACGAA
>CASENE010000093.1 GCA_949289265.1 uncultured Bacteroides sp.
CCTTACTACGGTCAGTATGCCAGCCAGAACGGTATGCTCTATAAGTATCACACGCGCAATTTGTCCTACAACCATCAGCAGTTGCTGAACTGGAAGCACACGTACGGCCTGCACAACGTGGACGTGATGGTGGGTCACGAAGCCTATCGTTACAAATACTATTACCTGCAAGCCGGCAAGACCAACATGTTCGACCCGACGAACCACGAGCTGGCAGGCGCCATCACGGACAACGGCAGCGATTCGTATACGACGGACTACAACACCGAAGGTTACTTTGGCCGCGTGCAGTATGACTTCAACGAGAAATATTTCGTTTCCGGTTCTTACCGTCGCGATGCTTCCAGCCGCTTCCATCCGGACCACCGCTGGGGTAACTTCTGGTCGGCAGGCGGCGCGTGGATTATCTCCAAGGAGGATTTCTTCGACGTATCGTGGGTCGACCTGCTGAAAATAAAGGCTTCTTATGGTTCGCAGGGTAACGACAACATCGGCAACTACCTGTATGTAAATACGTATAACATCATCAACTCTGCCGGTCATCCGGCTGCCGTGGCTGCCACGATGGGTAACAAGAACATCACGTGGGAAACGAACGGCAACTTCAACGCCGGCGTGGAATTCGAGTTGTTCGGCGCCCGCCTGAACGGTAGCGTGGAATACTTCCTGCGCAAGACCACGGACATGCTGTTCAGCTTCCCGCTGCCGACGTCCTTCGGTTATACCTATTATTATGACAACGTGGGCGACATGCGCAACCAGGGCGTGGAAGTAGACCTGAACGCTACGCCCATCAAGACCAACGACCTGGAATGGAACATCCGCGTGAACCTGACGCACTACAAGAACAAGATTGTCTACCTGCCCGAAGAGAACAAGACGGCTACTCTGGGCGGACATGACGGTTACAGCAGCGGCGACTACTTCTACGGCGAAGGCCTGCCTCTCTACACCTTCCGCACCAAGAAGTATGCCGGCGTGGCCGAAGACGGACAGCCGCTGTATTATCAGGATGTGAAGGGCGAAGACGGCAGCATTACCCGCATCGCCACCACCAACTACGAGACGGCCTCTTATTACGACTGCGGCACGGCCCTGCCCGACGTTTACGGCGGTTTCGGCACCAGCCTTTCGTACAAGGGCTTCGACCTGAGTGTGGACTTCAACTACCAGATTGGCGGACAAGTGTATGACAGCGACTATGCAACGCTGATGAGCAACCCGACGGGTACCAGCAGAGGCAAAGGCTTCCACGCCGACCTGCTGAACTCCTGGTCGCCGGAGAACCCGAACAGCAACATCCCGCGCTTCCAGTTTGATGACCAGTACACGACCAGCCACTCCGACCGCTTCCTGACCAGCGCCTCCTACCTGAGCCTGCAGAACGTGAACTTCGGCTACACGCTGCCCGCCAGCATGACGCGCAAGGCCGGCATCGAAAAGATCCGCCTGTACTTCGCCGGAGAAAACCTCTTCGTATGGTCCAAGCGCCAGGGACTTGACCCCCGACAGAGCATTACCGGCGGTGTGACTTCTTCCTACTACGCACCGATGCGCACGCTGTCGGGTGGCATCACACTGACATTCTAAACCTAAATAAAAGAACCTAAGAGACATTCATTATGAAGACAACTATAACCAAATTATTAGCAGGAATCTGTCTTGTTTCATCCGTGGCGCTCACCACCGGATGTATCGAAGAAACCTTTCCTACCAGCGGGGCCACCGAAGAGCAGGTGACCTCGTCGGAGGAATCTGCCACCGCCCTGCTCTGGGCCATGCACTCCATCCTCAACGAGCAGGTGCTCGGCGCGGCGGCACACTACGACTGGGGCTACGGCTCGGTGATGCACGTGCGCGACGTGATGACGGGCGACATGCCCATCGCTTCGTCCGGCTACGACCACTACCAGGCTTGGGAACAGAACGTGGCCATCGGCGAGGGTTATATGACCACCCAGTTCCTGTGGTACGTGCACTGGAAGGCCGTGCTGGCCACCAACAAGCTGCTGGCCGCTTATCCCGAAGAGGAAGCGGACGACGTTATCAAGGGATACATCGGCGCAGCTCATGCCTACCGTGCCATGCTCTACCTGGACATGGCCCGCATGTTTGAATACCTGCCCACAGACGTGACAGACCCCGTCACCGAGGCCGGCAACGACGTGACCAACTACACCGTGCCCATCGTGACGGAAGCCACCACGCAGGAAGAGTCCTACAACAATCCCCGCGTAAAGCGCGACGAGATGGCAGCCTTCATCCTCTCCGACCTGGACAAGGCCGAAGAGCTCATCCCGATGCTCACCATCCAAGAACGCACCATGCCTCACCTGGACGTGGTGTATGGCCTGAAGGCGCGCCTCTACATGTGGATGGCCGAAGACGGGCAGAACACCGACATCGAGGCCTACCGCAACGCGCAGAAGTATGCCCGCATGGCCATCGACGCTTCCAAACTGGCCCCGATGACGGAGGAAGAATGCCTCAGCACTACCAAGGGCTTCAACGACATCAGCTGCTGGATGTGGGGCTCGCAACTGGTGAAGGAGAACACGGCCGTACAGACGGGCATCGTCAACTGGGTATCGTGGATGTGCAACGAGAACACCTTCGGCTACACAGCACAGCAGGGCGGCCCGACGCTGATGATAGACGCCAAGATGTATAGCCAGATTGACAACAACGACTTCCGCAAGCGCATGTGGGTGCCCGAAAGCCAGACAAGCCCGCTGTGGGACAAGGTGCAATACTGCACTTCCGCCTACGGCGACTTCAAAGGCTCGCTGCCCGCCTATGCTTCCGTGAAGTTCCGTCCGGGCGAAGGCAATCCCGACGACGTGAACCTGGCTGCTTCCATCGCCTACCCGCTGATGCGCGTGGAAGAGATGTACTTCATCGAGGCCGAAGCGGCCGAACACGTATCTCCGGGCACGGGCAAGCAGTTGCTGGAAGACTTCATGAACAACTACCGCATTGCTTCCGACGCTCCCGCCGACTACAAGTACACCTGCACGGCCACGGACGTCATCCAGGAGATTGTCTTCCAGAAGCGCGTGGAGTTGTGGGGCGAAGGACACAGCTTCTTCGACTACAAGCGCCTGAACATGTCGGTGGACCGCACCTACGCAGGCAGCAACTTCTACAGCCTGGCCCAGTTCAAGACCGCCGGTCGCCCGGCCTGGATGAACATCTGCATCGTGCAGTTGGAGAAGGACGCCAACCGCGCCCTCCTCGGCTGGGAAAACCCCGACCCGAGCGACAAGTATTAAGCTCAAGTTTAACCGTTAAACACAGACTAAATTTATGAAACAAGGAATGAAATATAGCTTTATAGCTTTATCGACGGTCATGGCGCTGGGATTCGGCGCCTGCACCGAGGACGTGGACTACACGCCCGCCGGCCCGGTAGCCTCCGACTGCATCAAGGCGTCTTTCGCGGTGGACAATGCGGCTACCGTATTCAGCCCCACGGACGCCAATGCCTTCAGCCTGCCCATTGTCCGCGAAGTGACGGACGGCGAAGCCACCGTATTGGTGAAGCCTACCCACGTGAACAACGGAGACGTGTTCCAAATCCCCGAAAGCGTGACCTTTGCCGCCGGCGAGCAGAGCACCACGCTGGACGTCACTTTTGAAGTGCCCGAACTGGAAGAAGAATACACCTACAGCTTCGAGTTGGAAGAAGCCGCCTACGACCCTTATTCGGAGAACACGGTTTCCACCTCCACCGGCACCGTGCTGAAGCAGGCCGACTGGAACCAGACACTGGGCACGACCACGGCAAACTTTGCTTACTTCGGAACGGAAAGCTCGCTCTGGAGCAAGATGGTAACCACCCAGTGTTCCGTCTTGGGCACCAGCGACGCCGCCACGTGGTACAAGCTGGCCAGCCCCATCGAGGAAGGCAACGACATCGTGTTCAAGGTGAATGAAGACGGCACCGTGCGCGTGCGCCGGCAGCAGATATACATGGCCGACATCAGCAACCTGCTGGGCTACAGCTATCCGCCCACTCCCTGCTACGTCAGCCTGAACGGCGGCTATACGGGCCAGTTGGTAGGCGTCAACGTAGACGGCCAGGCCGTTGGCTTCCCCGCCAACACCTACGACGCGGCAACGGGCCGCATCACGGTAGTGCTGGACTACACCTGCGTGGCCGGCACCATCACCACGGCAGTGACGAGCTTCGTGGTTCCCGCCGCCGAATAAGCCGGCAGGAAACAACGCGTAAGGAGGATGTGCCCAACAAGCACATCCTCTTTTTTTTCGCCCCGCCCCAGGCGGACGCCCATCCCCGCCAAACAGGCTGACTGTCAGCGCATAGTGGAGGTATAGTCCTAGGAAACTGGCGATACTGTCCCAGCCGGCTGGCACTACTGTCCCCGGTCGGTGGAGATATATCGCCAGGTCGGGCCGTCTCTCTCCCAAAAAAAATCCGTATATTTGCGCGCGATACACGGGCTGCGGCCCCGGGCGACGCCCGGAAGAGTCCGTATGCCCCCAAGACTTAAATACTGAGGAACTTAGAAACTAAAAACACGGAAGCAAGATGGCAATGAAAGAATTCGTGATATCCGAAGCCAAGGTGGAGACCGCCGTGCTGGTGGGCCTCGTGACGCAGACCCAAGACGAGCGCAAGACGGCCGAATACCTGGACGAACTGGCTTTCCTGGCCGAGACGGCAGGCGCCGAGGTGGTGAAACGCTTCACGCAGAAGATAGACCAGGCCAACTCGGTGACCTACGTGGGCAAGGGCAAGCTGGACGAGATAAAGGCATACATCGAAAGCGAGGCCGAAGCCGAACGCGAGGTGGGCATGGTCATCTTCGACGACGAACTGTCCGCCAAGCAGATACGCAATATCGAGGCCGCGCTGAAGGTAAAGATTCTGGACCGCACCAGCCTCATCCTGGACATCTTCGCCATGCGCGCGCAGACGGCCAACGCCAAGACGCAGGTGGAACTGGCGCAGTATAAATACATGCTGCCGCGCCTGCAACGCCTGTGGACGCACCTGGAGCGACAGGGAGGCGGCTCGGGCGCAGGAGGCGGCAAAGGCTCGGTGGGCCTGCGCGGCCCGGGCGAGACGCAGCTGGAAATGGACCGCCGCATCATCCTGAACCGCATGGCCCTGCTGAAGCAACGCCTGGCGGAGATTGACAAACAAAAGGCCACGCAGCGCAAAAACCGCGGACGTCTCATCCGCGTGGCCCTGGTGGGATATACCAACGTGGGCAAATCGACGCTGATGAACCTGATGGCCAAGAGCGAGGTCTTTGCCGAAAACAAGCTGTTTGCCACGCTGGACACCACCGTGCGCAAGGTGACCATCGAGAACCTGCCCTTCCTCCTGAGCGACACCGTGGGCTTCATCCGCAAGCTGCCCACCGACCTGGTGGACTCGTTCAAATCCACGCTGGACGAGGTGCGCGAGGCCGACCTGCTGGTGCACGTGGTGGACATCAGCCATCCGGACTTCGAGGAGCAGATAGAGGTGGTGAACAAGACGCTGGCCGACATCGGGGCGGCAGGCAAGCCGATGCTGATTGTCTTCAACAAAATCGACGCCTACACCTACGTGCACAAGGCCGAAGACGACCTCACGCCCCGCACGAAGGCCAACTGGACGCTGGAAGAGCTGATGCAGACCTGGATGGCCAAGAAGGCCGGCGACTGCATCTTTATCTCCGCCCGCCAGCGCACCCACATCGACGAACTGCGCCGGGTGCTCTACGCGCGGGTCAAGGAACTGCACGTGCAGAAGTATCCGTACAACGACTTCCTGTATGAACAATACGAGGAAGAAGAAGCGTGAAGTTTTATCAGTTAACCAAGGGACAAGGGGACGAGTTGACGAGTTAACAAGGAGCGAGGGAGGGCTTATCCCGCGCGCACCGGTTCCTACAAGGCTTCGTTGTCCGGTCGGTTTATCCCCTGCCCGCTAAAATATCATCGACTATGACTACAACCTACCGCAACCTGACCCCCGAAGAAATCGCCTGCCTGGAAAAGCAGCACTGCCTGGCAGACGACTGGGAGAAGGTGACCGTGGCCGAAGGCTTCACCCCCGAATACGTGCACCACACGCGCTTCTCGGGCATCGTGAGCCTCGGCCGGTTCCAAAAAGAATTCATGCTGCCGGGCGGCATCCGCAAGCACGCGGGCCTGCGCCACGTGACGCTGCACAACGTGACGGTGGGGCCCGACTGCTGCATTGAGAACATCCAGAACTACATCGCCAACTACGACATCGGCGAAGGGACGTTCATCGAAAACGTAGACCGCATCCTCACGGAAGGGACATCGCGCTTCGGCAACGGCGTAGAGGTGTCCGTGCTGAACGAGACGGGCGGACGCGAGGTGCCCATCAACGACAAGCTGTCGGCTCACACGGCCTACATCATGGCCCTCTACCGCCACCGCCCCGCACTGACGGCCCGCCTGCGCGAAATCACGGACTTCTATGCCAACAAGCATGCCTCTGACCGCGGCAGCATAGGCAACCACGTGACCATACTGAACACGGGCAGCATCAAGAACGTGCGCGTGGGCGACCATGCACGCATCTCCGGGGCCGGACGCCTGTACAACGGAAGCATCAACAGCAACGCCGAGGCGCCCGTGCATATCGGACACGGCGTCATCTGCGAGGACTTCATCATCTCCAGCGGCTCGCACGTGGACGACGGCGTGGTGCTGACGCGCTGCTTCGTGGGACAGGCCTGCCGGCTGGGACATGGATACTCGGCTTCGGATTCGCTGTTCTTCAGCAACTGCCAGGGGGAGAACGGCGAGGCGTGCGCCATCTTTGCCGGCCCCTTCACCGTGACCCACCACAAGAGCACGCTGCTCATCGCGGGCATGTTCTCGTTCATGAACGCCGGCTCGGGCTCGAACCAGAGCAACCACATGTACAAGCTGGGCCCCATCCACCAAGGGATACTGGAGCGCGGCTCGAAGACCTCGTCGGACTCCTACATCCTGTGGCCGGCCAAGGTGGGCGCCTTTTCGCTGGTGATGGGCCGCCACGTCAACCATGCCGACACAAGCAACCTGCCCTTTTCCTACCTCATCGAGCAGCAGAACACCACCTACCTGGCGCCGGGCGTCAACCTGCGCAGCGTGGGCACCATCCGCGACGCGCAGAAGTGGCCCAAACGCGACGGCCGCACCGACCCGCACCGCCTGGACTACATCAACTACAACCTGCTGAGTCCCTACACCGTGCAGAAGATGTTCAAGGGACGGGAAATACTGACGGCACTGCGCAAGGCTTCGGGCGAACTGTCGGACACCTATTCCTACCACAGCGCCAAGATACGAAACTCGGCCCTGGTGAAGGGCCTGCAACTGTATGAAACGGCCATACACAAGTTCCTGGGCAATTCGGTCATCAAGCGGCTGGAGCAGACCGCCTTCCGCAGCAACGAGGAAATCAGGGCCCGCCTGCGCCCCGACACGCCCATCGGCAGCGGCGAATGGGTGGACATCGCCGGCCTGATAGCGCCCAAGAGCGAGATAGACCGGCTGATGGACGACATCGAAAGCGGAAGAATCAACCGCCTGCAGGACATCAACGCCGAGTTCGAGCGGATGCACCTGCATTATTACACCTACGAATGGACGTGGGCCTACGAGAGGCTGGAAGAGTTCTACGGCATACGCCCGGAAGAGATGACGGCCGAGGACGTCATCCGCATCGTAGAGAAATGGAAAGCGGCCGTGGTCGGCCTGGACAAGATGCTCTACGAAGATGCGCGCAAGGAGTTCTCGCTGGCGTCGATGACCGGCTTCGGGGCCGACGGTTCGCGCGTGGAGAAGGAGCAGGACTTCGAGCAGGTGCGCGGCGACTTCGAGAGCAATCCGTTTGTGACAGCCGTACTGGAACACATCGAGGCAAAGACCGCGCTGGGCGACGAGCTCATCGGCCGCATGCGGCAAGTAGGCCCGGAATGATTAGAAACGATAGCTGAGGGCCATGCCTCCTCCTTGTCCGTCATAGAAGGGAACAATGGAGGCGGCGTGGCCCTTTTTCACCCGCAGCAGCTTCTGCGTGTAGGGAAACAGCCAATAGCCCACCCGCGCGCTCAACACGCCCACGCCGGCGCCGGCCAGGACGTCGCTGAGCCAGTGGCGGTCGTTGTACACGCGCGCCACGCCCACGGCCGTGGCCACGGTGTAAGCAGCCACGCCATACCACGTGCCATACTCCTGCCGCACCAGTTCGGCGCCGCAAAAGGCGATGGCCGTATGCCCCGAGGGGAAGGAGTTGCGCGAACTGGAATCGGGACGCCTCACCTTGGCGGTGTATTTCACACCGTTCACCAGCACGGCCAAAGTCAGATAAGACGTTGCCGCAATCACCGTCCGCTCCAGATAGTCGTGCTTGGCAGGCGCGCCGAGCAGGCTCAGGCCATAGAGCGAGACCACGGGAAGATACTGCACGTAGTCGTCGGCCTTTATCTTGTGGTGACGGTAGCGGAGGGCATCCCGCACCTCGTTGTCCACCTTGTCGCCCCAACGGGTGGCAGACAAGACAGCGCCGGCGGTAACGGCAACAGCCGGAAATATCAACTGGCGGGGATGGAAGACTTTTTTCCCGACCTCGCCGACGGCCTCGCAGGTATCAGCCACCAAGGTATCGGCAAGCATCCCGGCGGGATACCTGCTTTCCGCCAGAGAGTCGGCAACACAACACGCTTGGGCATGCCCCCGCAGGCAGCAGCACACGCATAGGATAAGCAACAAACTCAGTTCTCTTTTCATCGGATTTCATAAAACCATAAAATCCGCTTCCTGTCGGCGAAGGGCAGGAAGCGGATTCCTTTTTTCTACTTATCTATCTCTTTCCAAACAAGCATCAGCACAGTCCGGCCAGTTCCAGCACCTTGTCTACGGCAGCTTTCAGACCGTCGGGGTTCTTGCCGCCTGCCGTGGCAAAGTGGGGCTGGCCGCCGCCGCCGCCCTGTATCAGTTTGGCAGCTTCCTTCACCAGAGCGCCCGCCTTCAGGCCGTCGGCCACCAGCTTCTCGCCCAGCATGACGGTCAGCATGGGTTTGCCCTCGAACGCGGTGCCGGCCACGAAGCAGAAGTGGTCGCCCAGCTCTCCGCGCAACTGGAAGGCAATGTTCTTCACCGTCTCGGGCGGAGTCATGGGAGCTTCGAAACGCACCAACTGCACGCCATGCACCTCGCGCACGCCCTGCAGCAGTTTGTCCTTCAGCTGGGCCTCCTTCTCTTTGACGAACTCCTCGATTTGCTTCTTCAGCCCGGCGTTCTCGTCGATGTACTTGCGGATAGCGACTGTCAGGTCGGGAGCGTTGTTGAAGAGGGAACGGAGACTGCGCACGGTGTCCTCGAAGTTATCCAGCATCTCCTCCACCTTACCGCCCGTCAGGGCCTCGATGCGGCGCACGCCGGCAGCCACAGAGCTTTCGGAGATTATCTTCACCATACCGATGCAACCCGTGGCGGGTACATGCGTACCGCCGCAGAACTCGATGGACGAGCCGAACTGAACGACACGGACATGGTCGCCATACTTTTCGCCAAAGAGGGCGATGGCGCCCAGCTGTTTGGCCTCTTCGATGGGGATGTTGCGGTATTCTGTCAGGGGGATATTGGCGCGTATCTTGGCGTTCACGCGGTGTTCCACCTCGCGCAGCTGCTCATCAGTCACCTTCTGGAAGTGCGAGAAGTCGAAGCGCAGGGAGTCGGGCGTCACCAGCGAACCCTTTTGCTGCACGTGGTCGCCCAGCACTTGCCGCAGCGCCTCGTCCAGCAGGTGCGTGGCCGAGTGGTTGGCGGCGCAGGCGGCGCGTTTGTCCGTGTCCACGCAGGCCATCATCGGCACTTCGGGATGCTCGGGGAGCTTCTTGGTGATGTGTATGGGCAGGTTGTTTTCTTTCTTCGTGTCGATGACCTCGATGGTCTCGTGCTCGCTGACCAGCACGCCCGTGTCGCCCACCTGGCCGCCGCTTTCGGCGTAGAAGGGCGTCTTGTCCAGCACAATCTGATAGAACGTCCGGTTCTTTTGCGTCACTTGGCGGTAGCGCAGGATGGAGGTCTCGTATTCCGTATAGTCATAGCCCACGAACTCGGTGGTGCCCTCCTTCAGCGTCACCCAGTCGCCCGTCTCGACGGCGGCGGCGTTGCGGGCGCGCTGCTTCTGCTGCTGCATCTCGGCGTTGAACTCGTCGATGTCGGCGGTCATGCCGTTCTCGCGCAGGATGAGTTCGGTCAGGTCGAGGGGGAAGCCGAAGGTGTCGTAGAGCGTAAAGGCGTCCTTGCCGCTGATTTCGGTCTTTCCGGCAGCCTTGGCATCGGCCATGGTCTTGTCCAGCAGGCGGATGCCCGTCTCCAGCGTGCGGAGGAAGGCTTCTTCTTCTTCCTTCATCACCTTGGAGATAAGCTCTTTCTGCTCGTTCAGCTCGGGATAGGCGGCACCCATCTCCTGGATGAGCACGGGCAGGAGTTTATACATGAAGGCCTGCTTCTGGCCGAGGAAGGTGTAGCCGTAGCGCACGGCGCGGCGCAGGATGCGGCGGATGACGTAGCCGGCCTTGGCGTTGCCGGGCAGCTGTCCGTCGGTGATGGAGAAGGCGATGGTGCGGATGTGGTCGGCCACAACGCGCATGGCCACGTCTTTCTGCGCATCTGCGCCGTAGGGAGTTCCGGCCATGGCGGCGATGGCTTGAATCAGGGGCTGGAAGACGTCGGTGTCATAGTTGGACGTCTTGCCCTGCAGGGCCATGCAGAGGCGCTCGAAGCCCATGCCGGTGTCGATGACACGGGCGGGCAGGTCTTCCAGGCTGCCGTCGGCCTTGCGATTGAACTGCATGAAAACGAGGTTCCAGATTTCGATGACTTGCGGATGGTCGTGGTTCACCATGTCGCGCCCGGGCACCTGGGCTTTTTCCTCGTCGCTGCGCAGGTCGATGTGAATCTCCGAGCAGGGGCCGCAGGGGCCCGTGTCGCCCATTTCCCAGAAGTTATCGTGCTTGTTTCCGTTGATGATATGGTCTTTGGGGAGGAATTGTTCCCAATAGGAAGCAGCCTCGTCGTCGCGTCCCAGGCCCTCTTCGGGACTGCCCTCGAAGACGGTGGCATAGAGGTTGTCGGGGTTCAGCTTGAGCACGTCCACCAGGTATTCCCAGGCCCAGGCGATGGCCTCCTTCTTGAAGTAATCGCCGAACGACCAGTTGCCCAACATCTCGAACATGGTATGATGGTACGTGTCGTGTCCCACCTCCTCCAGGTCGTTGTGCTTGCCGCTCACGCGGAGGCACTTCTGCGAGTCGGCCACACGCTTCCACTGCGCCGGATGGTTGCCCAGAATGATATCCTTGAACTGGTTCATGCCCGCGTTGGTGAACATCAGCGTGGGGTCATCCTTTATCACCATGGGAGCCGAGGGAACGATGTGGTGTCCCTTGCTTTCAAAGAAACTCTTGAACGAGTCTCTGATTTCATTTGCTGTCAACATACTCTTATTTAGCGGTTAATATTCTCAAAAAAACGCTGCAAAGATAGCTTGTTTTTATTACTTTTGCCGCATCGACAGCGAAATAATTCGGCCTATGCGCAAAGTTTACTACATCTACAACCCTCAGACACAGACCTACGACCGCATTTATCCCACCGCCCGGCAACGGCTGCTGAGCCGGGCGCGGCGCCTGTTCATCGGCATGGGCCTGGGGGCCGCCTGCTTCATCGCTCCGTTCCTCATCTTCGGCTCTCCCTCGGAGAAGGAGTTGCGCAAGGAGAACAGCCGCCTGCAGGCGCAGTACGACGTGCTGTCGCACCGCATGGACGAGGCGATGGGCGTATTGCAGGACATCCAGCAGCGCGACGACAACCTCTACCGGGTCATCTTCCAGGCCGACCCCGTCGCGCCCGCCATCCGGCAGGCAGGCTACGGGGGCACCAACCGCTACGAGCACCTGATGGACATGGCCGATGCCGAACTGGTGGTGAACACCACGCAGAAGCTGGACTTGCTGTGCAAGCAGCTGTACATCCAGTCGCGCTCGTTCGACGAAGTAGTGGCGCTGTGCCGGCAACACGACGAAATGCTACGCTGCATACCGGCCATCCAGCCGGTGGCCAACAAAGACCTGAAGCAGACGGCCTCGGGCTACGGCACGCGCATCGACCCCATCTACGGCACCACGCGCTTCCACGCCGGCATGGACTTTTCTGCCGCCCCGGGCACCGACGTCTATGCCACGGGCGACGGGACGGTGGTGAAGATGGGGTGGCAGACGGGCTACGGAAACACCATCGTCATCGACCACGGGTTCGGCTACGAGACCTGGTACGCACACCTGCAGGACTTCCGCACCCGGCTGGGCAAGAAGGTGGTGCGCGGCGAGATGATAGGCGGAGTGGGCAGCACGGGCAAGAGCACCGGGCCGCACCTGCACTACGAGGTGCACGTCAGGGGGCGCGTGGTGAATCCCGTCAACTACTATTTCATGGACCTGAACGCCGAGGACTACGACCGCATGATACGCCTGGCCGCCAACCACGGAAAGATGATGGACTGAGCCTGCCGGAGGGGGCAACCGGGCGTTACTATCCCCGCTTGCTGGCATTACTGTCCCAGCCTGCTGGCATTACTATCCCAGCTTGCTGGCGTTACTGTCCCCGGTCGCAGGCACTGTATCCCCCGGACGGACGGCCTCCGGCACCCGCCGCAGACATCTGCTAACCCCATAAGAACCAAACGAATAAGAACCGTGCTGAAAAAGAACAAAAACCTGAAACTGTATTACTCCATCAGCGAAGTGGCACAGATGCTGGGAGTGAACGAGTCGCTGCTGCGCTTCTGGGAAGACGAGTTTCCGCAGCAGCTCAAGCCCAAGCGCGTCAGCGGGGGCAGAAGCATCCGCCAATACAGCGCCGAGGACATCGAGGCGCTGAAACTGATTTACCACCTGGTGAAGGAACGGGGCATGACCCTGCAGGGCGCCCGCCAACGCCTGCGGGACAACCGCGAGGGCACGCTGCAGAACTTTGACGTGGTGGAGCGGCTCAAGGCCATCCGCGCGGAATTGGTCAGCATGCGCGACGCCCTCAACGCCTTCACCTACGAGGACATGGACGCGCTGAAAAAGAACATCGAAGAGGGCAAGAACGCCGACGCGACGGCCACCGGCGGGGAAAACCGTCCGCCCGCTCCTTCGGCCTGAAGCCAACGCCGCAGCGTCCCGGTTTCCGCCGCCGCCCCCTGGGTCAGTCTTCGATGCGCGCCACTTGCTTGACGTTCTGCACCTGCTTCAGGTTGTTGCAGATGGTGCGGACGTCGTCCACGTCGTGCACATACAACTGGATTTTCCCCTCAAAGATGCCGTCGATAGCGTCGATGTTCAGCTTGCGGATGTTCACGTTGAGCTGGCGGGAGATGACCTGCGTCACTTCGTTGAGCACGCCCACGCCGTCGATGCCTTCCACATGCAGGGTGACGAGGAACGAAAGCTCCTTGTGCGTGTCCCACTGCGTGGCGATGATGCGGTTGCCGTAGCTGCTCTTCAGCTTGACGGCCACGGGGCACTGCCGCTTGTGGATGATGACGCGGTTGTGCTCGTCGATGTAGCCCAGCACGTCGTCGCCGGGGATGGGGTGGCAGCACTCGGCCATGATGTATTCCTTCGAGATGGACTCCTCGGTCAGCTTCAGGATTTGCTTGGTGTCTATCTTCTCGGGCTTTCCCTCGGCAGCCGGCTCTTCTTTGGGTTCCTTTTCCTTGCTTTCCTTTCCGAAGGAGAAGGACAGGAGTTTCTTCCAGTTCTTGCCTTGCTTTTCCTTGAAGAGGTTGCGGTCGGCGTCGCCCAGCACCAGCTTTCCGCTGCCCACGGCCACCATCAGTTCGTCGGGCGTGTGGAAGTTGTGCAGGTTGGTCAGCCGGTCGATAGCCGACTCGTCATTGCGTATACCCTCCTTCTGCAAGAAAGCCGCCAGCATCTCCTCGCCTTTCTTTTGGTTGGCCTTTGCCTCTTTACGCAGAATTTCGCTTATCTTGGCCTTGGCGCGGGCGGTGGTGGCAAACGCCTCCCATTCGGGCTGCACGCGCTGCGACTTCGAGGTGAGAATCTCCACCTGGTCGCCGCTTTTCAGCCGGTGGCTGAGGGGCACCAGCTTGTGGTTGACCTTGGCGCCGATGCAGTGCGTGCCTATGTCGGTGTGGAGGGAGAAAGCGAAGTCCAGGGCGGTGGCGTCCTGCGGCATGGTCTTCAGTTCTCCTTTGGGAGTAAAGACGAATATCTCCGAGGCGAAGAGGTTGAGCTTGATGGTGTCCAGAAAGTCTATGGCGTCGGGTTGCGGGTCGTCCAATATCTCCTTGATGGTGTGCAACCAGCGTTCCAGTTCGCCTTCGTCCTCGCTGCCTCCGCCTTCCTTGTATTTCCAATGGGCGGCAAAGCCCTGTTCGGCCACGTCGTCCATGCGCTCGCTGCGTATCTGCACCTCTATCCACTGCCCGTTGTTGCCCATCAGGGTGACGTGCAGGGCCTGATAGCCGTTGCTCTTCGGATGGCTCACCCAGTCGCGCAAGCGGTCGGGATGCGGCTTGTATATCTTGGAGATGGCCACGTAGATGTCAAAACAGTCGTTCAGTTCCTCTTCCATGTCCTTGGGCTTGAACACGATGCGCACGGCCAGAATGTCGTATATCTCCTCGAAGGGCACGTGTTTGGTCTGCATCTTGTTCCAGATGGAGTAGATGGACTTCACGCGGGCCAGGATGTGGTATTTCAGTCCCATCTTGTCCAACTGGGCGCGGATGGGCGCGGTAAACTCGCGGAACACCTTGTCGCGTTCGGCGGCCGTGGCGACCAGCTTCTTCTCGATGGCAGCGTATTCCTCGGGGTGTTCGTATTTAAAGCTGAGGTTCTCCAGCTCGGTCTTGATGCGGTTCAGGCCCAAGCGGTTGGCCAGGGGGGCGTAGATGTAGAGCGTCTCGCCTGCGATCTTGTATTGTTTGTTAGGCAACATAGACCCCAGCGTCCGCATGTTGTGCAGGCGGTCGGCTATCTTGATGAGGATGACGCGTATGTCGTCGCTCATGGTGAGCAGCAATTTCTTGAAGTTCTCGGCCTGGGCCGACGCGCGGTCGCCAAAGATGCCGCCGGAAATCTTGGTAAGCCCGTCCACAATCTGTGCGATCTTGGGGCCGAAGAGATTTTCTATGTCCTCCACCGTATAGTCCGTGTCCTCCACCACGTCGTGCAGCAGGGCGGCGCAGATGGAGGTGGAGCCCAGGCCGATCTCGTTGCACACGATTTTGGCCACGGCGATGGGGTGCATGATGTAGGGCTCGCCCGACCGCCGCTTGATGCCCCGGTGGGCCTGGTTGGCAAAGTTGAACGCCTTGGTAATAATCTCCACGCGCTTGCGGTGTTTGGTGGACAGGTAGTCATTCAGCAGTTCCTGGAACGCACGCTGTATCATGACTTCTTCGGCCTGTTCCTTCTCTTTCAGACTCAAATGCTCTTCCATAGCTTTCTTTGTTTTTATGCGGCTGTGCCTACTACGCTTTTTAGGTTTTAATGAAGCGTTTTTGCAAAAATAAGCATTTTTGGAGGACAGACAAGCGTTTCGGTGAAAAAAGGAGAAAAAAACTTCACACCCCGCCCTTTCCGCCGCCTGCCGGGCCGGACGAAGCGGGAAAGCGGACGGCGGAAACCGGCCCGGCGGAAGCCCCCAAGGGCCGGGAGGAGGGGCGGGCGTACAAAGTGACACTTTGCCCGTCCGGCGGGCGGAGAATCGCCTGCTTGCGGGCGGAAGGCAAGGCGGCGGATTTTTTGCGAGCAGAAAACCCTCATCCGCCTATTGGACAGCGCGATATATTTATCCTTACAAACCAACGGGAAGAAACAGAGGCCTCCGGACGCCCGGATACGCCCTCCGGACGGGGAAAACAGGAGCGGACGGACCGGGCGCCGCAGTCCCCGCCGGCGGGCATTATAGTCCCGGCGCGCTCCGACAGTAGTCCCAACCGGCGGGAGATGGGACGCCGGCACGCTCCCAAAGACGCATTCCTGCATATCCGCCGCATAAACAGCCGCCCGGAGCCGCATATTCCGCATATCCATGCAGGCATCGGCCGCCGTCCGCTTCCCGTTGCCCGACTTTGGCAAAAACGGGTGTCAGCCGCCGGGGCCCATCCGCCGCTTTTTGTCAGCCCCAAGGCCGGTTTGCCATCCTTTTGTCCGCCCGCGCAGCGGCCCTGCCGAAAAAAACGGGCAAAAAAAGCGCCCCGACCCGGCCGTTTTTCAGAAAAATTGGCTATCTTTACGAGGAGCAAACGTCGCCTTCGCCCGAAGGAACGCTGCATCAGCCTGATTATAAACCCTTAAAGCATTTGAAACATGTTCAATTCATTCGGAAATTTCCTCCGCCTTACCAGTTTCGGGGAATCGCACGGCAAGGCCATCGGAGGCGTGTTAGACGGATTTCCCTCGGGTGTTAAAATCGACCCGGATTTCGTGCAGGCCGAACTGAACCGCCGCAGGCCCGGGCAGTCGCGCATCACCACCTCCCGCTCGGAAGACGACCGGGTGGAGTTTCTGTCGGGCATCTTCGAGGGACGGTCGACGGGAAGCCCCATCGGCTTCCTCGTATGGAACAAGAACCAGCACAGCAGCGACTACAGCGAGATGCAAAGCCTCTACCGCCCGTCGCATGCCGACTACACGTATAAACTAAAGTATGGCATCCGCGACTACCGCGGGGGCGGACGCTCGTCGGCACGCGAGACCATCGCGCGCGTGGTGGGCGGCGCCCTGGCCAAAACCGCCCTGCGCCAGCTGGGCATGAGCATCACGGCCTTCACCTCGCAGGTGGGCCCCATCCGCCTGGAGAAGGACTACCGCGAGTGCGACTTCAGCCTCATCGACACCAACCCCGTGCGCTGTCCCGACCCGGCCCTCGCCAAGGAGATGGAGGAATACATCTTCCACGTCAAGGAAGAGGGCGACACCATCGGCGGCGTGGTGACGTGCGTCATCCAGGGCTGCCCCATCGGCCTGGGCGAACCCGTCTTCGGCAAACTGCAGTCGGCCCTGGCCGCGGGCATGCTGAGCATCAACGCGGCCAAAGCCTTCGAATACGGCGAGGGCTTCCGCGGCCTGAAGATGAAAGGCTCTGAACAAAACGACGTGTTCTATAACCACGACGGACGCATAGAAACACGCACCAACCACTCGGGAGGCATACAGGGCGGCATCAGCAACGGGCAGGACATCTACTTCCGCGTGGCCTTCAAGCCCGTGGCCACGGTGCTGATGGAGCAACACACGGTGAACGTGGACGGCATCGACACCACCCTCAAGGCACGCGGCCGCCACGACCCCTGCGTCCTGCCGCGCGCCGTGCCCATCGTGGAGGCCATGGCCGCCATGACCATGCTGGACTTCTACCTGATTGACCGCATGACGCAACTGTAAAACAACCCCCACCGGACCCATCTTTCACTATGACGATAGAACAATATATCCAAGACAACGAACCGCGGATGCTGGACGAGCTGTTCAGCCTTATCCGCATCCCCAGCATCAGCGCCCAACCCGAACACAAGGACGACATGCTGGCCTGCGCCCAACGCTGGCGCCAACTGCTGCTGGAGGCCGGCGCCGACGAGGCACACGTCATGCCCTCGGCCGGCAACCCCATGGTATTCGCCCAAAAGACGGTCGACCCC
This sequence comes from uncultured Bacteroides sp., assembly GCA_949289265.1. Taxonomy (GTDB): domain Bacteria; phylum Bacteroidota; class Bacteroidia; order Bacteroidales; family Bacteroidaceae; genus Bacteroides. Next base: position 17,705 of record CASENE010000093.1, read on the forward strand.
GCAGCCCGCACCGTGCTGGTCTACGCCCACTACGACGTAATGCCCGCCGAGCCGCTGGAGCTGTGGAAGAGCGCGCCCTTCGCACCGGAGATACGCGACGGACGCATCTGGGCACGCGGCGCCGACGACGACAAAGGGCAGTCGTTCATCCAGGTCAAGGCGTTCGAGTATCTGGCGAAGAACCGGCTGCTGGACGTCAACGTGAAGTTCATCTTCGAGGGCGAAGAAGAGATAGGCTCGCCCAGCCTGGAGAGTTTCTGCCAAGCGCACAAGGAGTTGCTCAAGGCCGACGTCATCCTCGTGTCCGACACCAGCATGCTGGGCGCCGACCTGCCCTCGCTGACCACCGGCCTGCGCGGCCTGGCCTATTGGGAAATAGAGGTGACGGGCCCCAACCGCGACCTGCATTCGGGACACTTCGGCGGCGCCGTGGCCAACCCCATCAACGTGCTCTGCCAGATGTTGTCCCGGATAGTAGACAAAGACGGCCGCATCACCGTGCCGGGATTCTACGACGACGTGGAGGAAGTGCCGCAGGCGGAACGCGAAATGATAGCTCGCATACCTTTCGACGAAGAGAAATACAAACAAGCCATCGGCGTGAAGGCTCTGGCCGGCGAGAAGGGATACAGCACACTGGAGCGCAACAGCTGCCGCCCGTCGTTCGACATCTGCGGCATCTGGGGCGGATATACGGGCGAAGGCTCGAAGACGGTACTGCCCTCCAAGGCGCATGCCAAGGTGTCGTGCCGGCTGGTGCCCCATCAGGACCACGAGAAGATTTCCCGCCAGTTTGCCGACTACCTGCTGTCCATCGCCCCGGACACCGTGCAGGTGAAGGTGACGCCCATGCACGGCGGGCAAGGCTACGTCTGCCCCATCGACCTGCCGGCCTACCGGGCTGCGGAGAAAGGCTTCGAGAAGGCCTTCGGGCAAAAGCCGCTGGCCGTGCGCCGGGGCGGCAGCATCCCCATCATCTCCACCTTCGAGCAGGTGCTGGGCATCAAGACGGTGCTGATGGGATTCGGCCTGGAGAGCAACGCCATCCACTCGCCCAACGAAAACATCCCGCTGGACATCCTGCGCAAGGGCATCGTGGCAGTGACAGAGTTCTACCAGGAATATGCAAAGAGATAAAGGACCATCCATCGGACTTCGCCCGCAATGGTTTAATACCCCCACTCAAACGCCCTGACACATAACCATACCCTACAATGAAAGACGAATCGGAAGAAAAGCCGTGGGAGGTGCTGAGCAGCGAATACCTGTTTCGCGAGCCGTAGCTCACGGTGCGCAAAGACCACCTGCTCTTGCCCAACGGCAACCATATCCCGGCCTATTATGTATTGGAGTACCCGGACTGGGTGAACGTCATCGCCATTACCCGCGAAGGGCAGTTCGTCATGGTGCGCCAATATCGGCATGCCCGACGGATAACAGCCTACGAACTCTGCGCGGGAGTATGCGAGGAGAAAGACGCCTCTCCCCTCGATGCTGCCCGGCGCGAGCTGCTGGAAGAGACCGGTTACGGCAACGGCACGTGGTCACTCTTCATGGAAGTCTGCGGCAATCCGGGCAAGGACACCAACAAGACTTACTGCTTCCTGGCCACGGATGTGGAGAAGGTATCCGCCCAACACTTGGATGAAACAGAAAGCCTGAGCGTGCACCTGCTTTCCTATGACGAGGTGAAGCGCTTGCTGCAGACCAACCAGATGCACCAGGCACTGATGGCGGCTCCCCTTTGGAAGTACGTGGCTGAACACGGACGGTAGCTTGCCGCACTACTGCCCCTCGAACGGCTTGCGGAAGGTGCACCCCTCCTTCCAGCGGGAGCAACCATAAGCCGTCTTGCCCTTGAGGATGGTGCCTTTCCCGCACAGGGGGCAAGGCTGGCCCACCGCTATGGCGTCTTCCCCCGCACCGGGGGCAGGCGCTTTTTTCTTCTTGGCAGAGGGTTTGCGGGCAGCGGCGGCCTTCTTAGGCTTCTCTTCCGAAGGGGCAGAGGCCTGCACGGCAATGCGCCGGTTGCTGCGGTCGGCCAAGACATTGGCCACAATCTCGCGCACCATTTGCTTCAGCTCCTCCAGGAACTGCCCCGCGTTGTACGTGCGTTTCTCTATCTCGCGCAGCTTCTTCTCCCAGATTCCGGTCAGTTCGGCCGACTTCAGCAGTTCTTCGTGGATGGTCTGTATCAGTTCCACGCCCGTAGCGGTGGCTATCAGGTTCTTCCGCTCCTTGCGGATGTAGTTGCGCTTAAACAAAGTCTCGATGATGGCGGCGCGGGTGGAAGGACGTCCGATGCCGTTCTCTTTCAGCGCGTCGCGCAATTCGTCGTTGTCCACCAGCTTGCCGGCCGTCTCCATGGCGCGCAGCAGGGTGGCCTCCGTGTAGGGTTTGGGCGGCTGCGTCCACTTCTCCACCAGGTCGGGCACGTGTGGGCCGCTCTCTCCCTTGCTGAAGGCGGGCAGAGCGCGCTCCGTGTCGGCCTCCTTCTCGTCCTTGTCGTCGGCGGCGGCCACGGCGGCGGCAAACACCACGCGCCAACCCGGCTCCAACACCTGCCGCCCCGTAGTCTTGAACTCGATACTGTCCACTTCGCCCAGCACGGTAGTGGTGGCAAAGCGGCAGTCGGGATAGAACACGGCGATGAAACGGCGGGCGATGAGGTCGAACACGCATCGCTCACGGTCGGTCAGGTTGACGGGCGGCTGTCCGGTGGGGATGATGGCATGGTGGTCGGTGACCTTGGCGTTGTCGAACACCTTCTTCGACTTGGGCAACGCCTTTCCCTCCAAGGCCGCCGTCAGCGGTTCGTAGCCGCGCAGCCCTTTCAGGATACCGGGACATTTGGGGTAGATGTCGTCGCTGAGAAAGGTGGTGTCCACGCGCGGATAGGTGGTTACCTTCTTCTCATAGAGCGACTGGATGAGCTTCAGCGTCTCGTCGGCGGAATAGGAGAACTTCTTGTTGCACTCCACCTGCAGCGAGGTCAGGTCGAACAGTCGCGGGGGCGCTTCCCTGCCCTCCTTCCTCGTGACGGCTGTCACCGTGAAAGGCAAGTCTTTGATGCGGGCCACCAGCGCCTCGCCGCGCGCCCGGTCCGTGATGGGCTCGATGCCGCGGTTGTCGTCGTCCTTCTTCTGTTTCTTGGCGGCAGGAGCGTCTTTCTGCTTCTCCGCCTCCAGAATCAGTTCTTCCTCGCTCTTCTTGACCAGGGCGGAAAAGGTAGTGTCGCGGTAGAGCGTGTTCAGCACCCAATACTGTTTGGGCACGAAGTGGGCAATCTCCTGCTGCCGATGGACTATCAGTGCCAAGGTGGGCGTCTGCACGCGCCCGATGGACAACACCTGGCGGCCCTGCCCGTATTTCATGGTGTAGAGGCGCGTGGCGTTCATGCCCAGCAGCCAGTCGCCGATGGCACGGCTCAGGCCGGCTTCGTAAAGAGGTTGAAAATCGGAGGCGTCGCGCAAACGGGCAAAGCCCTCGCGGATGGCCTCTTCGGTGAGCGAAGAAATCCACAGGCGCTTCACGGGACAACGTGCGCCCGCCTTCTGCATCACCCAGCGCTGGATAAGCTCACCCTCTTGTCCGGCATCGCCGCAGTTGACAATCAGGTCGGCGTGTTGCATCAGGTGTTCGATGACGCGGAACTGCCGCTCGTACGTAGGATTGTCTATCAGCTTGATGCCGAAGCGCGGCGGAATCATGGGCAGATACTCCAGCCGCCACTGCTTCCAATCGGGCGTGTATTCATGCGGCTCCTTCAGCGTACAGAGATGGCCGAAAGTCCAGGTCACTTGATACCCGTTTCCTTCGATGTATCCGTCTTTCTTCTCCCTCGCGCCCAGCACGTCGGCGATGTCGCGTGCCACGGAGGGCTTTTCGGCAATGCAAACTATCATGCTCTATTTCTTCTTAAACAGGGGCAAAGGTACAAAAAAGTGCCTAATAGTCCGCAGCAATCCGATGCCTAAACTGACGCAGAGGCCTGCAAAAGGGAGGCTAACGCCGGTCTCCGATGCCGTATTCATGCCCCCCTGCTATGGGGCGGCGGAGACATGCACCCCTATCCAATGGGCTCTCTCGCCGTCTATCCACACTTCATACCGATACCTGCCCGGGCGGAAGAAGCCGCCGCCTGCACGTCCCCATCCCTGCAACGTATAGAAGAACTGGCCTTTGGCGGAAGCCGGCACTTGCACCGTCTGGCTGAAGGTGTAGCCCGCAGGCGAATCCGGCCCTGTTATCAACCGCCCATCCGGCGCAAAGAGCTTCACGTCCAGACGAACCGGCTGCCCGGCATTGCGGTTGGCCGTGCAATAGATGCGGGCCGCCAGGAAGTGCATGCCGGCAGTGAGATCATCGCCAAACTGCCCCCTCAACCGCCCGTCGGCACCCATATCGGCAAACTGCGAGCGCCACACCGACAAGACCGGCACCCCGGCAGCACTTTTGCGGGAGGGAGATGTCGGCTCCGGCTGACGAGGCCGGGCAGAAGAAGAAGCCGCGCCGGTCTGTACAGTCGGAGCAGGTGTCGTTTCTTTCACAACTGGAGGAGGCGCCTGGGAAGACGGCGAAGCGCTTCCTCCCCCATAGGTGACCCGATAGCGCCCGTCCGCCGAGGCCAAAGCCACGCGGGACAGTCCCCCACGCGCAGGAGCCTGCTCGGCAAACAGCAGCACCGGCTCTTCGCTGGGTTTGAAGCCATACAAGGCCAGCCGCCGCTCGTCCGTCCGGTTATTTACCAGCAAGAAAGCGAAATCGTCAAAATCATCCAGGCCGTTGTCCAGCCGGGGAAACAGCACACCCTGCCCCCCGCCCGACCTGGCAAAGAGCTGCCAGCCGTCTTTGCCGGAAGGCAGGTCTTCCCGCTTCAGGTAGTCGAGCACAGCCAAACGCGCCCTGGACTGAGGCACCGACGCACGGGCATCGGCATTGCCCCAGACATTTTCCAAACGCATAAAATCGGTCGGAGCCAGCAGATAGGACGAGGATACATAGCCTGTCCGTCCGCCCACCGAGACGCGGGCCCAACCGGCACTGTCGGCCAGCACCGTCAGTTCATCGCCATAATCCAGCGCAGAAAGGACGTTGGACTCCACCGTAGCCAGCGGAGAGGAGCGCAACAACAAGCGGTCTGCCACCACATAGGCCAACCGGCTTTCATCGGCCTTTTCCGCTTCGCCCGACGTAAAGGCGGACAGCAATGCAGAAAAGATATTCCCCACCAACGAGACACCCATCCATACCGCCACGGCTATCAGCACCCACTTCAGCGGGCGGCGTTTCCGACGCCGGATGACAAACGGCGTGGGGTCAGGGGGCGGCACGACAGTCTCGGGACGGCGGCGACGGCGGGCTTCTTCCTCCCGACGGCGACGTTCCTCCTCCTGGCGACGGCGTTCCTCCTCCTCCCGACGGCGGCGTTCTTCCTCTTCCGCGCGGCGAAGCCTTTCTGCCTCCTCCTGACGGCGACGCTCCTCTGCCTCGCGACGGCGGCGGGCCTCTTCCAAGGGGTCGGCCGGAAGCGTGCCATACAGTTCCCGGTATCCGGCACAGAAATCGTCCGAAAACTCGGGCGAGGCCAAGAACCTGGAGCTAATGGTGATGAACTTGCGCAGATAGTCCGTCATCTCCAGAGCTGAGAACTTACGCTTTTTCAACTTGTCGCACTCCTCCTGCACGCGGGCCAGTTCCCGCTTGGGATCACCCACCGCGCGGCGCACGAAACAATAACTCTCGCTATAGGCGATGTTGCGCACCTCGTCGTCCAGTTTATCCAGATGCTGGTCCCAAAAAGCAACGGCCTTGTGCCACTCTTCTATCTTGCCTTTTAACTCCAGATTCATCGCTACACGTCTTGTTCAAACCGCCCTCGGGGACTCAGGCCTGAAAGCCGCAACCCGGGCTCAGGATTTCAAACTCGCCTTTTGCGCCGTTACACTCTACGAACACGCGTACCACGCCGTTCCTGTCGCGCTTGGCCACAATCCGAATCGGAGTGCCTTTCGGGGCCGGCTTCCCCCAGTTGATGCTGCCAGTCTTCCCTTTCAACTCTTCGGCCTCTTCCAAAGCAATCACGCTGTCCTCCACGCTGCTTTCGTAGAAATGGAACTCCACGCCGCTCTGTCCTTCCTCGCGGGTCTTGAACGAAGTAAACTCTTTCTCCACTTCCAGATTATCCGTGCGGAGTATCAGGTTGAACACCCGTTCTTTATTATGCTCGTCGTAGGCCATCACGCCATAAGATCGGGAGCCTTTGTCTTCGCCCACCTGGATGCCGCCGCCATTGCTATTCACGGACTCATCATGGCCGCCTTCTTCCTGACCGGCATACAGGGCAGCTCCTTTGGCCACCGCCATGTCCGGGTCTACCAGCTTCGGCTTGATACCGAGTTTCTCTTCCACCATCTTCTTCACCATCGGCATGCGCGACGAGCCGCCCACCAGCAGCACCTCGTCCAGGCGGGGATTGCCTGCCAGCTCCATCGCATGCTCCAGCAGCAGCATCGTGCGGTCCATCAAGTCCAACGTCTGCCGCTCAAATTCCGCCCGCGAGATTTCCACCGTCTGTATGCCCCGGTAGGCAAACTGCATCACGGCGCTCTCCTGGTCGGTCAGCAGCTGCTTGCATTCTTCGGCCGCCAGCCGCAACATGCCCTGCTCCTGCGGGGTCAGTTCGTCGAAAGACACGTTCAGATTAGCCTTGTTCAAGGCATACTTGATGATTTCCATGTCCCAGTCGGCGCCGCCCAGACGATGGTCGCCATCGGTGGACAGCGTGTTCATCACGTAGTTCTTCAGCTGCAGGATGCTCACGTCGAAGGTGCCGCCCCCCAGGTCATACACCAGGAAAGTCTTGTTGTCCTTCCGCTTCTGCGAATACGACAGGGCCGCAGCCGTGGGTTCGTTGATAATGGCCAGCACGTTCAGCCCTGCCTTGACGCCCGCCGCTATGGTGCGCTGGCGCTCCAGGTTGCCGAAGTAGGCCGGCACCGTGATAACCACGTCGTAAATGGGGTCTTTGTCTTCTTCGTCCTGGCGCTTGCGGTTGGCCTCGGTGACCAGCTTCTTCAGAATCATCGACGAAATCTCCACCGGGTCGTACGTCTTGCCCAGAATGCGCATCTGGTAGCTCTTATTGGACATCTCGCGCTTGATGAATGCCACCGTGCAGTCCGGACGGTTGCTCAGCTGCGCCTTGGCGGCCCTGCCCACCAGGATATTGCCGTTATCTTCAAACGAGACGACCGAGGGAGTCGTCATCTGTCCCTCCTTGTTGGGCAATACCATCACCAGGCCGTTCTCGTCCAGCGTGGCTATGCACGAATACGTGGTTCCCAGGTCGATGCCGTAGAACTCCTTAGAGAACTCCGGCTTTTCTTTAGCTACAGTCATAACTTCTTCTTATTATTGTTTTAAGTGAATAGATTCAGAAACGGCGTATCACGCCTGATAGCGATAGGTGACCACCTGCTCCTCGCGCAGCAGGAAACGATAGCAGACCACACGGTCCTCATCGGCTTTCCTGGCCCGCAGGATGTAGGGCAGCGTCCAGATGAAGGCCGGACTGATGCTGCGGCACACCTTTCCGTTCCATTCCGGCTTGTCGGTGGCCTGCACATCGACGGACTTATGCAGTTCCGCGTCAAAATCGCCGCCGTCCACACCCGTCTGCACCACCTGTATGCCTTCCGCCTTCAAGGCCTCTTCCAGCCCCGTCACCACCGCCTGCAACTGCTTCTGCAGGAACTCTTCTTTTTCAGACAAAGACTCCTCCCGATGCTCTTCTGCAAAGTCGTCCAACGTCTTGCGCACCAAGTCCGACAGGCGGATGCAACGGTTCACCAGCTTGATTTTATCCTTTCGCGAGCGGTCTTCCTGCACGGCCTGCAGCACTTCTTCCAGCCGCTGCTGCTTTTCTTCCAACAGCTGTTCCAGGCGGTCGGCCTGTCCGGCCAGCAGGCGGTTCTCGTCCGCCCATTTCCCGCAGCCGCTCTCCAACAGGCCGTGCATCTCCGCCACTTTCGACGCCAAATCCGTCCACATTCCTTCCGACAGGCTCCAAGCGGCCGGTGCCACCTGCGGCTCTTCCGGCGCAGGCCCCGGCTGCGGCCCCTCGTCGGCAGCCGACTCCTCCCGGCCTCCGGCTTCGCGCAGGCGGCATTCCAACTCTTCCACGCGCCTGGCCAGTTCCACATAGTCTTTCCGTTGCTGCTTCAGGAGTTCGTGCTCCGCCATCAACGCATCCAGCATGCTCTTTAACTCCTCTGCGCCCACAGGCTCTTGCGCGTCGGACTCGGCAGCTTTTCCGGCAGGCTCTTCATGGGCGTCTTTATTGACTTTTTTCCAAAAAACATCCATATCTTCTTTGTTTACAAGATTACTGTCTCTCTCAAAATAAAGGATACAGAAAACAAGAAACAAATTTAGACGGGATTTTCATGCTGTTACAACGCAAAAATCATGGTTTTCAGTGATGCCCGGAGGTGGACAAGAGAAGGGGAAAAAAGGCGCGCGCCCCGCTCCGCACTGCGAAGGAGGCAAACGATTTTGTATAGAAAAAAGAAACAGGATACCGAAAGCCGGAAGGGGAAAGCGGGACGGCAGTCCCCTTAAAAAGGCGCCCGGATGCAGCCGGGGAGGCGGCCCAGGCAAAAGGGCATAAAAAAAGGGCTCCGCTGAGCCCAACCTTTGTTAACCTTAAAATCTAATACTATGAAAAACACGATGCAAAGGTACGCATTTTCTGCCAAGTTGCAAATCCGGAGGACTAAAAATCATCCGCCATAACATTCTTTAACCCATCGGCAAACAAGCCACCCTGGGGGATGAGACTTTTAATCATTGTTTTTCAACGACTTGTTCCTCCAAACCCAGCGTCCTATCTCCACCGACCGGGCATTATAGTTCCAGCAACCGGGCATTATAGTCCCACCGACCGGGCGTTACAGTCCCAGCAACCGGGCATTACAGTCCCAGCAACCGGGCGTTATAACCCCGCCAAACAGGCAAGCGCAGGCCCGCAGCCACCGGCCGCAAAGGGCACAAAAAAAGAGGCCTCGCGGAGACCTCTTTCTTTACTTGTCGCCTGACCGGCCACTTATTCCTCGTCCATCAGGATGTCCAGAATCTGGCAGGCAGCCTTGGCCACCGGAGTGCCGGGACCGAAGATGGCAGCCACGCCGGCCTTGTAGAGGAAATCGTAGTCCTGCGGAGGGATGACGCCGCCGGCAAACACCACGATGTCCTCGCGTCCCAACTTCTTCAACTCGTCTATCAGCTGCGGGATGAGCGTCTTGTGTCCGGCCGCCAAGGACGATACGCCCACGGCATGCACGTCGTTTTCCACTGCCTCGCGCGCGGCCTCGGCCGGCGTCTGGAACAACGGACCCATGTCTACGTCGAAACCACAGTCTGCGTAGCCCGTAGCCACTACTTTCGCACCGCGGTCGTGCCCGTCCTGGCCCATCTTGGCTATCATGATGCGGGGCTGCCGACCTTCCTTCTTGGCAAACTTCTCACACAGCTCACAGGCCTTGGCAAAGTCTGCGTCGTTTTTACTTTCTGATGAATACACGCCTGAAATGGTTCTGATGATTGCTTTGTAACGTCCCACGACTTTCTCGCAGGCATAGGATATCTCGCCCAATGTGGCGCGCACGCGGGCGGCCTCGACGGCCAGCTCCAGCAGGTTGCCCTTGCCGGTCTTGACACATTCGGTGATGGCGTCCAGCGCCTTGTCCACGTCGGTCTGGTTGCGCGCGGCCTTCAGCTTCTTCAGGTTCTCCACCTGCTCCTGGCGCACGGCGGTGTTGTCGATTTCCAGGATGTCGATGGGAGCCTCCTTGTCCAGGCGGTACTTGTTGACACCCACGATGGTCTGCGTGCCACTGTCGATGCGGGCCTGCGTGCGGGCGGCCGCCTCCTCGATGCGCATCTTGGGCAGTCCGGTTTCGATGGCCTTGGCCATGCCTCCCAGTTTCTCGATTTCCTGGATGTGCTCCCAGGCCTTGTGGGCAATCTCGTTGGTCAGCGACTCCACGTAGTAGGAACCGGCCCACGGGTCTACGCTCTTGCAGATGTACGTCTCCTCCTGGATGTAAATCTGCGTGTTGCGGGCGATGCGGGCAGAGAAGTCCGTGGGCAACGCGATGGCCTCGTCCAAGGCATTGGTGTGCAGCGACTGCGTGTGGCCCAGAGCGGCAGCCATAGCCTCGATGCAGGTGCGGCCCACGTTGTTGAAGGGATCTTGCTCCGTAAGCGACCAGCCGGACGTCTGCGAGTGCGTGCGCAACGCCAGCGACTTGGGGTTCTTCGGGTTGAACTGCTTCACAATCTTGGCCCACAGCATACGGGCGGCGCGCATCTTGGCGATTTCCATGAAGTGGTTCGTGCCGATGGCCCAGAAGAAGGACAGGCGCGGGGCGAAGGCGTCGATGTCCAGACCGGCGTTGACGCCCGCACGGAGGTATTCCAGTCCGTCTGCCAGCGTGTAGGCCAGTTCGATGTCGGCCGTGGCGCCGGCCTCCTGCATGTGATAGCCGGAGATGGAGATGGAGTTGAACTTGGGCATCTTCTGCGAAGTATATTCAAAGATGTCGGAAATAATCTTCATGGAGAATGCAGGCGGGTAGATGTAGGTGTTGCGTACCATGAACTCCTTCAGGATGTCGTTCTGGATGGTGCCGGCCATTTCTTCCAGCTTGGCGCCCTGTTCCAGTCCCGCGTTGATGTAGAAGGCCATGACGGGCAGCACGGCGCCGTTCATCGTCATGGAGACGGACATCTTGTTCAAGGGGATGCCCTCGAAGAGCACCTTCATGTTCTCCAGCGAGCAGATGGACACGCCGGCCTTGCCCACGTCGCCCACCACACGCTCGTTGTCGGGGTCGTAACCGCGATGCGTCGGCAGGTCGAAAGCCACTGACAGGCCTTTCTGACCGCTGGCCAGGTTACGGCGATAGAAGGCGTTGGACTCTTCGGCGGTGGAGAATCCGGCATACTGGCGGATGGTCCAGGGGCGCATGGCGTACATGGCCGAATAGGGACCGCGCAGATAGGGCGGCAGGCCGGCGGCATAGTCCAGGTGTTCCATGCCTTCCAGGTCTTCCTTGGTATATACAGGCTTCACTTCGATGTGTTCCGGCGTCTTCCAATCGGCGTGGATGCCGTTAGCCTTTTGCCACTCAGCCCCGTTGGAGGGCTTGAAGTCGGCGTATATGTCGATGTTCTTGAAATCTTTTCTCATTGTCATTTACAGTTAGACGAGGATTCAGTTGACAAGTTAACAAGGCCACGCCTTGTATCTTACTTATCGCCTTGTCCCCTTGTTAACTTAATAATTTAGCGTTGTATTCTCTCAGTGTTTCCAGCACGTTGACGCGCACATGGATGAAGTTCTCGATGCCGGCAGCCTTGAGTTGGTCCATGCAGGCGGGAGCGCCGGCCACAATGAACATGGCACGTCCGGCCAATGCCTGGAAGGCGGGGATGGCATACTCGGCGTATTCGTCGTCGCTGGAGCAGAGCACAACGATGTCTGCCTTGGCGGCCAGGGCGGCGTCGATGCCTTCTTGCACGGTGGCGAAGCCCAGGTTGTCCACCACCTCATAGCCGGCGCAGGCCAGGAAGTTGCACGAGAATTGGGCGCGTGCCTGGCGCATGGCCAGGTTTCCGATGGTGAGCATGAAGGCCTTGGGGCGCTTGCCGCTCTGTTCCGTCTCCAGGCGCAGGGCCTCGAACTGGCTGGCCGCGCGCGAGAAGTCCAGCGACGCGCAGTCTTTCTCACACGCATGCTCGTGGCCTCCGCCGCAGTAGCAGGCAGACTCGACGGGACGCTTGTCGCCGGCCAGTTCGGTGAAGTTGGGATATTGGTTGGTGCCCAAGAGGATTTCCTTGCGGCGGGCGACGGCCTCGTGGCGGGCGCGGTTGCTGGCGTTGACGGCCTCCTGCACCTCTCCGGCCTTGACGGCGGCATAGAACCCGCCGGCGTCTTCAGTGGCAAGGAACAGCTTCCAGGCCTGGGCGGCGATGGAGGCGGTGAGGTTTTCGATGTAGTAGGAGCCGCCGGCAGGGTCGACCACTTTGTCGAAGTGTGACTCTTCGCGCAGGAGCAACTGCTGGTTCCGTGCCAGACGCTCGGCGAACTCGGAGGGAGTCTCGTAGGCGCTGTCGAAGGGAAGGACGGTCATCGAGTCCACGCCGGCCAGGGCCGCGCTCATGGCTTCGGTTTGGGTGCGGAGCAGGTTGACGTAGGAGTCGAAGAGGGTGAGGTTGAAGCGCGAGGTCTCTGCGTGGACGTGCATCTGGGCGGCGGAGCGGTCGTCGGCGGCATCAAGGTACTGGCTGACGATGTCTGCCCAGAGCAGACGGGCGGCGCGGAACTTGGCGATTTCCATGAAGTAGTTGGAGGAGATGCCGAAGCAGAACTTGACTTTCCGGGCCACGGTGGCGGCAGGCACGCCGGCCTCGACGAGGGCGTTCATGTATTCGTTGCCCCAGGCCAGGGCGTAACCCAGCTCCTGGTAGCTATAGGCACCGGCATTGCACAGGAGCGTGGCGTCGACCGCCAGGACGCGGTAAGCCGGCAGGGATGCCGTGGCTTCGATGAGGGCGCGGCCTGTCTCGGCCAGCGAGGTGCGCTCCTTGCCCTTGGCCAGCATCTTGCCCAGGGGGTCGTAGGCGATGGAGCCGCGCAGCTGGCTGAGGTCGCATCCCTGGCGTTGGAAGTAGTCGACGAGGAGGCGGGCCAGTTCGACGACGTGTCCCTGGCAGGTGGAGAAGTTCAGTTCCACGCACTCGGGGCGGATGTCCTTGAGCAGGGAGTCGAGGTAGGCGGCGGAGAGCTGCTTGGCGGGGATGCTGAAGCCCAGGGAGTCGACACCCCTGTTCAGGATATCCAAGGCCTTGCGGTTGGCCTCTTCGGGATGGTCGGCGCGGATGTCCTGGCGCACGAGCCAGGAGTTGTCCTGTTTGCGGTTGCCCCGGAGGTAGGGGAATTCGCCGGGCAGGGCGTCCGCGAGGGGAAGCCCGTCGAGGTCTTCACGGCGGTAGAAGGGTTTGACGTTGAATCCTTCGTTGGTTCGCCATACGAGTTTCTTCTCGAAGTCGGCGCCCTTGAGGTCGGCCGTCACCTTGTCCATCCACGCTTGGGTGCTGATGGGGGGAAAGTCGGAGAAGAGTTTTTCTTTGTTCGCTGTCATAGTTACTATATTTATAATGTAGGTTGATGTTTTCGGCGTCGCCGCCTCCCGCTTTCCGCGGGGGCGGCCCTAACAGACAGGGGGCGCGCCGCCGGCCCGAAGACCGGGGCACGCCCCGCATCTGCATTATAAACGGAGCATCGGGCAGCGCCGGTCTAACCCAAGGGAGGCGCGCCGCTGCCTTCACCTGACCTGCCGCCCGAAGGATTGCCGGACGGTTCGTTCAGTTTATTACCAGGTTTGGCACCTTTCGTCTGACCCAAAGCCATAGAATAAGTTTTAGAGGTTAATACCCTGTTTACAATCCTCCACAGGAGCTTCTGGTAGGAGAATCAGTCGCCCCTGCGAGGTAACCCATATTTTTCATCGGTCCCGCGCCGGCGCCGGTGCTCCGTCGGGCCGGCGGGCGCGAAACCTTGGCGCAAATATAGAAATAATTTCGATATGGGCAACACGCGTAGGGAAATATTTTTTATTTTCTTTTGAAATCGGCTTTTTCCGGAGGAAATGCTTGGTGGCTTCGCGGGCAATATGTACTTTTGCAGGCACGGAAAGCGGATTTTAAATCTATTAACATTATAACACTTATGGATTGGTTAAACAGTTTACTTTGGGACCCGTCGTCGGTGGCCCACATCGTCTTCCTGTATTCCTTCGTGATTGCCGCGGGAGTGATGCTGGGCAAGCTGAAGGTGGCGGGCATCTCGCTGGGGGTGACGTTCGTGTTGTTCATGGGCATCCTGGCGGGTCACTTCGGGTTCACGGTGTCGACGCCCATCTTGCATTTCCTGCGGGAGTTCGGGCTGACGCTGTTCGTGTTCTGCATCGGCCTGCAGGTGGGGCCGTCGTTCTTCTCGTCTTTCAAGAAGGGCGGCATGACGTTGAACCTGCTGGCGGTGCTGATCGTGGTGCTGAACATCGCCGTGGCCCTCACCATCTATTTTGCCGCGAACGGGCGGGTGGAGCTGCCGATGGTCATCGGCATCCTGTACGGCGCGGTGACTAACACGCCGGGACTGGGCGCGGCGCAGGAGGCGCTGAACCAGCTGCAATACACCGGCGACCCGATTGCCCTGGGCTATGCCTGCGCCTATCCGCTGGGCGTGCTGGGCATCATCGGCAGCATCATCGCCATCCGCTACATCTTCCGCGTGGACTTCGCCAAGGAGGAGGCCGCGCTGCGCGACACCGAGGGCGAGGAGAAGCAGAAGCCGCACCTGATGACGCTGGAGGTGCGCAACGAGTCGATAGACGGCAAGCGGCTGCTGCAGGTGAAGGAATTCCTGGGGCGTCCGTTCGTGTGCACGCGCATCCGCCACGAAGGGCACGTGTCCATCCCCGACCAGAATACACCCTTCCACATCGGCGACCAGCTGTACATGGTGTGCAGCGAGGAAGACGCCGAGGCCATCGCCGCCTTCATCGGCCGGCAGGTGGAGGTGGACTGGGAGCATCAGGACATGCCCATGGTGTCGAGACGTATCCTGATAACGAAGTCGGACATCAATGGCAAGAAACTTGGGGACATGCACTTCCGCAGCACGTATGGCGTGACGGTGACGCGCGTCAACCGCTCGGGCATGGACCTCTTCGCCGCCCCGAACCTGACGCTGCAGGTGGGCGACCGCGTGATGGTGGTAGGCCAGCAGGATGCAGTGAACGGCGTGGCCCTGGTGCTGGGCAACCAGTTGAAGAGACTGGACACTCCGAACATCGTCACCATCTTCATCGGCCTGTTCCTGGGTATCCTGGTGGGCAGCCTGCCCATCTCGTTCCCCGGCATGCCCACGCCCGTCAAGCTGGGCCTGGCCGGCGGCCCGCTGGTGGTGGCCATCCTGATCGGCCGCTTCGGGTACAAGCTGAAACTGGTGACCTATACGACCATGAGCGCCAACCTGATGCTGCGCGAGATAGGCCTGGTGCTGTTCCTGGCCAGCGTGGGCATCGACGCGGGCGGACAGTTCGTGCAGACGGTGCTGCAGGGCGACGGATTGCTGTACGTCCTGTGGGGCTTCCTCATCACGGTCATCCCGCTGCTCATCGTGGGCTGTCTGGCGCGCGGATACTTCAAGGTGAACTACTTCATCCTGATGGGTCTTATCGGCGGCGCCACCACCGACCCTCCCGCATTGGCCTACTCTAACCAGGTGGCCGGCAACACGGCTCCCTCCGTGGGCTACTCCACCGTCTATCCGCTCACCATGTTCCTGCGCATCCTGGCGGGACAGATGATTCTGCTGGCGATGATGTAACGCCGCCCGACGCCTGAGGGCAACACCCAGAAAAGAGCCAGGCCGACAGCCGCCCGAAGACATACGGGCATCAAGCTGTCGGCCTGGCTCTTTTTCATGCCGTTCCTCAAAGTCCCAGCTTCTTGCGCACGAACTCCTCCACGAAGTCCACCGTCCCGTCGATGCCCAGCACCGAAGAGTCGATGCACAGGTGATAGGACGCGGCGGCGCCCCAGGTCTTGTAGCTGTAATAATTGTAATACTCCGAGCGTTTCTTGTCGGCCTTGGCCATCATGGCCTCCGCCTCTTGCGCGCCGAAGCCGTGTATGCGACACAGGCGGGCGATGCGGTCCTCGCGGGTGGAAGAGATGAAGACGTTGGCGCAGCGGGGGTGCTCGCGCAGGATGTAGTCGGCGCAGCGGCCCACGAAGAGGCACGACTTCTCGGCCGCCAGGCGGCGTATGACGTCGCTCTGCACCTTGAACAGGTTATCGTTGCTCAGGCAGTTGGTGGCCGGCATGGCCCCGTCGGTGACGAAGGGGAAGCGCATGCCAAACCATCCGCCCACCAGCCCCTGGGCCGGACGCTCGTCGGCCCGCTCGAAAAACTCGCTGCACAGGCCGCTCTCTTCGGAGGCCAGCTGGATGAGCTCCTTGTCGTAGAAGGAGATGCCCAGACGGGCAGCCAGTTTCTCGCCAATCTCGCGGCCGCCGCTGCCCAACTGGCGGCCGATGTTTACTACGAACTTCGTATCCATATGCTTAATTCTCTTGGTTTGCAGAAACAAATGCTTGTTGCGAAGGGCAAATTTAAAAAACAAGGAGGAATAAACAAACTGCCCGGCCGATTATTTTTCCGCCCCGCCTCCCCTCCCCCGCCCGCCGCCGCGCCCCCATCGGCAGGAGAGCCGCGCCACGCCACTCTCCAATCCCCTGTATTTCAACCCGAAGCAGACGCTTAAATCCCCGGGCGCCGAGACTATAGTCCCACCGACCTGGCGTAGTAATGCCACCGGCCTGGCATAGTAACGCCCGCCGGCGGGAAGTTAAGTCCCCGCTCGCGGGGCTTGGGCAGCAGGCGGGAAAGCCCCTGTAGGCCGGGCCGCGCAACTTTGTCAGAACGAAATTTGCGCTTCCCCTCAAAATCCCCTATCTTTGCAGGAAATTGTCCGTCATGAAGAAAGAGAACCCAACCATATTCGACCGCAACGTCATCGAATTTGTGACCGTGGCCGCCGAGTTCTGCCGCTACCTGGAGCAGGCCGAAGGCGCGCGCCGGGCCGACTTTGTGGACACGACGCTGAAGATGCTGCCCCTGCTCTACCTGAAGGCCACCCTGCTGCCGCCGTGCGAAGCCCTGGGCGAGGAGATGCCCGAACAGTGCGTCACGGAAGAGACCTACGAAGTGCTGCGCATGACGCTGGCCGGCATCCTGGCCGAACGGGACGACTACCTGGACGTATTCGTGGAAGACATGAAATACAGCGACCAGCCCATCACGCGCTACATCTCCGAAGACCTGGCCGACATCTACCAGGACGTCAAGAACTTCACCCTCGTCTTCGCCCTGGGGCTGGACGAGACCATGCACGACGCGCTGGCCATCTGCCAGGAGAACTTCCGCCTCTACTGGGGCCAGAAGCTGGTGAACACGCTGCGCGCCCTGCACGAAGTGAGATACACCCAAAGCGGCGACGAGGCCGAAGACGACTATGACGACGACGGGGCGGGCTACTGACGCCCCTGACGCCCCACGCGCAACAACCCTAACATTACCCCACGACCGATGATTATCCAACGAAACATAGCCAAAGAAGCCCTGAAGGACCTGCCCAAGGTGACCTTCCCCGGACAGATACACGTGGTGCAGACCCCTTGGGAGGCCGAGAAGGCGGCAGACTACCTGAGGCGCTACGACCTGGTGGGCATCGACAGCGAGACACGCCCCTCCTTCTCCAAGGGACGGGCACACAAGGTGGCCCTGCTGCAGGTGTCGTCCGACGAACATTGCTTCCTGTTCCGCCTCAACCTGACGGGACTGACGCTGCCCATCATCCAACTGCTGGAGAGCCCCAACATCACCAAGGTGGGCCTTTCGCTCCGGGACGACTTCATGATGCTCCACAAGCGGGCGCCTTTCGAGCAACGGGCCTGCATCGAGCTTCAGGAATACGTGCGCCTGTTCGGCATCGAGGACAAAAGCCTGCAGAAGATATACGGCATCCTGTTCGGCGAAAAGATATCCAAAACCCAGCGCCTCACCAACTGGGAGGCCGAGACCCTGACCGAACCGCAGAAAGTCTACGCCGCCACCGACGCCTGGGCCTGCCTCAACATCTACCACCGCCTGCAAGAACTGGAACGCACCGGCGACTTCGAGATTGCCGCGCGCAACGAGGCCGCCGGCACCTCCGCCTGACCCAAAGGCGCGCAGGCACATCCCCACCATCCCATCCATCAGAAACCAAAGAGGAAACCTATGCATAAAATCTACCTGAAACCCGGAAAAGAAGAATCGCTGAAACGCTTTCACCCGTGGGTATTCTCGGGCGCCATCGCCCGCATCGACGGAAAGCCCGACGAGGGCGAAGTAGTGGAGGTCTACACGGCCCGGAAAGAATTCATCGCCAAGGGGCACTTCCAGATAGGGAGCATCGCCGTGCGCGTGCTCAGCTTCCGTCAAGAAGAAGAGATAGACGCCGCTTTTTGGCGACGCCGCCTGTCTGCCGCCCGGCAGATGCGGCGCAGCATCGGCCTGCTGGGACGAACGGACAACAACACCTACCGCCTGGTGCACGGCGAGGGCGACAACCTGCCCGGATTGGTGATAGACATCTACGCCCGCACCGCCGTGATGCAGGCCCACTCGGCCGGTATGCACCTGGAGCGCATGCGCATCGCAGAGGCACTGAACGAGGTGATGGAAGGCGACATAGACAACATTTACTACAAGTCGGAGACCACCCTGCCCTACAAGGCAGACCTTTTTCCCGAAAACGGTTTCCTCCAAGGCGGCAGTGCCGACAACGTAGCCACCGAATACGGCCTGCAGTTCCACATCGACTGGCTGAAGGGACAGAAGACGGGCTTCTTCGTAGACCAGCGCGAGAACCGCGCCTTGCTGGAACGCTACGCCCGCGGACGCCGCGTGCTCAACATGTTCTGCTACACGGGCGGATTCTCGGTCTACGCCATGCGGGGCGGAGCCTTGTCCGTCCACTCGGTAGACAGCTCGGCCAAGGCCATCGACCTGACCAACAAGAACATCGAGCTGAACTTCCCCGGAGACGAACGCCACGCCGCCTTTGCCGAAGACGCCTTCAAGTACTTGGAACACATGGGCGACGGCGACTACGACCTCATCGTGCTGGACCCGCCTGCCTTCGCCAAACATCGCGACGCCCTGCGCAACGCGCTTATGGGCTACCGCAAGCTCAACGCACGCGCCTTCGAGAAGATAAAGCCGGGCGGCATCCTCTTCACCTTCTCCTGCTCGCAGGCGGTCAACAAAGACCAGTTCCGCATGGCCGTCTTCACGGCAGCCGCCCAGTCGGGACGCAGCGTGCGCATCCTGCACCAGCTGACGCAGCCTGCCGACCACCCCGTCAACATCTACCACCCGGAAGGCGAATACCTGAAAGGACTGGTGCTTTATGTTGAATAGAAGTGAAAGAGAACCCACTTCTTTTAAAAAAGAGTTAATAAACCGCAGTTTTTCGCTCAAATATTTGGAGGGAAGGGGCAGAAGCCATACCTTTGCAACGTGTTTTTCATGGTATTAGATTTAAGGTTAACAAAGATTGGGTGTCTGGGATAGATACCCTTCTTTTTTTATACCCCCTTCCCATCCCTTTTTCCGTTGTTTTTCGGCGATTCCCCTTGCATTTCTTCCGGTAACGTTGTACTTTTGCAGCTAACAGGACGGAAACGCCCTGCCGACATCATCCAAGCATATCCTGACTTATGAGCATAAAGATTAGACTAACGGCCATGCAGTTCCTGCAGTTCTTTGTCTGGGGGGCGTGGCTCATCTCTCTGGGCGGCTACATGGGCAGCGCGCTCCAGTTTGAAGGAGGCCAGATAGGCGCCATCTTCGCCACGATGGGCATCGCAGCCCTGTTCATGCCGGGGCTGACCGGCATCATCGCCGACAAGTGGATAAACGCCGAACGCCTGTACGGCCTGTTGCACCTCGTGGGAGCCGGAGCCTTGTTCTACGCCTCCACCGCCACCACCTTCGAGCAGATGTACGCCGCCATGTTGCTCAACATGCTGGCCTACATGCCCACCCTGTCGCTGGCCAACACCGTGTCCTACAACGCGCTGGAGAAACACCGACTGGACCTCGTGAAAGACTTTCCGCCCATCCGCGTGTGGGGCACCGTGGGATTCATCTGCGCCATGTGGGTGGTGGACCTGACGGGATTCAAGAGCAGCGCCGCCCAGCTGTACGTGGCCAGCATCGCGTCGCTCGTCCTGGGACTGTATGCCTTCAGCCTGCCGGCGTGCCCGCCCCAGCGCAGCGAGAAGAAGACGTGGCTCTCGGCCTTCGGACTGGACGCGCTGGTGCTCTTCAAGCAAAAGAAGATGGCCATATTCTTCCTCTTCTCCATGCTGCTGGGCGCCGCCCTGCAAATCACCAATACCTACGGCGACCTCTTCCTCAGCTCGTTTGCCGCCATACCGGAGTATGCCGACTCGTTCGGGGTGAAGCATTCGGTCATCCTGCTCTCCATCTCGCAGATGAGCGAGACCCTCTTCATCCTGGCCATACCCTTCTTCTTGCGCCATTTTGGCATCAAGCGCGTCATGCTCATCAGCATGCTGGCCTGGGTATTCCGCTTCGCGCTTTTCGGTCTGGGCAATCCGGGCGACGGCTTGTGGATGCTCGTCCTCTCCATGATAGTCTACGGCATGGCCTTCGATTTCTTCAACGTCTCCGGTTCGTTATACACCGAGATGGAAGCCCATCCGGGCATCCGGGCCAGCGCGCAGGGGCTGTTTTTCATGATGACCAACGGCTTCGGCGCCTTTATCGGCGGACATGCCAGCGGCGCGGTGGTAGACTTTTTCTCGGTATATGCCGCCGACGGCGGAGTGGTCAGCCGGGAATGGACGCCGATATGGATGATTTTTGCCGCCTATGCCCTCCTCATCGGCATACTGTTTGCCGTGACTTTCCGCTACAAGCATACGCCGGAAAAATAAACCAACGAGACTCTCAGAAAGAAACATGAACAGAAAGAAAATAGAACTCCAGGTATCCAGCCTGACCAACAGCCGGGCGCAGGCTGGGGCTTATGCCCTGATTCTGACCGAAGCCGACGGCGAGCGCACCCTGCCCGTCATCATCGGCACCTCCGAGGCGCAGGCCATCGCGCTCGAGCTGCGCGGCGTCAATCCACCGCGCCCGCTGACGCACGCCTTGTTTGCCTCGGTGCTCGAAGCCTTGGGCGCGAGGCTGATGCGCGTACTGATTTACAAGGCCGAACGAGGCATCTTCTACGCCTATCTGTATATCAGCTCGGGCGACATCATTCTCCGCGTGGACTCACGCACCAGCGACGCCGTGGCCTTGGCTCTCCGCATGAAAGCGCCCATCTACATCTACGAAGACGTGCTCAACCCCGCCTGCCTCAACGCAGACGGCAGCTATCCTTGTGCCGAAGCCGGCAACGACGAGCCGGAAGAAGACAGCCTGGAGGCCCTGGAAGCCGCCCTCCAGAGAGCCATCGACCGCGAAGACTACGAGCAGGCCGCCCAGCTACGCGACCAAATCAACCTACGCAAGACCACCTGACAACAGACAACGACCATGCACATCTTCTACACCCCCGACATAGAGACCACCCACGAGCTGCCCGAAGAAGAGGCCGCGCACGCCTTGCGCGTCTTGCGCCTGCAGGCTGGCGACGAAGTGCTGCTGACCGACGGCAAAGGCCGTTTCTACCACGCGCGCATCGGCATAGCGGCCCACAAACGCTGCCTGGTGGACATCCTGCAAGTGGAGACGCAAGCCCCGCTGTGGCACGGACACCTGCACATCGCCCTGGCGCCCACCAAAAACATGGACCGCACGGAGTGGCTGGCCGAGAAGGCCACGGAAATAGGCTTCGACGAACTGACCTTCCTGAACTGCCGCTACTCGGAACGGCGCGTCGTCAAGGCCGAACGCATCCAGAAGATTCTGGTGTCCGCCATCAAGCAGTCCCTCAAGGCGCGCCTCCCCAGGCTGAACGGCATGACAGACTTCAAGTCCTTCGTGGCACAGCCCTTTGCGGGGCAGAAGTTCATCGCCCACTGCCATCCGGGCGACAAACCGCTGCTGAAGGACATCCTGCGTCCGGGCGAAGACGCCTTGGTGCTCATCGGGCCGGAAGGCGACTTCAGCGAAGAAGAGGTGCAACTGGCCCTGCAGGCCGGATTCACCCCCATCAGCCTGGGACGCTCGCGCCTGCGCACGGAGACGGCCGCCCTGGTGGCCTGCCACCTGCTGAACCTGGCCAACCAATGCTGACGCCACCGCCGGAGCACGCCTCTGCGTTATTTTTACGCATATTTATTTGGTAAATATTCAATAAAGTCCTACCTTTGCGCCCGTAAAACCCGTGCAAAGATGAAACAGACCCTTTCCCACCACCGACTCAGAAACAGCGCAGGAGCCCAAGCGGCCCCGCGCACGCGCTTCGTGGTGCATGTGCACTGGTTCAGCGGCTTCGTCTGAGGCGCTTCCCCCACCCCACCTCTCCGCCTGCCCGCCCCCAGCGGACGGCAGTCCGGCGTCCCTGCATCCGGCCTTCCCGCCGGAAACGCGAACGCCACACCCTTCATGTAACCTATTTTCAGCACACGTCCGCCGCCACCCAAGCCCCGCCGGCTGGGACTATAGACGGAGCGCGCTGGCACAGTAGTCCCAGCACGCTGGAGACAGAGTCCCACCGACCTGGCAACAGAACACCGGGAATCGGGTGCTAAACTCCTGTCCCACAGCCGTCAGTCTGCGCCCGCAACGGCACTTTGCGACGGACAAGCCCGGAATGGGATTTAAAATTTCTTACTCTTTATGTTCAGCATCATACTCACCCTGGCCCTGGGCGGCGCATTGGGATACGTGCTCCGCCGGGCCGCTTTCCTGCGCGGGATAGAAAAAAGCACTTCGTTCACCGTCTGCCTGCTGCTCTTCGTCCTGGGGCTTTCCGTCGGCTCCAACCGCCTCATCATCGACAACCTGGCCCGCCTGGGCTGGCAGGCCGCCCTGCTGGCCGCGGCCGGCACGGCCGGAAGCATCGTGGCCGCCTCGTTGGCCGTCCGCCTGTATAATAAGAAAAGAAAGGAGGAGAGAGCATGAAACAGAACCTCGCCGTCATCGCTTTCTTCGCAGTCGGCTGTCTGGCCGGACTGCTGGGCAACGTGCAACTGGACACGCACCGCGTGTCGCTCTGCGTGCTCTACGCCCTGATGTTCCAGGTGGGTCTTGGGATGGGAAGCCACCGGGAGTTGAAGCAACTGCTGCGCGCGCTGAGTCCCCGCATGCTGCTGGTGCCTGCGGCCACCATTGGCGGCACGTTGCTGTTTTCGGCTGCTGCCGCGCTGCTGCTGAGCCGCTGGAGCGTGGCCGAGTGCCTGGCCGTGGGCAGCGGCTTTGCCTACTACTCGCTGTCGTCCATCCTCATCACGCAACTGAAAGAGGCTTCCATCGGCCTGCAGGCAGCTACCGAACTGGGCACCATCGCCCTTCTGACCAACATCTTGCGCGAAATGACCGCCCTGCTGGGAGCACCGCTCATCCGCAAGCA
The DNA here is from genome assembly GCA_949289265.1 of uncultured Bacteroides sp. GTDB lineage: Bacteria > Bacteroidota > Bacteroidia > Bacteroidales > Bacteroidaceae > Bacteroides. The sequence continues at coordinate 40,939 of CASENE010000093.1, forward strand.
TTTCGGCAGGCTGGCTCCCATCTCGGCTGCGGGCGTCAACTCGATGGACGTGCTGCTGCCCGCCATCACGCGCCATTCGGGCAAGGAGATGATTCCGGTGGCCATCTTCCACGGCTTGCTCATCGACCTGAGCGTGCCGTTCTTCGTATCGTTTTTCTGTAAATTCTGAAAAGGAGAGGAAAGGAGAAGGAAAGAACGGATCAGCGGATAATCCCGGTTGGCGGTAGAAATTCTCAAGAATATTGAGTAGCTTTGCGGCATGAAAGCAGACGACCTCCTCAGAGCCATCCTCCCGGATGTGCTGATAGACAATTTCGACGTGGTGAACTTCGAGAAA